>CABSMS010000097.1 GCA_902478885.1 uncultured Collinsella sp. | reverse complement strand
AGATGAAAATTTCAAGAACGATATGGACTCTGCTTCGAGCATTGAGCGCCGTATCGCTGCTATGAAGCAGGTATATGAAGCAGGTATCCGTACAGTCTGTTTCGTATCCCCGGTATTTCCCGGTATCACGGATTTTGAAGCAATCTTTGAGCGGGTAAAGGATCAGTGCGATCTGTTCTGGCTCGAAAATCTCAATCTTCGGGGCGGTTTCAAGAAGACGATTATGGATTATATCGCCGGAAAACATCCTGATCTTGTACCGCTTTACGATGAGATCTATAACAAGCATAACCGCAGCTACTTTGAAGCGCTTGAAGTAAAAGCTGAGGAAATGGCTAAGAAGTATGATTGCCCCTTTGTGGATAATGAAATGCCTTATGGAAGAGTCCCGCAGGGACATCCGGTGATCGTGGATTATTTCTATCATGAGGAAATCCGAGGGACAGAAAATACCGGAAAAAGAAATCGCTAACTTCCAGTTTGTTAATCCTCAAGACGCTATCTCCCTTTTGATTTGGTATGTATGGCAAGGGGCCCCTTGTTGTATTTGGAATGATGTGACTAGCCAGAGGCTCGCCGGGACGGGGCGCGGGGTTTGGTCGATCGCGAGTTCCGCACGAGCCGGAGAGCACTTAATGTGCTCTCCGTGCGAGCAGGACTGTCCGAGCAGGCGACCAAACCCCGCGCCCCGTCCCGGCGAGCGCTTGGGGACCGGTGACCTACAGGTGGCTGATGATCAGTTCCATCTTGCCCTCGAGCTCAATCTTGTCCACGGTGCTCGGGGCTAGCAGGTGGCTTCCCTTGTGGACGGGGTCGCCGCAGGCGGTGCCTTCGCCGTCGATGACCGACAGGCACATGAAGGGCCAGCGCTGCTCCAAGGTCTTGCTGCCGTCGACGCGCACGCGATCGACGGTGTAGCAGGGGCTGGACTCGAGCTCGGTTACGCCATCGACCTCGGGCGCGGTCACCGTGCCGTCGGTCGGAGCCTGAGCATCAAAGTCGATGCAGTCGAGGCTCTGCTCAATGTGCAGCGGGCGCAGCTTGCCGTCGGTGCCGGGACGGTCGTAGTCGTACAGGCGATACGTCACGTCGCTCGACTGCTGCGTCTCCAAAATGAGCGTGCCGGTCTTGATGGCGTGCACGGTACCGGAATCAATCTGGAAAAAGTCGCCCTTGTGGATCGGCAGTACGTTGAGCATGTCGTCCCAACGGCCGTCCTCGATCATCTGTGCGGCCTCGGCGCGGTCCTTGGCACGCTGGCCGACGATGATCGTGGCGCCGGGCTCGCAGTCCAGCACATACCAGCACTCGGTTTTGCCCAGGCTGCCGTTCTCGTGCTTGGCGGCGTACTCGTCGTTGGGATGAATCTGGATCGAAAGGTCGTCCTTGGCGTCCAGAATCTTAATGAGCAGCGGGAACTCCTTGCCCTCGCAGTTGCCAAAGAGCTCGCGGCGCTCGGCCCACAGCCACGAAAGCGTGTGGCCTGCATACGGGCCCTCCGCAATCTGGCAGTCGCCGTTGGGGTGGGCCGAGATGGCCCAACACTCACCGATGGGACCATCGGGAATGTCGTAACCAAATACGGTTTCGAGTTGACGGCCGCCCCAGATCTTCTCGTGGAAGATCGGCGTGAGTTTAATCAAATCGGACATGTGCATACTCCCATAAGGTTGTGCGGGCGCCGCGTAAGACGACTCAAAACGAGCACCCACCGGATAACAAAGCTAGGCCAACGTTACATTGTGCAACTCAAAGCGGTCGCCAACGTTGCGCGAGGCCGAATACTCAAAGGCGGCACCACTGTCCAAAAAGCCAATCTGAGTGAGCTCGAGCAAGGGAGAGCCAGGTTTGGTGTCCAGACGTTCGGCTTCTTCCTCGGTTGCTGCCACGGCGCGAATGGTACGGTGAAAGCTCGAAATTTTCAGCCCGCATTGCTCGCGGATGAAATGGTAGAGCGATCCGTACAGGTCCTTCTTTTTCAGCCCCGGAATCAGCTCGAGGGGCATGTAGGTGTACTCGATAACGATGGGCTCCCCATCGGCCTGACGCACGCGCACGACGTGATAGGCAAAGTCATCCTCGGCAATTCCCAGCTGGGCTGGGATGTCCGCCGGTGGATTAACGATCGAGAAATCGTAGACCACCGAGGTCACCTTCTCCCCGCGATGCTCATACGAAAAACCCTGGGCACGGTCGTTTTTGCCCTGGAAAAACGCCTGGCCGGGAAGTCCCGCCGTGTCCTTAACGTAGGTACCCGATCCGCGTCGGCTGGTAATAAGACCTTCCTCGGTGATTTGTTCAATAGCTCGTTTGACGGTGATTTTTGAAACGCTATAGAGCTCGCAGAACTCAACGACGGTGGGAAGCTTGTCGCCCGGTTTAAGAGCGCCATCCTCAATACTTCGACGAATATCTGCAGCTATCGCCTCGTATTTGGGAATCAAGGAACCTCCTTTCCAACTTGATTGAGAATAAAAGAAAGTATAGTCAACACCTAAGTATCTCTATTGAGGTATTGAAAAGTTCGAGAAAGATAAAATTAAAAGTCGCTCCGCTTGCAAAATTAGAGCGTTTTAAATGATAAACATCTGAGTAGTGTCGTGTTGAGAAATGATCGGTCCGAGGACGGGGCCGAACCGATATAACACCCAGCGAACCGAATCTCGTACTCTGCGCTTCCCCAGATAAAACCTGCCAAAACAAACCTGTCCTTTTTGGTAGGTTTTTGCCTTGGGAGCGGTACCATACAGGCAATGTTTAAACGAGAAAGGTGGGCTCCCATGGAACCTAAGCAGTACTACATCGGCATCGACGTCGGCGGCACTTCGGTTAAGGAGGGCCTGTTCGACGAGGACGGAAACCTGCTTGCCAAGGCCAGCGTGCCCACGCCTCCCATCGTTGACGCAGCGGGCTTTGCAGCGGTGACCGCGGCTATCGACCAGGTGGTCGCTAAGGCCCAGATTCCGCGTGCCTTTGTGGCAGGCATTGGCCTGGCCGTTCCGTGCCCCATCCCGGCGTCGGGCGATGCCAAGGTCAAGGCCAACATTGCCATTAACCTGCCCGAGCTGAGGATCGCCATTCAGGAGCACTGCCCCGACGCGGTCGTTAAGTATGAGAACGATGCCAATGCCGCTGCCATGGGCGAGGCCTGGCTCGGCTCTGCCAAGGGCGTACAGAACGTGGTGATGGTCACCATTGGTACCGGCGTGGGCGGCGGCGTTATCGTTAACGGCGACGTGGTATCGGGTGTTGTGGGTGCTGGCGGCGAGATTGGCCACATGTGCCTGAACCCGGCCGAGGAGCGCACCTGCGGCTGCGGCGGCCATGGCCACCTGGAGCAGTATTCCAGCGCCACCGGCGTGGTGAGCAACTACCTTGCCGAGTGCAAGAAGGCGGGCGTCGAGCCCATCGAGCTGACCGGCCCCTCCGATTCCAAGGACGTGTTCCAGGCCTGCCGCGAGGGCGATAAGCTCGCGCTGGCCGCGGCCGATACCATGGCCGACTATCTCGGCCGTGCCCTGGCGCTTATTGCCAACGTGGTTGATCCCGAGATGTTCCTCATCGGCGGCGGCGCCTCCGCCTCGGCCGATGTCTACCTCGACAAGGTTCGCGAGTACTTCCAGCGCTACGCGCTCTCTGCCTCGCGCGAGACGCCCATCGAGGTCGCTTCGCTCGGAAACGACGCCGGCATCATCGGTGCCGCCTACGTAGCCCTGCGCGCCGCCGGTAAATAGCTGGTGCAAGGGGGGCAGGTTACTTTGCACCAACATAGTGCAAAAGGGACAGCCTTGGCCCCCGTGCCTGCGCCCCAAAATATGCCGTGGCCCTTCCGTCTGCGAAGGCTCGGCATCGGCGTGCTACCATAGCTACGTCCAAGTACACATATCAAGTGGAGGATATCCATGGCAAACGTTCTTGTCTTTGGTCACCAGAACCCCGATAACGACGCCATCATGAGCGCCGTCGTCCTGTCCCAGCTGCTCAACCAGGTTGAGTATGCCGGCAACACCTACGAGGCCTGCGCCCTTGGTCAGCTTCCGGCCGAGTCCGCCAAGCTGCTCGCCGACGCCGGCATCGCCGAGCCCCGCGTGATCGAGTCCGTCGAGGCCGGTCAGCTCGTCGTCCTCACCGACCACAACGAGTCTGCCCAGTCCGTCGCCGGCCTTAAGGACGCCACGGTCTTTGGCGTTGTCGATCATCACCGCATCGGCGACTTCGAGACCGCCGGCCCGCTGCACTACATCTGCCTGCCCTGGGGCTCCAGCTGCACCATCGTCACCAAGCTCGCCGGCGTGCTCGGCGTTGAGCTTTCCGACGTTCAGGCCAAGCTGCTGCTCTCGGCCATGATGACCGACACGCTCATGCTCAAGAGCCCCACCACCACCGATGTCGACCGCGCCGTCGCCGCTAAGCTCGGCGAGCAGGTGGGCGTCGATCCGGTCAAGTTTGGCATGGAGGTCTTCCTTACCCGTCCGTCCGGCTCCTTTACCGCAGCCGAGATGGTCGGTAACGACATCAAGATGTTCGAGCCCGCCGGCAAGAAGCTGCTCATCGGCCAGTACGAGACTGTCGACAAGACCCGCGCACTCGGCATGATCGACGAGATCCGCGAGGCCATGCGCGCCTACGCCGCCGAGAAGGGCGCTGACGGCATCGTCCTGTGCATCACCGACATCATGGAGGAGGGCTCGCAGGTCCTGCTCGAGGGCGAGACCGAGGCCGCTCAGAAGGGCCTGGGCATTGCCGACGAGCACGACGGCGTCTGGATGCCGGGCGTCCTCTCCCGTAAGAAGCAGGTCGCAGCCCCCATCATGGCCGCCTGCTAGGTTTAGTTGACCAAACGCCACGACCGGATCGCGGACGCCCCGCGCTCCGGTCGTTTTTTTGTGCACGGTGCCGCGTCGTCTCTTGGACAGGCGTGCCCGTGCCGTTGAGCAAATAATGTTCAACCTGTGGTTCCGCTTTTCGGCCACGCCTGCGTGCTTGTCGTGCAGGGTAGGCTAGATGCAAGCGTAATACGTTAGAGCGCGGCGCCGCCACTTGGGCGGGCCGTGCTTTTTTAAGACGGGAGCTTTCCCGTGAAAGGAGTCGCCCATGGCAGCAACTGAGCAGCTGTTCAACGTTCGTGAGCGCAAGCGCTTTGAACGTCACGACATTTGGGAGCGCATCACCGAGAACGGCACGATTTCCGCCGCCGTCATGGTCTTCGCCGCCATCGCCGCCGTCATTTGTGCCAATACCGATGCCTACGAGGCCATCCATCACTTTTTGGAGACCCCGCTGTATGTGGGCCTGGGCAACCTTACGGCCGGTCTCACCGTTGAGCTTTTCGTCAACGACTTCCTCATGGCGATTTTCTTTTTGCTGGTGGGCATTGAGCTCAAGTATGAGATGACGGTCGGCGAGCTCAAAAACCCGCGCCAGGCCATGCTTCCCATGCTGGCGGCCGTGGGCGGCGTCGTCGTTCCCGCCTGCATCTATCTGATCTTTAACCATGCCGGCGCGCACAACGGCTGGGCCATTCCCATGGCAACCGATATTGCCTTTGCGCTGGGCGTGCTGTCGCTTCTGGGCAATCGCGTGCCCAACGGCGTGCGCGTGTTCTTCTCGACGCTCGCCATCGCCGACGACCTCATTTCCATCGCCGCCATCGCCATCTTCTACGGTCAGAGCCCCAATCCGTTTTGGTTGGGCGCCGCCGCGCTTGTGACCTGCGCGCTCGTGTGGCTCAACAAGACGCAGCATTACCGCCTTGCCCCGTACTCGGTGCTGGGCCTGCTGCTGTGGTTCTGCATGTTCAAGAGCGGCGTGCACGCTACGCTCGCCGGCGTCATCTTGGCCTTTACCATCCCGGCCAAGTGCGGCGTCAAGCTCGATAGTCTGACCGACTGGCTGGGCGAGTGCCTGCCGCTGCTCGATGACCGCTACGATGACGAGGCACACATCCTGGGCCAGCATGACTTTACCGTCTCGACCACCAAGGTCGAGCGCGTCATGCACCGCGTGACCCCGCCGCTCATCCGCATGGAGCGTCTGATCTCCACGCCGGTCAACTTTGTGATCCTGCCGATCTTTGCGTTCGTGAACGCACAGGTTCGCCTAGTGGGCGTGGACATGAGCACACTACTCACCGACCCGGTGACGCTCGGCGTGTACTTTGGCATGCTGCTGGGCAAGCCGATCGGCATCTTTGGTATGACGTTCGCCTTGGTCAAGCTCAAGATTTCCGAGCTGCCGCGCAATGTCAACTGGCACATGATTGCCGGTGTGGGCATTCTGGGCGGCATCGGCTTTACCATGTCGATTCTCATCAGCGGCCTTGCCTTCCCGACGGCCCAGTTTGAGGTTCTGGCCGCCAAGGCCGCTATTCTTGCCGGCTCTGTCACCGCGGCCGTACTTGGCATGATCTACATGAGTGTGATCTGCAAACACCCCGCGCCCAAGGACGAGTAAGAGCGCGAAAACCGGCTCCAGAACCGATTCGGGCGCGTTCAAAATGCGGATTCGGGTGGTGCTTGCCGCCTGCCAGACACGCCAGTGGTCAAAAAACGCCGTTTGTGAGTACTGTCACAAACGGCGTTTCATTTTAGGTGCGGAAAATAATGAACAAAGTTATAAGAACTGTACGTTAATGAGTGACCATCGACTTCCAATTTGGTAGCGCGCAGAGATGTGGTGTAAGAGGCGGGGCATGCCCCGCCTCTTCTCTTT
>CABSMS010000096.1 GCA_902478885.1 uncultured Collinsella sp. | reverse complement strand
CGCTAGTCTCGTGGGCTCGGAGATGTGTATAAGAGACAGGTCTGCCACAATCTTTCGAGCTCCGTTGCCTTCACCCTGCAGGAGATCGCCCAGATCGATCCCGCCAGCCTTAAGATCGGCATTCACATCGACGCGCTCAAGAGCCGTCTGAACTAGCATCCGAACACGGAGATTTCACCACTCATGATTGCAAAGACCATTCGCACCTGTTTTCCGATCGCTGCGGCTGCCGTTTCCGACAAGGCCGAGGAGATCAACAAGCTCAACGTCTTCCCCGTACCCGACGGTGACACCGGCACCAACATGTCGCTCACGCTCGCCTCGGTGACCAAGGAGCTTTCCGCCCTTCCCGCCGATGCCGACATGGAGGCCATCGCCGGCGCCATCACCCACGGCTCCCTGATGGGTGCCCGCGGCAACTCCGGCGTCATCACCTCGCAGATTCTGCGCGGTGTGGCCGAGGGCCTCGTCTCTGCCGACGATCCCATTACGTCTGCCAACATCGCCTTCGCCTTCCGTCGCGCCGTCAAGGTTGCCTTCCAGGCTGTTCGTAAGCCCATCGAGGGCACGATCCTCACGGTCCTGCGCGATGTCTCGACCAAGGCAGACGAGTGCGAGAAGAAGAAGTTCTCTGCCGAGGATGCGCTCGACGCCATCGTCGTCGAGGCCTATCAGTCCGTCGCCCGTACGCCCGACCTGCTGCCCGTTCTGAAGGAGAACGGCGTGGTCGACTCTGGCGCCTTTGGCTTTGCCATCTTCCTTGAGAACTTCGTGGCCGCAGCACTTGGCCGCAGCACCGTTGTCGAGGATTTCTCCGCTACGTTTGATTCCGCTGGCTCTGCCCGCGACACGGCCCTTGGTCGTGTTGAGATCGAGGCCAACGATGACTGGGAGGGCTCGGAGTTCCGCTACTGCAACGAGTTCCTCTTTAAGGCCGACGCTCCCTTTGACGAGGACGAGTGCCTTAAGTTCCTGGGCTCCATGGGCGACTGCGAGCTGCTCGTGGGTGCCTACCCCGACTACAAGATCCATGTGCACTCCAACACCCCCAACCTGGTGCTCGAGCACATGCTGCAGCTCGGTCAGATCTACGAGGTCTTTATCCACAACATGGAGATGGAGGCCCACGACCGTACCGCTAAGATTCACGAGGACCAGGAGAAGGCCGGCGAGCCCGCCAAGGCCTTGGGCTTTGTTGCCGTTGCCGCCGGTTCCGGTGAGGCCGACATCCTCAAGTCCCTCGGCGTTGACGTGATCGTCTCGGGTGGTCAGACCATGAACCCCTCGACTGCAGACCTGCTGGGCGCCGTTGACCAGGTCAACGCGACCTCGGCCATCATTCTGCCCAACAACGGCAACATCCGCATGGCTGCCGAGGCCGCAGCTTCTGCCTGCACCGACAAGAAGGTTGCCGTCGTTCCCACCAAGACCGTTCCTCAGGCCTTCTCGGCGCTGTTCGCGGTCCTGCCCGATTCCGAGCTCGAGGACGCCGTCGCCGCCATGGTCGACGCCATCAGCGAGGTCCGCGATGGCGAGGTCACCCGCGCCGTGCGCGACTCCAGCGCCTCCGACGGCTCGCCGATTCACTCCGGTGACGTCATGGGCATCATTGCCGGCTCCATCGACGTGGTCGGTTCCGACGTGAAGCAGGTCACGCTCGACTGCATCAACCGCATGCAGGAGGAAGAGGAGGGCGATGCGCTGACGATTCTGGCCGGCGAGGAGCTGTCCGATGAGGCCTTCCAGGAGATCGTCGATGCTATCGAGGAGGCTCAGCCCGATCTGGAGATCGACGCCCATCGTGGCGAGCAGCCGCTCTATCCCGTGATCTTCTCGATCGAGTAGGCAACTGCCCATGTCCGAGCTGTGCTCCGTGCCGCGCGTCTCGGAGCGCTTTGCCCAGAGCAATGCGCTCGACGAGGATATCGCGCGACTCAAATATGTTTCGGGTAAACGTGAGGAGGCCCTTCGCCGTCTGGGAATTCGGACGGTGGGGGACCTCCTTCTCCATATCCCTCATCGATACCTCGACTTTACCCGTTCTTGGTCTATCGAGATGGCGCCCATCGGTACCGTGTGCACCATCATCGCCACGGTCGACCGTATCGTCCAAAAGCAGCCGCGTCCGCGCATGCAGGTGACTGAGGTCTCACTCGTTGACGAGACGGGCGTGCTGCAGGTCGCCTTTTTCCGCCAGCCCTGGATTGCCCAGCAGCTTAAGCAGGGCGACCGCCTGGCCGTGATGGGCAAGGTCGAGTTTGCCTACGGTTTTAAGCAGATGGCCTCGCCCCACTTTGAAAAGCTCGAGGACGGGCGCGCCGCAGGCACCATTCTGCCGGTCCATTACGTGAGCGATGGCGTGAGCCAGGCGTGGATGCGCCGCATCGTAAGCGGCGCGCTCGAGGTCGTCGGCAATCCGTTCGATCCGATTCCCGCGCCGTTGCGCGCAAAGCGGAAGCTCATGAGCAATGCCCGCGCGTTGCGTTCGATCCATTTTCCATCGAGTATGGCCGAGCGCGATATCGCGCGCGCACGGCTTGCCTACGAGGAGTGCCTCTACCTGCAGCTGGCGTTGCGTCTGCGCAACGACGGCGGCCTGGTCGATGTGGTGCCCTATGCCCACACCGCGGGCGAGCACCTGGCCGCGCTCAAGCAAGCCCTGCCGTTTTCGCTGAGCGACGAGCAGGAGGCCGCGTTCCAGGATATCCTGCGCGATATGTGCGATGACGGGCGCGTGATGAACCGCCTGCTGTTGGGTGATGTCGGTACCGGTAAGACCGCCGTTGCCGCCTGCGCACTGGCTGTGGCTGCCGATAGCGGCACGCAGGCCTGCGTTATGGCGCCCACGGGCGTGCTGGCGCGCCAATATGCCGATAAGACCGGCCCTCTGCTCTCGCAGGCCGGCATGTCCTGGGCGCTTCTGACGGGTGCCACGCCGGCGGCCGAGCGCGAGCGTATCCATGAGCAGCTGCAGTCCGGCGAGCTCGATGTCCTCTTTGGCACCCACGCGGTTCTTTCGGATGACGTTACGTTCAAGCATCTGTCTCTCGTGGTCATCGATGAGCAGCACCGCTTTGGTGTGGGCCAGCGCAACGCCCTGCGCGCGAAGGGCCCCGGTGCCGATCTGCTCGTTATGACGGCAACGCCCATCCCGCGTACGCTGGCGCTTTCGGTCTACGGGGATCTGGATACGAGCATCATCCGCCATCGGCCTGTTCCGGGTGCCGGTGTGACCACACACGTGCTCACCGAGTCGAGCCGCGACCTCGCCTATGGCGCCATTCGCGAGGCGCATGAAAAGGGTCAGCAGGCCTACGTGATTTGCCCGCTCGTGGAGCCGAGCGATTCGGCCGATGAGCTGGAAGACGTGCCCGGTATTGCCCGCGACGACGAGGGCCGCGTGACGGTCCCCGTGCCGCTTCACGATACGGCAACCGAGCTCGACCGACTGCGTCTTGCGTTGCCGGGGCTTACCGTCGAGCGCCTTCACGGCCGTATGCCGGCGGGGGAGAAGGATCGGGTCATCGATGCCTTCAAGCGTGGCGAGATTGACGTGCTCGTCTCGACTACGGTGGTCGAGGTGGGCGTCGACGTGCCCAATGCCACCGTCATGGTTATCGAGAACGGCGAGCGCTTTGGTTTGGCTGCCTTGCACCAGCTGCGCGGTCGCGTGGGCCGTGGCAGCGTGTCGGGCACGTGCCTGGTCATGACGCACTCCAAGGGCAACGGCGGCGCGTCGGCGGCACAAGACCGCCTGCAGTCGCTCGAAAAGACCTCGGACGGTTTTACGCTCGCCCAGATGGACCTGCGTCTGCGTCACGAGGGCGAAATCCTGGGGTACCGCCAGCACGGCGGCGTGACCTTGCGCCTTGTCGATCTGGATGCCGACGAGGAGCTGATCGAGTGGGCCCATTTGGACGCGGTCGAGCTCTTGCGGTATGCTTGCACCCTTGACTCCGTGGCGACGCGCCCCCTGCGCGATGCGGTCGCCATGCGATATCGACACATATTTAAGGAGGTCAGCGGAGGATGAGAATCATCGGCGGCGAATGGCGCGGTCGTAAGATCGAGGAGCCCCGTGGTCGCGATGTCACCCGCCCCACGACTGATCGCGTACGTGAGGCGTGCGCATCTATGGTCATGTCGGCATTCGACTTCGATCTGGACGAGGTTCGTGTGCTGGACGCCTTTGGCGGCTCCGGCGCCTTAGGGTTAGAGATGCTCTCTCGTGGGGCCCGCTCGCTCACGACGTTTGAGATCGATCGCAACGCCGCGCGGCTCATTACCAAGAATATCGAGTCGCTCTGCCGTGACCGTGCGCGTTGGCGCGTTGTCACGGGCGACATGCTGGCGAGTGCCTCGCGCGGTCGTGTACCGGGCGCCCCCTTTGATCTGGTCCTGCTCGACCCGCCCTATGCTTTTGGTGCCGAGCCGGTCGAGGAACTGCTGCAGAACCTGGCTCAGCAGGATCTGCTTGCACCTGGCGCTTTTGCCCTGTTTGAGCATGCCGCCGCCGATGCGGGCGCGCATCCGGTAGGCTTTGAGACTGTACGTGAGAAGCGCTACGGCATTACCTCGGTCGACCTGCTCCGTTGGGTCGGCGATGACGATGGTGAGGGCGATAGCGCCGGCACCGATGCTGACAACAACGATGCCACGACGTTTCAGGAGGATGCTCATGAGTGACACCATCAATCGCGTGATTGTCCCGGGCACCTTCGATCCCATCACGTTTGGCCATATCGATGTGATCCGTCGCGCCCGCCGCATCTTTCCCAGCGTGATCGTCGCTGTTGCCGAGTCGCAGGGTAAAAACGGTGTGGGCACCACGTTTACGCTCGATGAGCGCGTGGCGCTGGCCCGCGAGGCGCTCGGTGATATCGACGGCGTCGAGGTCCTGCCCTTTACCGGCCTCTTGGTCGACTTCGCTCGTGAGCAGGGGGCGGGGGCCGTGGTCAAGGGCCTGCGCGCCATGACCGACTTTGAGTACGAGCTGCAGCAGGCCGACCTCAACTATCGCTTGGATAACGAGCTGGAGTCCATCTTTGTCATGAGCGCGCCGCAGTACGGCTATATCTCAAGCTCGGTCGTTCGCCAGATCGCCTCGCTCGGTAGTGACGTATCGACGTTTGTCCCGCCCAACGTGGTCGAAGCGCTCAAACATCGCTTTTCGTGACGTTTCTTATTGCCTGGTGGCATGTGGTAAACTAGCACGATGATATGTTACCTATGAAAGGAGACCGGATGCCGGGCGAGAATTTTCCTGGCGATAGGATCGTCAGCTTGGTCGATGAGCTCGAAGGGCTGATCGAGGAAGCCAAGCCGCCTTTCGGCAAGAACGCTCAGTTCAAGGTCATCGACGCCGACGTGTTCTTCAACATCCTCGACGAGATCCGCATGAGCTATCCCGAGGAGTGGCAGAAGTCCCGCCGTATCCTTAAGGAGCGCGAGGAGCTTATGGCTTCCGCCGCCGCCCAGGCCGATTCTATCATCGCCGACGCTCAGCAGCAGGCCCTCACCATTGCCGGTGAGCAGGAGATCGTCCGCCTTGCGCAGCAGCAGGCCGACGACATCCGCGATCGTGCCCAGCAGTACGAGCGCGAGACGCGTTATGCTGCCGAGGACTACGCAGAGCAGGTCTTTACGCACCTGGAGGAAAACCTCAAGAGTCTGACCGGCACCGTTACCCGTTGCCGTCAGCAGCTCAACGAGGGTGCTGCTCAACAGAATGGTCAGTGGTAATGGCTGAGTTTCCGAGCGTTACCGTCGATCTTTCCGAGCAACTCGAGTTTCCTGGAGATTCGTATCCGCTGACCGGTAAGGTCGATGTCGCCACCTACACGGTGGGCGAGAAGGAGTACCAGCTGCAGGACGGCATCGACTACGACGTTGTCTTTACCAATGCCGGTACCGGTGTCTTGCTCACGGGCATGGTTCGCGCGCACGCCACCGGTGAGTGCGACCGTTGCCTGGAGCCCGCCTCGTTTGATATCGCCGGCGAGATCGAGGAGTTTTATCTCTTTGAGGAGCCCGAGGATCCCGAGGCCTACGAGGATGGCTATGAGCTTCTGGGTGAGGACCGCATCGTCGATCTGGGTGAGCCCATCAATGACGCGGTCGTTATGGACACGCCGTTTGTGGTGCTCTGCAAGCCCGATTGTCGCGGTCTGTGCCCCACATGCGGTTGCAATCTCAATGTCGAGCAATGCGATTGCGCCGCCCAGGCAGAGGCGGAATGGGCCGCTGCCACGGAAAATCCATTTGCAGCATTGAAGAATCTCAAGCTCGATGAGTAAAACTGTGGTAGTATCGCTACTTGCGCGTAATCGCCACACTGGATAGTTCATAAGGAAGGTCACTATGCCCGTACCTAAACAAAAGCAGGGTCGTATCCGCACTCACACCCGTCGTTCCGCCAACATGAAGATCTCGGCTGCGGCTCAGTCCACGTGCCCCCGTTGCGGCGCTGTCAAGCTTCCGCACCACGTGTGCCCCAGCTGCGGTTTCTACAAGGACCGCGAGGTTATCGTTACCGAGTAACGGTATACTCTGGATGCGATGCCGTTCCAAACGGAACCACAATGGCCGGCTCAATGAGTCGGCCATTTTTGTATAAGGAGCATGTATATGATTAACGTTCGCGTTTGTGTAGACGTTGTGGGTGGAGACGAGAAACCTCAGGTTGTTCTCGATGGTATCGAGGCTGCACTTGCCGCCGATCCCGATATCGAGGTCTTGGCAGCTGGCCCCGCCGAAATCGTCAATCCCTTTGCTGCTTCCCACGCACGTGTTGAGGCCCTTGAGGCACCCGACGTTATCGCCATGGATCTGTCTCTTATACACATCTGACGCTGCCGACG
>CABSMS010000095.1 GCA_902478885.1 uncultured Collinsella sp. | reverse complement strand
ACAAGGCTATTCGTCGGCAGCGTCAGATGTGTATAAGAGACAGGTCGTACTCCGCACCCAGCTCGGGCTTGGAGATGTGCGCGGCGCGGGCATAGGCGGTCGCCAGGTTGTCGAAGGTCTCGGCGTCGTTCTTGCGGGCCTCATCGAGCGCGGCGCAGCGGGCGAAGAAGACGGACGGGGCGATGATGTGCACCGCGGAGACGGCGGCGACGGTATCGGCCGGAATCTTCTCGTCGCGGGCCATGCTCACCAGACGGCCGTGGAAGAAGTCACGGACCTGCTGGGCGACCTCGACGGCGTCGAACTCAATGCCCTGCTCGCTATAGAGCTCGAGAGCGAAGTCGATGAGCGACGTGGGGTCGATCGGCAGACGATCGCGCAGGATGTTGATGATGCCGATAGCGGCACGACGCAGCGCGTAGGGGTCGGAGGAGCCGGTCGGGGGCTCGCCGATGGCAAAGATACCGGCGATGGTATCGAGCTTGTCGGCGCAGGCCACGATGCAGCCAGCGGTGCCCTCGGGCAGCTCGTCACCGGCAAAGCGGGGACGATAATGATCGCGAATGGCGTGGGCGACCTCGTCGTTCTCCCCCATCGCGGTCGCGTAATAACCGCCCATCACGCCCTGCTGGCTCGTGAACTCGACAACGGCGTTGGACACCAGGTCGGCCTTGCACAGGTGCGCGGCACGGCCGGCATCGGCGGCAAGGTGGGCGCCCAGATGAGCCTCGCGGGCAATAGCGAGCGCGAGCTGCTCGATGCGCTCGGACTTGGCGAGCACGCTACCGAGCTTCTCCTGGAAGGCAACCTTGGCCAGACGCTCACGGAACTCGTCAAGGGAGATCTTCAGGTCCTCCTCGTAGAAGAACTTGGCGTCGTCCAGACGGGCGCGCACGACGCGCTCGTTGCCGTCGATCACGCGCTCGGCGTTCTCGGGCTTGCTGTTGGAAACGACCACGAATTCACGCGTGAGCTTGCCCTCGCCGTCATAGATCGGGAAGTAGCGCTGGTTGGTGAGCATGGACTCGCAGATGATCTCGTGCGGGACCTTGAGGAACTCCTCATCGAAGGTACCGACGAGCACCGTCGGCCACTCGCAGAGGTTGATAACCTCCTCGAAAACCTTCTTGGGCGTATCAACATGGCAGCCGGGGCGAGCGGCCTCGACCTCGGCGATACCGGCGAGGATGGCCTCGCGGCGTCGCTCGGCAGAAAGCACGCCGGCGTCCTCGAGCACCTGCTCGTAGACGGCGGGGCTGGCAACCACATGGTCACCAGGGCCAAGTACGCGATGACCACGCGTGGTGTTGCCGCTCGTCACGTCGGCAAACGACACGGGAACAACATCCTCGCCCAAAAGGCAGCAGATCCAACGGACCGGACGAACAAAGGTCGCGTGCTCGTGGCCCCAGCGCTGGCTGCGGTAGTTGGGCCACTGCAGGCCGGCAATAGTCTTCTCGCACAGAGCGGTCAGAATCGGCGTAGCCGGTGCGGAGGGAATGCTCTTCTCGGCGAACACATACTCGCGACCGTCAGTGTCCTCGCGTCGAACCAGGTCCTCGGCAGCCACACCGCACTTGCGGGCGAAGCCCTGGGCGGCCTTGGTGGCGTTGCCGTCGGCATCGAAGGCAATGTTTGCCGCGGGACCGCGCTTGACCTCATGGACCTCATCGGTCGCAGTGGCGACGTCGGCCACGAGTGCAGCCAGACGACGCGGGCTCGAGATCACGCGGACCTCGCCATGGGCCAGACCGGCCTCGTCGAGGCCCTTGGCGATCATGGTGCCAAGCTGCTTGACGGCATTGTTCAACGGTGCGGAGGGCATTTCCTCCGTACCGATCTCAAACAGGAAATCCTTAGCGTCTGCCATGGCTTACGCCACCTCGCCTTCCTGGTCGGCATTCTCGTTGACTCCGGCGACCTCGGCCATGTAGGCCTCGCAGCACGCCTTGGCGACGGCGCGGACGCGCAGGATGTAGTTGGCACGCTCGACCGCGGATAGGGCACCGCGGGCATCGAGCAGGTTGAAAGCGTGGCTGCACTTCATGACACAGTCGTACGCCGGCAGCGGCAGCTTTCGCTCCAGGCAGGAATGGCACTCGGCCTCGTAGTCGTCAAACTTCTGACGCATCATCTCGACGTTGGCGACCTCAAAGTTATAGGCACTGAACTCGCGCTCGTTCTCGAGGAACACGTCGCCATAGGTCATGGGCGTGCCGTCGGGCAGGTAGCTCCACACCAGGTCGTAGACGGAGTTGACGCCCTGCGCATACATGGCAATGCGCTCCAGGCCATAGGTGATCTCGACAGGCACGGGGTCGACCTCGATGCCGCCCACCTGCTGGAAGTACGTAAACTGCGTGACCTCCATGCCGTTGAGCCAGACCTCCCAGCCAAGACCCCAGGCGCCGAGCGTCGGGCTCTCCCAGTCGTCCTCGACAAAGCGGACGTCATGGTCGTTGGGGTCCAGGCCAATGGCGGCAAGAGACCCCAGGTAGAGCTCCTGGGCGTTGACCGGCGAGGGCTTAATGAGCACCTGGAACTGATAGTAGTGCTGCATGCGGTTGGGGTTCTCGCCGTAGCGGCCGTCGGCGGGACGGCGGCAGGGCTGCGCATAGCAGGTGCGCCACTCGGCGGGACCGAGCGAGCGCAGCGTGGTCGCGGTGTGGAAGGTACCGGCACCGACCTCGGAGTCATAGGGCTGCATAATGACGCAGCCCTGCTCGCCCCAGTACTGCTGGAGGCGCAGGATGATGTCTTGGAAGGAAAGCGATGAAGCGTTCATGCCTCTAATATCCCCTCGTCGAAACGATTACACGGTTAGGTACTGTACTATAGCGGTTTTTAGTCGATAGCGCCGATGCGGTTGAGCGGCCAGTAGCGAACGAATGCCACAGCGATCAAATCAGAGCGATCGACGGGACCAAAGTAGCGTGAGTCGGCAGAGTTTTCGCGGTTGTCGCCCATCACCCACACGCACCCATCGGGAACGGTGTAGGGATAGCTTACCTGAGCGCCGGGCGCTTGGACCGAAAGTGGCCAGCTCATGCCCGTCGTATAGTCCTCGTCGAGCGCTTGGCCGTCAACGACCACCTTGCCATCCTGCAGGTCGACTGTCTGGCCGGCCGTGGCAATAACGCGCTTGACAAGAACATCATGCTCGGAGGTGCCATCGGGGTTGTGAAACACCACGATATCGCCCTGCTTGACGGGCTGACCGAGCTCGAGGCTCACCTTTTGTGCCAAGATCTGGTCGCCAATCTCGATCGTGGACTCCATGGAGCCGGTGGGCACCACAAAGGGCTCGACCACAAACGAGCGAATCAGGAAGGTGGCGACCAGCGCGATCGCGATGACCGCGATCCACTCAAAAACGCCCCTCAACGCGGAATGTTGCGTAGGAACCATACTCACTCCTCGCTCTGCGAATACGAAGCGTCAAGAATCTCCTGCGCGTAAGCGCGCTCCTCGGGCGTGAGCCGCGCCGTCTCGATCAAGTCGGGACGCCAGCGGCAGGTGCGCTCGATGGCGTTCTTGCGACGCCAGGCATCGACCTTGGCGTGATCGCCGCTCACAAGCACCGGAGGCACGCCCTCGCCGTTGAACTCGGCAGGACGGGTGTACTGCGCGTACTCGAGCAGGCCTCCGTCCTCGGCGGTCGAGAACGACTCGTCGACGTTGCTCATCTCGTCACCAAGGGCGCCGGGAATGAGGCGTACGACGGCATCGGCAACGACCATAGCGGGAAGTTCGCCGCCCGTAAGCACGTAGTCGCCAATCGACAGACGCTCATCGGCATACGCATACGCGCGCTCGTCGACGCCCTCGTAACGGCTGCACACAAACAGCAGGCGCTCACTTTTGAGCAGGCGCTCGGCCACATGCTGCGTAAAAGGCTCGCCACAGGGGGTGAAGAACACAACCGTGGGCTTGGGACCCTCTGCGCTAATGGCCTCGATGGCCTCTGCGATAGGCTCGACCTTCATGAGCATGCCCTGCCCGCCGCCGTACGGCTCGTCATCGACGGTACGATGGCGGTCGTGCGTCCAGTCGCGCAGGTTATACGCCTTAAAACCAAAAAGGCCGGCCTTACGGGCGCGGCCCAAAATCGATGTGGACATGACGGGCTCAAACATCTCGGGAAAGACCGAAAGGGTCTCAATCAGCATGTTGTCCTCCCTACTTGTCCATATCGATCAGGCCGTCCATAACATGGACGGAAATTGTTCCTGTGTCGGGAAGATCGAGCACAACCTGCTCGATCACGGGAATCAGTACCTCGCCGTACCGATCGCCCTCGACAACCCAAACATCGTTAGCGGGCGTCGACATGATCTCGACGATTGTGCCGAGCGAACCGAAGCGCTCGTCGACCACCTCACGACCCAACAGGTCGGTATAGGCAGCGTCGAGCGAATCGAGCTCAAAGTCGTCACGATTTGCCAGCACGTAGCATCCCGTGATGCCCTCGGCGGCCGTCAAGTCGTCAATGCCCTCAAACGAGACCAAATCGCCATCGCCCGTATCGGTAACGGACACGACCGTGCAAAAGCGGTCGCGCTTGAGCGCCGGCGGCGTCAGGGCGACGCGCATACCAGGCTCTAATACAGAAGGAAGCCCCCGCAGCGGCTGCGCGAGGACCTCCCCCTTCCTTCCGTGCGGCTTGACCACACGGGCGATGTTTTTGTACTGGGACCTCAAGGTCCTAGCCCAGAACCTCTACCTCGACAGCAGTGTCGAGGCGAGCGGCCAGTGCACGGGCGAGCGTGCGAATGGCCTTGATGGTACGGCCACGACGGCCGATGACCTTAGCGACGTCATCCTCGGCGACCGAAACCTCAATCGTAGAGGCGTCGTCACCATCGATGACCTCAAGGCTCACGGAATCCGGGTCGTCGACGATCTGAACAACGAGATATTCGACGAGATCGGCGATGCGATCTGAGAGCATTGCCTCACCCTCGAGCTGTGCAGCGTCAACCTCAGGCACGATTTACTCCTCGGCGCCCTCAGCGGCCTCAGCGGCAGCCTTAGCGGCCTCGGCCTCTTTGGCGAGCTGCTTCTTGGACTTCTTGACGACGGTCTCGGTCTTCTCGCCCTCGTTGGCGGCCTTGACCAGAGCGGCGACGGCGTCGGTGAGCTGAGCGCCCTTGGACTGCCAGTCGGCGATCTTCTCGAGGTCGAGGTTGATGGTCTTGGGGGCGGTCATCGGGTTGTAGCGGCCAACCTCCTCGATGATACGACCGTCACGCGGGGCGCGGGAATCGGCGACGACGACACGGTAGTACGGACGCTTCTTAGCGCCGTGACGAGCAAGGCGAATCTTGACTGCCAAAGGAAACTCCTCCAACCAAGCAGCTTTAGGCTGCAACTACAAACAAACAGTTGAACATAATACGCCATCGACGCGGGCAGGTGAAGTCCGTGAGACCAACTTCTTCGGTGTAGTCGAGGGCAAATCCATATCTTAGACAAGAATTCGGGATTTGCAAGCACATACACGCACCCCACATGAGCTGCGCGGTATACTCATGACATGGAAAGACGCGAACATACATACGGTTATGAGGATGCCATGGGCGTCACGCCGCCTCCCTGGACGGGTCCGGCGGTAGGCCTCATGGACCTCGATGCGTTTTTTGCGAGCGTGGAGATGCTCGATCATCCCGAGTGGCGCGGCAAGCCGCTCATCGTGGGCGGAGACGCCGATTCGCGTGGCGTCGTGTCCACGTGTTCGTATGAGGCGCGTCGCTTTGGCGTGCACTCTGCCATGCCCTCGGCCGAGGCACGGCGCCTGTGCCCGCAGGCCATTTGGACGCACGGGCACTTTGATCGCTACCGCGAGGTGAGCACGCAGGTTATGGCGATTCTCGCCGACGAGACCCCGCGCGTTGAGCGCGTATCCATCGACGAAGCCTTCATCGATATCACACCGGGTCGCTTTGCGCCCGAAGACCCGCTGCTGGTTGCGCGGCGTATAAGCGACCGCGTGGCAGCGCTGGGAGTGACGTGCTCCATTGGCGTGGGCTGCAACAAGACGGTCGCAAAGATCGCAAGCGAGCGGGATAAGCCGTTTGGGCTGACCATCGTGCGCCCCGGAACCGAGCAGCGCTTTTTGGCCGCACTGCCGGTATCTGCCATGAGCGGCATCGGGCGCTCGGCCGAGGAGCGACTGCGCCGCATGCGCATCTACACCCTCGGAGAGCTATCACGTGCACCGGAATCCACCTTGGCCTCTATTTTTGGCGTCAACGGCGAACGCATGCGCCAGCGTGCGCTGGGACTCGAAATCTCCGAAGTCACGAGTCTCGATGAGGAGCGCGAGGTCAAGTCGGTCAGCAATGAACGCACCTTTGCTAAAGATTTGACTGAGCGTGGGGATATTGAGGCGGCGATTGCGCTGTTGGGAGAGTCAGTGGGACGCCGTCTGCGCCGTCAGGGGCTGACGGGTGCCACGGTAACGCTCAAGCTTAAGTATTCGTATGGCAGCGGGCGTACGGCACAGCGCCGGCTGCCTCATCCGACCGACGATGAGAACATCTTCGTGGCGGTTGCACTCGATCTGCTCGACAACATCTGGCAGGAAGGAATGCACGTTCGCTTAGCAGGCATCAGCATGAGCGACTTCGACCACCAAGGCGGCATCCAGACCGACCTATTCTGCGAAGTCGATGATCGCGGAGCCCAATCCAGCGACCGCCGCGACCTCTCCGTCGCCATCGACGCCGTCCGAGACAAATTCGGCGACACCGCCCTATCCTTCGGCCGCCAATCCCGCTTCAACGATTAACCGCCTTTGGGCAAAAAGAAAGCCGGGCAGCTGCGAATGATTATTCTAGGACGGGGATTTTTTAAGGCTCTGTTAGACCAGGGTTGACATACATGTGTCCCCACGGTGCCATATCGTTGACCCCGTAGACCGCGATGA
>CABSMS010000094.1 GCA_902478885.1 uncultured Collinsella sp. | reverse complement strand
GTTCGATACCGCCGACGAGTGTCTCAAGAGCATGTATAACCCGCGCGTTACGCAGTACCTGCGTGTTACCGGCTTTGAGAAGAAATGCGACGGTGCCGCAGCTGTTGTCGTGATGCCCACGGAGAAGGCCAAGGCCATGGGCGTGCCGTATGCGCCTATTGAGGTTCTGGGTACGGGCGCTTCTGCGGTCGAGGCCGGCCTGCTTCACAACGAGCACTGGGCTACCGAGCTTGCCGCCAAGCAGGTCTACGACCTTACCGGCGTGAGCCCCGACGAGATCGACCTGTTTATGTGCAATGACTTCTTCCTTGCTTCCGAGATCGTCTCGGCTGAGGAGTGCGGCTATATTCCGCGCGGCGAGGCTTGGAAGTACGCGATCGATGGTCGCACCGCTTTTGACGGCGATAAGCCCATCAACCCGCACGGTGGTCGTTGCAACTTCGGTCACGCCCATGGCGCATCCGGCATCGCCGATATCGTTGAGGCCGTCAAGCAGATGCGTGGCGTCGCCGGTGCTACCCAGATGAAGAAGGTTCCCGAGACGGCGTTCCTGCGCGGTTTTGGCGGTTCTCAGAACGTGCGCTGCCAGATTCTTCGTACCGTCGCCTAAGCGACCGCGGTTTTCGATTTCCCATAAGGAGTATTCTCATGCAACTCAAAGATATGGAGCCCGTGGTCAAGAAGTTCTACACGGGTCTTGAAGAGGGTATCTATTGGGCACGCCAGTGCCCCGAGTGCGGAGCCGTCGAGTTTCCGCCCCACCTTGCCTGCAATGCCTGCGGCTATCACAAGACCGATTGGGTCCAGGTTTCCGGTCACGGCCATCTGATCGATTTTACCTTGCCTGGTCCGCAGAACGACAAGCCCTACCTCAAGGAGTATGGCAAGTACGCCTACGGCGCCGTCGATATCGACGAGGGTTCTCAGTACACCTACGTCATCTACGGCATTACCAAGAAGAAGGCCCCCGAGATTCGCGCCAAGCTCATGGCGGGCCAGACCGTGGGCGTCCACGCCAAGGTCATCGACCGTCCTGGCTACAAGGAGCTTACGTTCGAGCTTGACGACTAGGCTTTCAGCCCTTTTAACAATTCGATTCCTCTCTTAGGCCACGGCGGGACCCATGTCTCCAGCCCGCCGTGGCCGCCCCTCTTTTTCGATTGAAAGGCACCATCATGAACGAAGAACTTACTCAGCAGATCTGCGATTTTGCCAAGTCCGCCTACAACTATGACGGCGATGTGACCCCTGAGACGACGTTTGAGACCCTGGGCAAGGGCTCGATGAAGATGATCGCGCTGACCTCCATGATCGAGAACGAACTCGATGCCGAGGTTCCCGTTCGCGAGGTCATGGTCATGAAGACCATCGGCGAGCTTATCGAGCGTACTGCCGAAGAGATGGAGTAACTGCCATGGACCTGATGCAGACCCTGCGCGAGCAGGCTGCCGCCAAGCCTATGCGCGTTGCTTTTCCCGAGGGCGAAAACGAGACCATGATGCAGGCGGTCGCAAAGATCGCTGCCGAGCGTCTCGCCGAATGTGTGCTGGTCGGCGACGGCGGTAAGCTCAAGGAGCTTGCCGATGAGCGCGGCATCTCCCTTGACGGTATCGAGATTGTCGATGTGACCGACGAGGAGGCGAACGCCGCCTGCTGTGAGCGCTACCTTTCGCATCCGGATTGCAAGTTTAAGCCCAAGGGCGCTGCGCGCCGTATGACGCGTCCGCTTGAGCGCGCCCTGATTTTGCAGGTGCTCGGCGATGTCGACGTTATGTTCGCCGGCATCGATAACGCCACGGGCGACATCATCCTAGCGGGACAGACCATCGTCGGCCTTGCCAACGGGGTGGACACCGTGAGCTCGTGCGGTATCGCCGACATTCCCAACTGGAACGGCGGCGAAGGCGGCCTTTTGGCTTTTGGCGATTCCGCCGTTTGCGTTGACCCCACGAGCGAAGAGCTTGCCTCGATTGCGATTTCGTCGAGCGAAACGGTGCGTTCGCTGACCGGATGGGATATCCGTTGCGCGCTGCTTTCGCATTCGACTGACGGTTCGATGGATAACGAGCTTGTCGACAAGGTACGTCGCGCTCGCGAGATTGCCAACGATCGCCGTCCCGACCTTGCCATCGACGGCGAGTTCCAGTTTGATTCGGCGATTAACCCCAAGGTTGCGGCCAAGAAGGTACATCGTGAGTCCGCTGTTGCGGGCCAAGCCAACGTGGTCATCTGGCCCGATATCAACGTGGGCAATATCGGCGTCAAGATCATCCAGAATCTGACCGGTGCCAATGCCTACGGCCCCATGCTTCAAGGCTTCAAGAAGATCGTGTGCGATTGCTCGCGCTCTGCGCCCGTCGACGAGATCGTCGGCAACGTGGTGATGAGCTGCGTGCGCGCCCAGGCGCTTAAGGAGGCTTAAGGTATGTCCGATAAAAAGACTCCTTGGCGCGTCCTGGTAATCAACCCGGGTTCCACTTCCACGAAGGTGGGCGTTTTTGAGGGCGATGAGTGCAAGCTCAGCAAGAACGTTGCGCACGATGCGAAGGACCTTGCCCAGTTCGATGGGGTTTCGGCTCAGATGCCGTATCGCTGCGATCTGATTCTTGGAGCACTGGGGGAGGCGAGCCTGAAGCTCAAGGACTTTGATGCATTTGTCGGTCGCGGCGGCGGCTTGCTTTCGCTGCCCGGCGGCACGTATGCCATCAATGAGGTCATGCTCGAGCATGCCCGCGTCGGTGCGAACGGCATTCAGCACCCGGCGCAGTTGGGCCCCCAGATTGCTCATGAGTTCGCCTCAAAGACGGGAAAGCCCTCTTTTGTGGTGAATCCTCCCGATACCGACGAGCTGTGCGACCTCGCACGTATGACGGGCATTAAGGGCGTGTATCGAAACGTGCACCTGCACGCCCTTAATCTCAAAGAGACCGCCATCCGCCATGCGGCAAAGCTCGGTCGCCCCTATGATGAGTGCAACTTCATTGTTTGCCATATCGGCGGCGGCATCTCTATCTCGGCTCATCTTAAGGGCAAGATGGTGGACGGCAACGACATCGTTGGCGGCGAGGGTCCCATGGCGCCGACGCGCTGCGGATCGGTTCCCGCGATCGAGGTCGCGAAGTATACGGCAGAGCATGGTCTCGACGTTGCCCGCGCCCATTGCATGAAGACCGGTGGCTTCGTTGACCTTTTGGGTACGTCCGATGCCATCGAGGTGTGCGATCGCGCCGCTGCGGGCGATAAGGCTGCGGCTCGCGCCTGGGATGCAATGGTCTACCAAATCTGCAAGTGGATTGGCGAGATGGCTTGTGTGCTGAAGGGCGACGTCGACGGCATCTTGCTCGGAGGCGGCATGGTCCACAGCAAGGAGCTCGTTGCCTCGATTGAGGAATGCTGCTCTTGGATCGCCCCCGTGTCTGCCTATCCGGGCGAGTTTGAGCTCGAGGCTATGGCCGCTGGTGCCTGTCGCGTGCTCGATGGTGTCGAGGAAGCGCTCGTGTACAGCGGAGAACCCGTGTTCACCGGATTTAACGGCTAATAGTGCTGTGTTTGGGGCGGCCGCTGGTGATGCCTGGCCGCTCCGACCTTTTTCTCTAAGTGTAAGGATGGATCATGGATAAAACCAAGATCAAGTACCTGGTGGGCATTTATGCTGCCGCCATGTGCATTATGGGCATGTTGGTGCCCGTCCCCATCGTGGCCTCTGTCGCGGCGGCGTTTCCCGACGAAAATATCGCTGCCGTCCAGATGATCATCGGCATCATCCCGTTGATGATGGCACTGTCCGCCATGCTCGTCTCTTCACAGCTTGCCTCTCGCGTGTCCAAGAAGAAGACGACGCTTGTCGGTCACGTTATCGTGATGCTGGCAGGCGCCTCGGTGCTGGTGTTCCACGACTCGCTCGGCCAGGTCTTAGCGGCTTCTGCTGTCATGGGCCTTGGTCTCGGCGCCGTGCAGAATTCAACGGACGCTCTTATCGCGGATTACTTTGGCGGAAAGCAGCGCTCGTTTGTCATGGGCATCTACTCCACTTTTGTCGCACTTGGCGGCATTATCTGGACGATGGTTTCCGGCATCTTGGGTTCTGCCGAGTGGTTCCACAGCTATGCGGCGTACTTTATCATGATCGTGTTTATCGTCATTGAGGCTGTTTGCCTTCCCGAGGGCCATCTTGAGCCCAAGCGCAAAGTCAACGTGTTTGCCAATATGCCTAAAGAGGTCGCGATTATCACGCTCATGAGCTTCGTGTTCGTACTCACGTTCCAGCTCTTCAGCTCCAACGTTTCGCTGCTTGTTGTGGGTCGCGGATTTGGCGGTACCGTGGAGGCCGGTCTTGCCTCTACCGTTATGACCGTTGCCGGTATTGCAGCTGGTCTTTTGGTGGGCCCGCTGTTTGCCAAGTTCAAGAACCTGGCTATGCCGATCGCGTGGGGCGTGACGCTCGTTGGCCTGGGCCTGACGCTGGTTGCGCCCGCCTTTATGGTGCTGTGCGTTGCGGGCTTTGTCGTTGCGCTGGGCAAGGAGACCTACGTGCCGCTGGAGGGCAATTTTGCCGCCGGCAACTCTGCCCCCGAGGGACGTGCGTTTAACCTCGCCATTGGCATGGCGGGCATCAACTTTGGTATGGCGCTGTCTCCCATTGTGTTTGAGGCCGTGACGTCGCCGTTTGGTGCAACGATTGACCAGAAGTTCATCGCCGGCATGATTGTCTGTGCGGCTTGTGTCGTCTTTGGCGCCATTAAGTATCGCAAGCTGACTCCGGCGCAGCTCGCCGAGGCCGAAAAGATGGCGGCCAGCGGCGAGGCAGAGTAGCCGCTCGAGTAGTTGCTTTGCCGCACATCATGTTTTATCGGGGCCGCCGACATATGCCGGCGGCCCTCTTTCTATCAATTGTTCTGAAAGGTAGGCTATGAAGCTCCCTGTCGGCCGCGTCATCGGCATTCTCAATGGCTTCTTTAACCCGCTATTGCTCTGCGCGTTTCTCCCCATCATTGAAGGGGCGTCTGGCTTGGATCTGACGAGCCCCACGGGCTTTTGGGGACAACTCATCGTGGCCACGGTGATCGCCGAGGTTTTGAGTGCACTCCCACTGTTTGGCAAAACGGTTGGTATGTGCCTGGACTTTTTTGGTTTTGAGCAGGGGAGCGCATCACACAAGATCGCCGGTACGGTCATCGGTGCCACGCTCCTTTTTATGGTAATCGGTTTTGGCGAGATTGCCTTCCAGGGAGGATTCGGAACGATTGAAGGTCGTACGTTCTTCGCGCGTTGGGCAGGCCTTGTCACAAAGGGATGGGCTTTTGTGGTTATCGCCGGCGTGCTGCTCGATCCTTTTACAGCGGCTCTCGGCCGCATGATAGCTCGCGAAGAGAAGAAATAGCTCCTCGCCTATCGAATGCCGGCGGACGGGGTGCCGGGGCTGTAGTCTTCCGAGCGTTTGCAGTCCCGTCGCTCCGTCCGCCGGCATTCGACCGCAACATGTTGGTCAAGCATAATCTTTTGGATTCTTTTGGCGTGAGCGGCTTGGTTTTGGTAGGATTTGTCAGCGGCTTGACTAAGGGGGTTTTATAACTGCCATGCAGGTAGCCGTGTTGGTAACGTTTTACCGACTTGTCAAATACCCCTCATTTTTAATGCGTCTGCAAAATGACCAATTGCTTTGACCTGCTGAAACACTATATGTTGTGTTTGACCTAAAAAAAGAATACAGGATATAGATGCCTCTTTGTCGTATGATAGATGGCGGACAGAGAACGAAGACCTTAACTGCCTCTTTTGAACGTGTCCTTGAGCCGCTTGATCGGCTCCAGGGAATGTCCGCATGGAGGCTTATGGTTTATCGAGAACACAGATTGCGCGACGGCGCCGCAAGACAGGGGCAAGCCCTGCCGGGCATCGTTTGGCTCTGAAGCGCGATGAGGCTACGATGCGAAAGAGGCAAGAGGATGAAGATCATCAAGCGCAGCGGCACCGAGGTTGTCTTTGACATCGATAAGATCGTCAATGCCATCCGCGCCGCAAACTTGGAGGTCGAGGAGAGCTCTCGTCTTACCGACCGCCAGGTGGTTTACGCGGCGCAAAACGTCGCCGAGGCATGCGAGAACGCGGGCCACACCGTGTCGGTCGAGGAGATCCAGGATTTGGTCGAGGACGAGATCATGCGCCTCGACTGCTACGAGGTCGCTCGCCATTACATCATCTATCGCTATGTTCAGAGCCTGAAGCGCCAGAAGAACACGACCGACGACAAGATTTTGTCGCTGATTGAGTGCAATAACGAAGAGGTTAAGCAGGAGAACTCCAACAAGAACCCGACCGTCAATTCCGTTCAGCGTGACTACATGGCCGGCGAGATCTCCAAGGACCTGACCCAGCGTGTGCTGCTGCCCCAGGAGATTGTGGATGCTCACAATGAGGGTCTGATTCACTTCCATGATTCGGACTACTTTGCCCAGCACATGCATAACTGCGACCTGGTGAACCTGGAGGATATGCTCCAGAACGGTACTGTTATCTCGGGCACGCTGATTGAGAAGCCGCACAGCTTCTCGACCGCCTGCAACATCGCGACGCAGATCATCGCCCAGGTTGCTTCCTCCCAGTACGGTGGCCAGTCGATTTCGTTGACCCATCTTGCCCCGTTCGTCGAGGTGAGCCGTCAAAAGATTCGCGGCGAGGTCGCCCGCGAGCTCGAGGAGCTCGGCGTTTCCGCATCTCCCGAAAAGGTCCGCGAGGTTGTTGAGGACCGCCTGCGTGACGAGATCCGTCGCGGCGTTCAGACGATTCAGTATCAGGTCGTAACTCTTATGACCACCAACGGCCAGGCGCCGTTCGTGACGGTCTTTATGTATCTTAACGAGGCCCGTACGCCTCAGGAGAAGCACGACCTTGCCATGATCGTGGAGGAGACGCTTCGCCAGCGCTACGAGGGCGTTAAGAACGAGGCCGGCGTGTGGATTACCCCGGCATTCCCCAAGCTCATCTATGTACTCGAGGACGATAACGTTCACGAGAATTCCCCGTACTTCTACCTGACCCAGCTGGCTGCTAAGTGCACCGCCAAGCGCATGGTGCCCGACTACATCTCCGAGAAGAAGATGCGCGAGCTCAAGCTGTCGAAGGGCGAGACCGCGGGCAACGGCGACTGCTATACCTGCATGGGTTGTCGCAGCTTCCTGACGCCCGACCGCTCCGGTAACGGATTTAACAACGTGGCCAACGCGCTGAACTATGACCCGAACAAGCCCAAGTACTACGGTCGCTTTAACCAGGGCGTTGTGACCATCAACCTGCCCGATGTCGCGCTGAGCTCGCATCAGGACATGGACAAGTTCTGGAAGATCTTCGACGAGCGCCTTGAGCTGTGCCACCGCGCCCTGCTGTGCCGTCATGAGCGTCTGATGGGTACGCTTTCGGATGCCGCACCGATTCTTTGGCAGTACGGCGCCCTCGCCCGCCTGAAGAAGGGCGAGACGATCGACAAGCCTGTCTCTTATACACATCTGACGCTGCCGACGAATAGCCTTGTG
>CABSMS010000093.1 GCA_902478885.1 uncultured Collinsella sp. | reverse complement strand
GTATAAGAGACAGTGTAGATAAAGTCCTCGCCCGGAGCGCTCGACTCAAGAATTGCGCGATGACGGTCGTTGACGGGCAACAAAACCAGGATGTTCACAAACGGTCCTCTCCGCTCGACCTGCCAAAAAGGGACAGGTTTATTTTGGCAGGTTTTATCAGGCAAAACGCTATAAAAACGCCGGGCTTCGCGATGGTTAACATATCCATCGCGAAGCCCGGCGCATCCACGGCTACCAGCTCAGCAGCTCGTAACCATCCTCGGTCACCACGAGCTGTACCTCGCACTGGGCCGAATCGCTGCCGTCCTTGGTGCGCACGCACCAACCGTCGCCCTTGCTGATCTTGATGTCGGGCGCTCCGGCGTTGACCATGGGCTCGATGGTAAAGACCATGCCCGGAGCCATGATGGTGTCCACATCGGGCGCCTCGGTGGTAAAGCCCACAAACGGGTCCTCGTGGAATTCCTTACCGATGCCGTGTCCGCCGTACTCGCGCACCACGCTAAACCCGGCGTTCTCGACGGTCTTTTGCACGGCCTCGGCCATAACGGACAGTGGCAGCCATGGCTTGACGGCCGCCAGACCCGCCTCCACGCTGGCGCGGGTGACGTCGACCAGGCGCTGGCGCTCGGCAGAGACCTCGCCGATGCAGAACATGCGGCTCGAATCACTAAAGTAGCCGTCAAGAATCGTGGAGCAGTCGACGTTGATGATGTCGCCCTCGTGCAGCACGTCCGTATCGCAGGGGATGCCGTGGCAGACCACATCATTGATCGAGGTGCACACGCTCTTGGGGTAGCCCTCGTAGTTGAGGTCGGCCGGCGTGCCACCGTGCTCGACGGTGTAGTCGTAGATCATCTGGTCGATCTGGTTGGTGGTCATGCCCGCGGCGATGTGTTCGCCTACGTAATCGAGCACACCCACGTTGATGGCGGCCGAGCGCTTGATGCCCTCGATATCGGCGGGCGTCTTGTAGAGCGTGCGGGGCAGAACCTCCCAACCCTCTTCCCACAAGCGCTCGAGGCGCTCATCAAAGGCGCTATGGCATTTCTTATATTTTTTGCCGCTGCCGCACCAGCAGGCGTCGTTGCGGCCGGGCACGGGTCCATTGTCAAACATGGCTAACTTCCTTTCATTCGCAGCTAGTATAGCTCACTCACAGGGCAGCTGCGCGCTAGTAGCTCACCTGGCAGGGAATGCCGAGGGCTTGGACGCGCGCGGCAATGGCGTCGAGCACCTCGGGCGCTGCTTTGGCAAGGCCGGCGACCGGCGTCTCGCGAGCCACCGTGTAGATGGTCGCTTCTTGTGGGCGAATGCGCTCAAGTGCCGCGAGCCAGGGGGCAACGTACTCCTCGCCGGTGTTGTCGATGGGCTTGCCCAGATACTCACCGGTCAAAAAGATCGTCTGGATAATAACGTGACCGTCAAAGCTTGCGAACGTCTCAATCTGGTGCTCGACGTCGTAGGGGCCAACAGGCTGGTCGAGCAGCTGGATAAATGCCGGATCGACCGTATCGAGCTTGAGGATGTTGTCGTCGACCATCATGAGCGCATCGTGCACCTCGGGGCGGTCGGCGCGCGTACCGTTGGAGAGCACGGCGATTTTGGAGTTTGGGGCCAGCTGATCGCGCAGCGCGACGGCGCCGGCAATCGCCTGGGGAAACTCCGGTGCGGCGGTGGGCTCGCCGTTTCCTGCGAAGGTGATCACATCGGGGAGCTCGCCCTCGGCTGCCATCTCGCGCAGCTTTGCCTCGAGCGCGTCGAGTACCACGGCAGCTGTGTTGTACGGCTCATGGCAGGGGCGCTCGGCGTTGAGGCCGTTTTCGCAGTAAATGCAGTCGAACGTGCAGATTTTGCCGCTGGCCGGCATCATGTTGACGCCGAGCGAGAGACCAAGGCGACGGCTGCGAACGGGCCCAAAGATGGGGCTGGCATTCAAAAACGTAGACATAGGCATATGCTCCTCAAGACAATTGTGCCTAAGCATAGCATCGGCTCCAAAGCAAGGTGCGGGCTCTTGCTTTACAAGTTTCGTTTTTTCACGTCGCCCATTATGCCGCGCCATGAAAAGCCTCGGGTCGGGTAAAGTTAATCTGTTAACAAGGTGTAAGGCAATGTGGGTCCATCCAACCGCGCTGACGTGCAACTGGATGAGCATTGATGATGGGGGCACAACATGAATTTTACGGTCGAGAATGCGGGCACCACGATTGCCTGTCGCGAATATGCCGGCCCAGATGTGTCGCCTGATGCTCCTGCCTTGGTGTGCGTGCACGGCGCTTGTGTCGACGGCACATTTTTCGACGGTATCGCTTGTGAGCTCAGCCGCAACTACCGCGTAATTGCCTACGACCGCCGCGGCTGCGGTGGCAGCAGCGATGCGGCAGACGGCAGCTATGATCTTGCCGCTCAGGCCGCCGACCTGCAAGCCGTGATCGAACACGTTGGCGCTCCGACAAATGTGCTTGCGCATAGCGCCGGTACGTTGGTGGCGCTGGAGCTTCTTCGCGCCGAACCCCATCTCGTCGCCCGTGCGATTCTGCATGAGCCGGCTGTGTCGGCCGAAGGCGTCGGCATGGGCGCAGCTCCGATTTTGCTCGATATGATTGCGGCTGGAAAGGTTTCAAGGGCGCTTCGGCTTTTCTTGGGAGCTCTCGGCGACTTGGACCCCGAGGCTCCTGGGACGACCGAAGCGGAAGCCAAGCATGCCCTGCGCAATGGTCGTTGCTTTATGGCCAATGAATACGGAACAAATATGACATATGCTCCCGACTGGGAGCGCGCCCGCGAATCAAAGGCGGTGTCGGCTGTGTTTTTGGGCGAGCTTTCGGTTGGTACACCCCGCGAGGCTGGTACGCGAGCGGCTACCGAATATCTCGATTGCCCCCTTGTGACGATCCCGGGCGCGCATAACGGTTTGCGCGATCGCCCCGTTACGGCGGCAAACGCCGTTCGCGATGTCTTGGAGCGTTAGAACGCTCGATGACCTGCGGGGAGGGGGACTGTTAGCGTTTCGTCATTGTTAACGAATGCGCCAATAACCACGCGCCCGCGGCTCCATTACCACCGTTTGCCAGGTCATAAAAATGTAACAGCATTCACGTGCTTACCTGCATCGGCAAGGTGTTACCCTTGTAGCATTTGGAACCCACCGCTACCATGCGAAACTATCGAAAGGGCCCCATATGCTCAAAAATCACGAGGTCAATCTAACCGACGAGGAGGCTGCCGCTGAGGTCGCCCGCGTCGCGAAGACCTACCCCGTGGTGCGTTTGCTGTCGGCCGATCAGATTAAGAGCGAGCCTAACTGCCTGCTCGCCGGCAATCGGTGCCCTTGTCTGCGTCAGTCGAGTCTTGAGGCCTTGGCAGATTCCGATGAGGTGTCGGAGCAACTGCTCAACGATGGTGTTGAGTACCGCGCCCGCCTACGCCCTCTGAAGGTCGAGGGCGAGCCTCACGTCCTGCTGATGGTGCGTCCGATTGATGAGCAAGAGGCTGCAGAAGAGGACCTTGTCTACACCGACGTGCTGACGAATGTGCACAATCGCCGATATTACGAGGAAAAGCTCCGTAGCGCCCGCATGAAGGCCGGCGTTGCGGTGATTGACCTTGATGATTTTAGGGTCTTCAACGATACGTGTGGCCGTCATGCCGGCGATCTTGCGCTCGGTGCTGTGGCGACAGCCATACGCAGCGGAATTCGTTCGACTGACGAGCTCGTGCGCTATGGCTGCGACAAGTTTGTGGTCGTCATGCCCAATATTCCCTCCGATGACTTCACCCGTCGCCTGCATCAGGTGTCTGATGCCGTTCATGCCACGATTGTTCCGGGCCATGAGTACGTGAGCTTGACGGCATGTGTTGGTGGCGTTCGCATTCATGGCGAGACGGTCGATGAGGGCGTTGGCCGCGCTGTCCAGTTACTGAGCCGCGCTAAGACAAAAGCCGGTACGGTCGTGACCGATGCCGATTCCATCGAGGCCTTCCAAAGCGAAAAGCCTTTGGTGCTTATTGCCGATGACTCCGAGATGAACCGAGCCATTCTCAACGAGATGCTCAAGGACGAGTATTGCATCCTCGAGGCCGATAACGGTCGTACGGCGCTCGACATGGTCGACCGCTATGGCGATGAGTTGTCGCTCGTGCTGCTGGATATTGTCATGCCGGGCATAAGCGGCTTTGAGGTGCTGGCCAATCTGTCGCGCCGATCGGGTATCGACAATCTGCCTGTCATCATGATTTCGAGCGAAGATTCCGATGATATGGTTCTGCGCGCGTACGAGCTGGGCGCCTCGGACTATATCAACCGCCCGTTTGACTCCCGTGTCGTGCGCCGCCGTGTAAGCAACACCATCCGCCTATACGCCAAACAGCGCCGCCTGACGAACCTACTGTCCCAGCAGTACAACGAGCGCGTCAAGAATAGTCGCATGCTCATCGACATCATGGCCGGCGTCATGGAGCTTCGCAACGGCGAGAGCGGCAGGCACGTTACGAACATCGAGAAGCTGACCGAGCTGCTGCTTGGCTGTCTGGTCCAGCGTGGCGACACCATCTCCCTCGACAATGAGGAATGCTCCACGATCGCCCTGGCTTCGGCGCTGCACGATATCGGCAAGATGTCGATTGACGATGCGATTCTCAACAAACCCGGGCGTCTTACACCCGAGGAATTCGAGATTATGAAGACGCATACCACGATCGGTGCCGACATGTTGCTTGAGCTGGGCCGTCATCACGTCGGCAATGCGCTTATGGAATATGCGTACCAGATTGCGCGTTGGCATCACGAGCGCTGGGACGGCAAGGGCTATCCCGATGGCCTTAAGGGCGACGATATTCCCATTGCCGCGCAGGTGGTCTCGGTGGCCGACGTGTACGATGCTCTGACGAGCGTGCGTGTGTACAAGGACGCTATTCCGCACAAGGAGGCGATCCAGATGATCCTGGACGGTAAGTGCGGCACCTTTAACCCGCTGTTGCTTGACTGCCTGCTCGAGGTGCAAGACCGTATTGCCGAGACGTTGGCACGCCCCGCCGACGTTGTCGCGTTTCCCACGATTTAGTTTGACCTAAGGAGTTTTAATCCATGATTTCCATGCGTGAGGCGTATGAGAAGATCGGCGCTAATTATGATGACGCGTGCGCTCGGCTGATGGGCGAGGAAATGCTTGCCCGCTTTGCCCTCAAGTTTTTGGATGACGAGAGCATGGACAAGCTGGAGGCCGCCATGGCGGCAGGCGACGCCGAAGGTGCCTTTATGGCAGCGCACACGCTCAAGGGCGTGAGCCAGAACCTGGGATTCGATAATCTGTACGAGCCGGCGGTTGCGGTGACCGAGGCGCTGCGCGGCGCCGATGCCGTTGACGGCGCTCGCGAGGGAATGCATGCGCTGCAGCAGCAATATGCGGCTACGATGTCGGCCCTGCGCGAAGCGGCTGAATAAGAGCTTGCGAGCCTTGATGACTATGAGAGTGGATAATCTCCCGTTTTAGGCCCGGTGGCGGCCTCAAAGTGGGAGATTATCCACTCTCGTTCGATATGTGTCCAAAAATCCACGCTCACCCCTCCGGGTTAGTAAATGGCCTATGCGCACTGGCGGGGCTTTCCGCATGCAATCAATATCGTTGTTCGATAAACTGTTCGAATAACGATAGAGTCGATGAGGGTGAGTGTATGTCTAACAGCGTTCAGCGTATGGCCAAGGCGGGCGAAAAAATCAGGAAGCTTGGCTTTTGCATGGCAGCCGTTTTTGCAGGGATGCTCGTCGCTTTTGCCGCGTTGGTTGTTTACGTGATCTGGTATGCGGTTGCAAACGTTGCCTCTGTCGATTCTTTCGGCGTCGTGACGCTTCTCGATGGCGGGTGCATCGTTATCCCAAGCGGACTGTGCCTGGCACTCGTCGTGGGTATTTCGCTTGTCGTTCTGTGTGGGATCAGCCGTAACATCTCGCGAGGCGTCTCGCCCTTTACCAAGACGCATGTGCGGCTTATCCGTGTTCTTGCGCTTGCCTTTGCTGTTAACGCCGCGGTTTCGCTTATTGGTGCCTACGGATCGGTCAATCTTACCATTGGTGGGCTGGAGCTTTACGTCGTGCCTCATTCCTTCGTTATTGAGATTTGCCGAGGCGTTGTCTTTGATGCGGGGTCGCTTATCGGCGCGGCTGTCTGTCTGTGTATCTCGGTGATCTGGAGTTATGCCTCGCTGCTCCAAGAGCAGTCTGACGAGCTTGTGTAGGAGGAAGCATGAGCTATCTCATCATCGAGCTTGAGACGCAGCTACTTAAGACCGGAAAGACCAGTGCTGATCTGATTCGTGCCACGGGGCATACTCCGGCTAATATTTCTAAGCTAAGAAACGGAAAAATTAAAGCTATTCGCCTTAAGACGCTTCTCGATATTTGCGATGAACTTGACTGTCAACCGGGAGATATTATTCGGCGGGTGAGTGAGAAAGAGCTTGAGGAGCTTATTGTTGAGCGTGCAAAAAATGTCGTGAGGCAGATGCGGAATGGTGGAGGCAATGAGGCGTCGCTTCCGACATCAGTCTTTGCTGTAGATTTGAGCGACGAGTAGCATATAGCGAGCAGCTAAAACGAGATATTGGTGTGATGGGGCCCGTGTCTAGCGCGGGCCCCATCTCTTTAAATTATCTTGACAAATATAAGTTATCGATAAACAATAACACAAAGTAAAAGCGATAATAGAAAGGAGGAACGATATGAGCTGGATTGTCAAACCGAGTTATGTGGACCCCGGTGGTGGGTGCAACGGTTACTGCAAGACATTCTGTGGAGCACGCACTTGCGTCAATAACTGCAGCAAAAACTTCTGTTTAGTTAATCTCTAGCAGTTGCGGCTGCTGCCAGGCGACGGTCTGGCAGCAGCGGTTTTGCTATCAAGCAGAACGGGAGGCCAATGAGTGCATCAGCGATAAAGCTATCAAAGGTGTCAAAGCGCTACGGGAAACGGCGCGTTTTGCATGACGTTTCCTTCGAGGTGCATCAGTCTGAGCTCTGTGCCCTTGTCGGTGCAAACGGTGCGGGCAAAAGCACGCTTATTAAAATCGTCTTGGGCCTCTGCGAGCCATCGTCGGGGAGCGTGGAGCTCTTTGGAGGCAAATCAAAGAGAGAGCTTAGCCTGATGCGGACGCGTGTCGGCTATGTGCCAGATTCCAGCGGAGCATACCAGTCCCTCAGTGCGGTTGAGAATCTTCGGATCCGATGTGCGGAATGGGGGCTTGATGAGAAACGTGAGGTTCCTCGCGTTTTGAGTCTAGTTGGACTGGACGTCGAAGAGAAAAAGAGCGTAAGCAGTTTTTCTCTGGGAATGAAACGGCGGCTGGATATAGCTACGGCTTTGTTGGGTGACACTGACCTGCTTATTTTTGATGAGCCAGCAAACGGTTTGGACCCGCTGGGCATCGAGAGTATATGGGCCCTTATCGGTCGATTGAATCGAGAACAGGGTAAGACCATGCTCATCTCTAGCCATGATTTGGATGAGTTGGCATCAGTTGCAACAAGTTGCGTGTTTATTCATGACGGCGAACTGCTGAAAAAGGAATCGATGGACGTCATAAGGGATGAGGCGTCGTCCCTAAAAGAGTATTACAGGCGCTTGATGAAGGCGGTCTCGCTATGAAGCGGGCGATCCATCCCATAAAGGCAGATATGATGCGTTTGCACAGGATGTTTCCGGCGAAGTTTGGTCTTGCGCTTATTCTGGCGTTCGGCCTTCTCTTCGGTGTCTTTCTAAAAAACGGAACAACGTTGCTTGCCTTTGGCAATAGCGTTTTTGGGGAGGATATTGGTTTCTGCTGGAATGTAATCGATCCTTCTGCACCCGATGAGTCCCTTGTGCGCAGTGCTTTTGCCGGCACGTCTCTGTTCGTTCCGCTCATCGTTTGCCTGGCGATTTTAC
>CABSMS010000092.1 GCA_902478885.1 uncultured Collinsella sp. | reverse complement strand
GTGGGCTCGGAGATGTGTATAAGAGACAGGGTCATCATGCGTCGCGGCGATTCCCGTTTTACCTACGATACGCAGCATGGAACGGCCCCGCGCGCCACCGAGGGCGAGGGCAATACCGCGACGACCGCCTTTAAGGGCCGCTTTTCCATTCTCACCACGGGTGTGGGCGCGATGTTTGCGGCGCTTGCCGTCAAGCTGTGGGGCATGCAGATGGTCTCGTCGGACTATTACGAGAAGCAGGCCAATAGTAATCAGACTCGCACCGTTACCACTCCCGCTGTGCGCGGCCGCATCCTCGACCGCAATGGCGTGGCGCTTGTCCAGAACCGTCCCTCACTTGCTGTCGTGGCCTACCGCGACCTTGCCGAGGATGAGGTTCTGGTTCGCCATCTTGCCAACGTGCTCGGTATGCCCTACGTGGCGGTTCTGCGCAATATCCAGGACAATACAGAGGGCGCCCAGAGCCTGCATACCATCGCGACGGACGTCCGTCGCTCTACGGTTGCCTATATTCAGGAGCACGCTGGCGAGTTCCCGGGCGTCAAGATTGCCGAGCGTACCGAGCGCCAGTATCCATATGGCGAGACGGCATGCCATATCTTGGGCTATACCGGCACCATTACCTCCGAGCAGCTCGAGGCCCAGAATAAGAAAACCTCTGGCGATGATGATGCTTCTGCTGGCAAGATTACGTACCAGTCGGGCGATATCGTGGGGCAGGCGGGCGTTGAGAGCTACTACGAAAACCTGCTGCAGGGTATTCGTGGCGAGCAGACCGTCAAGGTCGATGCCTCGGGCAACGTGACCGGTCAGGCCGGCGCCGTGCCCGCGAAGGCCGGCTCCGACATTAAGCTCACGCTCGACCTTAAGATCCAACAGGCCTGTGAGACGGCACTGGCGAGCGCTATCGAGCTTGCCAAGACCACTGGCTACAGCAATGCCGGCAACGGCGCTGTGGTGTGTCTCGATCCCAACAATGGCGAGATCTTGGGCATGGCGAGCGAGCCCAAGTTCGATCCGTCCGTCTTTATCGGCGGCGTCTCAAATGACGTGTGGACCGAGCTCAATGACGACAAGGGTTCTCACCCGCTGCTCAACCGCGCCATTAGCGGACAGTACATGTCGGCCTCGACCATCAAGCCGCTCTCGGCACTGGCCGGTCTTGAGTTTGGAACCTACACGTCGGGGCAGACGACCAACTGCACGGGTTATTGGACGGGTCTGGGCAAGTCGTGGGGCAAGTACTGCTGGCTGCATTCCGGCCACGGCACCATGACGCTGCAGTCGGGTATCGCCAACTCGTGCGACCCCGTCTTCTACGACATGGGTAAGGCATTCTTTTATGACGAGCAACATCCCGAGGGCCTGCAGGAGGTCTTTCGTCGCTGGGGCCTAGGCAAGACCTGCGGTATCGATCTGCCGAGTGAGGGCGCGGGCCGTATTCCCGATGCCGAGTGGAAAGAGTCGTACTTCACCGACGCCTCTGCCGAGGACCGCAAGTGGAATGCCGGCGATATGACCAACATTGCCATCGGTCAGGGTGACATCCTGGTGACGCCCCTACAGATGGCGTGTGCCTATATGGGTCTTGCCAACGGCGGCAAACAGTACGTGCCTCACGTGTTTTTGTCTGCCGTGTCGCGCGATGGCGACGGCGATGCCTATAAGTACAACGGCAAGGGCAAGAAGAAGCGCCTGGAGGCCAAGATCAACAGCGATTCGGATTTGGCTCTTGTTCGCAACGGCATGCACGACGTGATTTACACGGCATCAACGTCCCTGGCGGCTCACTTTGGCACCCTGACGCCGCAGGTATACGGCAAGTCGGGCACGGGCGAGAAAAGCGGCGAGGACGAATACGCGTGGTTCTGCGCCTATGCACCGGCCGATGATCCCAAGTATGTCATCGCTACCGTCCTGGAGCAGGGCGGCGGCGGCTCAGATACCGCGATGCATGTCGTGCGCGACGTGCTCGGCGTGATTTATGACGAGCCCGATACCTCTTCGGCCTCGGGCGATTCTTCGGTTCGATAGGAGGTTGCGATGGATTTTTCTCCGGCGGATCTGTTCCGTTCAACCAAGACCGGCTCTCGCAGCAGCCTGGACCGCGTCAACAAGCAACTTTCGGCCTCGCGCGGCACGTTTCGCCAAAAGGTGCATATCGGTGTGCTCGTGGCTACTGTGGCGCTCGTCGCCTACGGTGCCATCATCATCTGGTCGGCTTCGCAGTTTAAGGCCGATGCCTCGTTCTCACGCCATCTGCTGGGAATCGGCATCGGGGCGGTGCTGGCGGTGTTGGTCTGGCGTACCGACTTGCGCGGTATTTCCAATTTCTCGACGGCGTTGCTCGTCATCGACCTGATCGTGATCTTCTCGCCCAAGATTCCGGGCCTGTCCTATACGGGCGGTCTGGGCATGACGGGCTGGATCAAGATTCCCGGTATCGGCTTGACATTCCAGCCGGTTGAGCTTGCCAAGCTCATCACCATCTTCTTTATTGCCACGCTTGGCTCGCAGTATAACGGTCGCATCGATACCGTTCGCGACTACGTCAAGCTCTGCGGCATGCTGTCCATTCCGTTTTTGGCCGTCGTTGCCATGGGCGACCTGGGCTCGGGCCTGGTCGTGCTTGTTTCGGGCGCCATCGTCATCTGTATGAGCGGTGCACGCCGCGAATGGGTACTGTCGACGCTGGCCCTGCTCGTGGGCCTGGTGGCCCTCGTCCTGGCGCTCGATTCGGTCTTTGATTCGTTGCTCGGCCACGATGTGCTCATCAAGCAGTATCAGATGAACCGTCTGACGGTCTTTATCGACCCCGATAATGCCGATTCGGACGATGCCTACAACCTGCAGCAGTCGCTTATCGCCGTTGGATCGGGCGGCTTCTTTGGTAAGGGTTTGGGCCATGCGACGCAGTCGGCCGGCGGCTTTCTGCCTGAGTTCCACACCGACTTCGTCTTCGCCTTCCTGTCCGAGACCTTTGGCTTCTGCGGCTCCTTTTTGCTCCTGTGCCTCTACGTGCTGCTGATCTTTTCGACGATTCGCGTGGCCTTTAAGTGTGAGTCGCTGTTTTTGCGTCTTTCGTGTGTGGGCATCGTTGGCATGTGGGCGTTCCAGACCTTCGAAAATATCGGCATGTGCATCGGCATGATGCCGATTACCGGTATTCCGCTACCGTTTATTAGCTTCGGTTCGTCTTCGATGATGATTCAGCTGCTGACGGTGGGTATCGTACAATCCATATGGCGGCATCGTTCGGGCGCCGCGTAACCGCTGGAGGGGTTTGCTATGAAAATTCCCGTAGATAAGCTGACCCGCGCTTTTAAGATGGGCGCGTCCGTTAAGAAGGATTCCGATACGCCGGTGCGCGTCTCGGTCTATCTGGATTCGTCCGCCTCGCGCTTTCTGGCCGAGACGGTGCGTGACGCCTTTGTGCCGCAGACGACCTCGGGCATTGTGCGCGTCGAGCGTCTAGGGGAGGAGCGAATTGCTCCAAAGACCGATACCGATGTGGTGCTGGTGCTCTCGTGTGGTTCCGACCGCTTGGAGAGTGCTGTGCAGGAGCTCGTGATCGCCGGCGCGCCCGTGTGCGTGCTTGCCGAGTCAGCTGTGGAGGTGCCGTTTATCGAGGAGTCCACGCTCATGCTCGGTGTGGTTGCGGCAACCGATAAGACGTATCTGCTCGAGACGCTTGCCCGCTGGATTCTCGATCGCACCGATAAGGAAACGGCTTTTGCGGCGAACTTTGCCTTTATGCGTATCGCGGCGGCCAATCGTATCATCACCTCGTGCGCGCTCACCAATATGGCGACCGGTGCGCTGGTGTTTTTGCCTGGCGCCGATTATCCCGTTATGGCGCTGGCGCAGGTTGGCATGCTCTTTGAGCTTGCTGCCGTCTTTGGACGTGGCATTAAGCCTGAGCGCGGCTACGAGGTCGCGGGCGTGCTTGCCGGCGGTCTTGTGATCCGCGCGGTCACCCGCGCGCTCGTTAAACAGACGCCGCATATTGGGTTTGCCGTCAAGGCGCTCACTGCTGCCGCGGGCACCTATGGCATGGGCCGTGCGCTCGTTTCGCTTTACGAGCGCGATGTCGACTACAGCCGTGCCAACGAGGTGGTCACTGCCACGTTCTCCCGCGCTCGCGATCTGGTGACCACGGTCGCGGGCGCTACCCGTCCTATGGCGTCCTATCAGGACGCATCAGATCTCGCTGCTTAGGGGTTTTCCGTTGCGCGTTCCGTACCAAGATTGTTTTCATTTAATTGAGCCGTTGCTCGCCAAGGTCGAGAAGCCGAGCCGCTATATCGATCACGAGTGGGGTACGCTTTCCAAGGCCGATGCCGACTACCGTTGCTGCCTGATCTACCCGGATGTGTACGAGGTCGGTCTACCCAACCAGGGTATCGCTATCCTCTACAACATCCTTAACCAGGCCGAGGGCATCTCCTGCGAGCGTGGCTATGTGCCGTGGCCAGATATGGGTGACGCCATGCGCGAGGCGGGCATCCCGCTGCTCTCGCTCGAGGGTGCAGCGCCGGTCGCTTCGTTTGATATCGTCGGTCTGCATGTGCCGCACGAGATGGCGGTGACGAACTTCCTCGAGGCTTTGGACCTCGCTGGCATTCCGCTGTTGGCGGCCGACCGAGGTGAAGACGACCCCATCATCATCGCCGGCGGCCCCTCGGTGTACAACCCCGAGCCGTACGCGGCCTTCTTCGATGCCATCCTCATCGGTGAGGGCGAGGAATCGCTGCTCGAGACCTGCCAGCTGCATCGCCGCCTGCGTGACGAAGGGGTCCCGCGCGCGCAGATTGTCGAGCAGCTTGCATCCATTGCCGGCAACTACGTGCCGTCGCTCTATGAAGTTCGTCACGACGAGCCCTGCTCGCCGCATGGCTACACCGTTCCGCGTGAGGGCAAGGATGCGTCGCCTGTGGTCTACAAGCGCGTCGTCGAGGATTTCGGCGCCACGAATCCGCTGTCGCAGTCGTGCGTGCCCTACGCGCAGCTGGTTCACGACCGCCTGTCTATCGAGATCCTGCGCGGCTGCGCCCGCGGCTGTCGTTTTTGCCAGGCCGGCATGACGTATCGCCCGGTGCGCGAGCGCTCGGCCGACCAGATCGTCTCGTCGGTGATTCAGGGTCTGGAAAAGACCGGCTATGACGAGGTGTCGCTGACCTCGCTCTCCACGACCGACCACTCCTGCATTCGCGACGTGCTCGGCAGGCTCAACCGTCGCCTGGAGGATACGGGTATTCGCGTGTCTATTCCGTCGCAGCGCCTGGATTCGTTTGGCGTGGATATGGCCGAGTCGGTTGCCGGCGAAAAGAAGGGCGGCCTGACGTTCGCGCCCGAGGCCGGCAGCCAGCGCATGCGCGACATCATTAACAAGAACGTGACCGAGGAGGACCTGGACCGTGCGGCCAAGGCGGCCTTCGAGGCCGGCTGGAACCGCATGAAGCTCTACTTTATGATGGGCCTTCCCGGCGAGCGCGACGAGGACATCGTGGCCATCGCCAATCTGGCTGATCACGTACTGGAGCTCGGTCGTTCCGTGGTGCCCAAGGCTCGTCGCGGCTCGATCTCGGTGTCCATCTCGGTTTCGGTCTTTATCCCCAAGGCTGCTACGCCGTTCCAGTGGTGCCCGCAGCTCGACTACGACGACGTCAAGCGTCGCCAGAAACTGCTTATCACGAGCGTTCGCAACCGTGCCGTCCGCGTGCATTACCACGATGCCGAGACCTCGCTCATCGAGGCCGCGCTGTCCCGCGCCGGTCGTGACATGACGCCCGTCATCATCGATGCTTGGCGCGCGGGCTCTCGCTTTGACGCCTGGGTAGAGCATTTCTCGCTCGATAACTGGAAGGAGGCTGCTGCCAAAAACGGCATCGACCTCAATGAGCTTGTGCACCTGCCCTACGAGTTGGACTGGTGCCTGCCGTGGGAGCATGTGAGTCCCGGCTGCACGCGCGGCTTCCTCGAGCGCGAGTACCGTCGCTCGCTCGAGGGCGTCACGACTCCCGACTGCACCCGCACGTCGTGCACCGGCTGCGGGATCTGCCCCACGCTCCACGCCAAGAATGTATTGATGGGTGATCGCGCATGAGTGAGCGCCTGACCGACAACCCCTCGCTCTTTAGGCTTCGTGTTCGCTATGGCAAGCGCGATCGCCTTAAGTACCTTGGCCATCTCGAAGTAATCCATACCATTGAGCGCATCGTGCGCCGTGCGGGGCTTCCCTATGCCGTCACGCAGGGCTTCTCTCCGCACATGCGCGTGGGCTTCTCTTCGGCGCTACCGGTTGGTACGTCGTCGACCTGCGAGTGGTATGACCTGTTTATGACCGAGTTCGTGGCGCTCGACGAGGCGTTTGAGCGCCTGTCTGCGGCGTCTCCGGCCGATCTGGCGCCTATCGAGGCGGCGTACATCGACGTGCGCACGCCGGCGTTGACGGCGCAGCTCACGCGCCTGTCGTATCGCATCGACCTGCATCTGGACCCCGAGGCGCCCGTTAGCGCCGATGAGGTGCGTCGTGCGCTCGACACGCTGCGCGCGGACCATGGCATCGACTACGCGCGCGGAAAAAAGAGCAAGCGCTTGGATTTGGATCACACACTCGTGGGCTATGAGCTCACGGCGGGGGAGCGCCCGAACCATTTGGTGCTCATGCTCGACACCCATGCCGACAACGAGGGCTCCATGCGTCCGGAAATTTTGCTTTCCGCTGCTGATGTTTTGTTGCAGGGCTTGACCCCGGGCGTGGATGCACCTATTGTTTCCACCGATATGCAAGACCTCGTGACCATCTGCTCCTACGATGTCGAGCGTCAGAATCAAGCATGCGAGGACGACGAGGGCCGACTCGTCAGCCCCATACCTGTGCGAACTTGTGGATTTGCTCCACATACTCGTTGACGGGGGTATTTTCGCCTGCTACTATATTCGGCTGTTGCACTAACTGATGCATGAAGGGCAAGTAAACATGTACGCAATCGTTAACACGGGCGGCAAGCAGTACAAGGTCGCCACCGACGATGTCATCACCGTCGAGAAGATCGAGGGCAATGAGGGCGACAAGGTCACCCTGCCGGTTATCTTCCTCAACGATGGTAAGAAGATCGTCACCGATCCCGACAAGCTGGCCAAGGCCAAGGTTACCGCTCAGATCGTTGAGCAGTTCAAGGGCGAGAAGCAGCTGGTCTTCAAGTTCCACAAGCGCAAGCGCTATCGTCGTCTGAAGGGTCACCGTCAGCAGCTCACCAAGCTGAAGATCGTGAAGGTCCAGGCTACGTCCCGCGCCAAGAAGGCTGTCAAGGCAGAGGCCGAGGCTGTTGCCGAGGCTCCCGTCGCCGAGTAGATTACACTCGTAACGAAAGAGTAGGTATACACAATGGCACACAAAAAAGGACTCGGTTCCTCCCGTAATGGCCGTGACTCCCGCGGTCAGCGCCTTGGCACGAAGCGCTATGCCGGCCAGACGGTAACCACGGGCACGATTCTCGTCCGTCAGCACGGCACGCACATCCACCCGGGTGAGAACGTTGGTCGTGGCAAGGACGACACGCTGTTCGCGCTGGTCGACGGTACCGTTGAGTTCCACAAGGGTATCAAGCACAGGGTCAGCGTACGCCCGCTCGCGAACGCGTAATTCACCCTTCATAGAGCACATATGTGGGAGGCACTTGAGTTTTAGGATTCAAGGGTCTCCCTCTTTTTGTAGGAGGCGATTCTGTTGTCACAGTTCACCGATATCAGCCGCATTAACGTGTGCGGCGGCGACGGCGGAGCCGGATGCATGTCGTTTAGGCGCGAGGCATTTGTCCCCAAGGGCGGCCCCGATGGCGGCGACGGCGGTCGTGGCGGCAATGTCGTCATCCAGGCCGATGCTCAGTTGTCTTCGCTGATCGATTACCGCTTTAACTGTCTCTTATACACATCTGACGCTGCCGACGAATAGCCTT
>CABSMS010000091.1 GCA_902478885.1 uncultured Collinsella sp. | reverse complement strand
CTGCCTCCGCGTCTCATCGCCCAGCTTGCCGAGCTCGTCGGCATCAATACGGGCGTGGGCAGGCATCTCGCCGTCACCTGTGACCTGCGCAGCCAGGGCTTGTTCGATGAGCTGCTCGATGCCGTTGCCGCACTCGAGGAGCGCGAGATGAGCTGTGACATCGTGTTTCTCGAGGCCTCTGACGAGGTGCTGATCCGTCGTTATAGCGAAAACCGCCGCCGCCATCCCATTGCCAAGCCGGGGGAGACTACGGCCGATGCCATTCAGCGCGAGCGCCTGCAGCTGCAGGGTGTGCGCGATCGAGCCGATATGATCATCGACACGAGCCGCCTGCGCACCTCTGCCCTGCGCAACAAATTGCGCATGGCGTTCTCCGAGTTGTCCGACCAGCAGCTCATGGACGTTCATGTGTTCTCGTTTGGCTTTAAGCACGGTATGCCCGTTGAGGCGGACATTATGATCGACGTTCGCTTCCTGCCCAATCCGTTCTACGATCCCGAGATGCGCACCATGACCGGCCTCGATAAGAAGGTCTCCGACTTTGTTCTGGACCATCCCAAGACCCAGGAGTTCTGGAAAGCTTGGACGCAGCTGCTCGATACGGTCATGCCCGGCTATATCGCTGAGGGCAAGCCACAGCTTTCTATTGCCATCGGCTGCACGGGCGGTCAACACCGCAGCGTTGCCATCGCCGAGGCCACGGCACGTTATTTGGAAGGCGCCCAATATCACGTGAGCATTTCCCACCGCGACCTGTCGCGCGCCAACACGAAAGCATAGGCCTGCATGTCGTTTACCGCCGAGGTGCGTGACGAGCTCGCGCGCTGCGAACCCGAATGTGAATACTGCGACTTGTCGACGCTTGCCGCCCTGACGCGTGTGAGCGGTACACTTTCGCTGGCCGGCTCCGGGCGGTATCGTTTGACGGTCGCGACCGAGACGGGCGCCGTCGCGCGCACGATGATCACGCTGACGCATCGCATCCTTAAGCTTAAAACGGAGTTCACCGTTCGTAAATCTGTATTGCATAAGGTTCGAAACTACCTCATCACCTTGCCTGATCAGCCAGACCTGGATAAGGCTCTGGTGCTGCTGGGTATCCTCGACCGGAGGGGAGGACTTGTCGCCGGCGTGCCCCGGCATATCGTTGCCCGTCCTTGCTGCAGACTTGCCTATATCCGCGGCGCGCTCATCGCGGGCGGTTTCGTGGCCGACCCACGCGGCGATTTTCATTTGGAAATCGCGGTGCAGGGCGAGCAATATGCCAAGGGGCTTTGCGACCTGTTGGAGCAGATTGGGGTTCATGCGCGTGTTAATGCACGGCGGGGGTCATATGCCGTGTACATTAAGAGCGCCGAGGAAATCGAGCATCTTTTAAAGCTGATTGGTGCCAAGCGCAGCGTTGCCGAGATTGAGGAGGCGCGCGCGGTCAAGTTGGTTAAGAACGATGTGAACCGTCGCGTGAACGCCGAGCTCGCCAACCAGACCAGAAGTGCCGGTGCTGCCCAACATCAGCTTGCGCTTATCGATGAGCTCGAGCAGCGTGGCCTTCGCGACACGCTTCCGGATGCCTTGGCGGTCTTTTGCGACCTGCGCGAGCGCTATCCCGATCTTTCGCTGCGTGATTTAGGGGAGATGGCTGACCCTCCCTTGTCGAAGTCTGCCCTCTACCATCGAGTTTTGAGGCTTGAAAAGCTCATTGAAGCAAACAGGTAGGTTAAAGTATCGACTTATATACGGATTTAGCTGCTATTTTATTCTTTAAAGCGTTTTAACGCAAATTTGATTTTCAATTTCGAGCATTCTCGTGAAATTCAAGTCAAAAAAAAGGTATATTAGGCGAGTGGTTAGTTTGTGGGCCTCAACGGCAGGCGCTGTAGCTTGCGGGGGCCTTACGAAAGGAGACACAATGGCAGTAAAGGTTGCTATTAACGGCTTCGGTCGCATCGGTCGTCTGGCCTTCCGTCAGATGTTCGGTCATGAGGGCTCCGAGATCGTCGCTATCAACGACCTCACCTCTCCCGATATGCTCGCTTACCTGCTGAAGTACGACTCCACGCAGGGCAACTACGCTCGCGATCACGAGGTCGTTGCTGGCGAGGATTCCATCACCGTTGACGGCAAGGAGATCAAGATCTACAAGGAGGCCGACGCCAACAACCTGCCTTGGGGCGACCTCGACGTCGACGTCGTTCTCGAGTGCACCGGCTTCTACACCAGCAAGGCTAAGGCTCAGGCCCACATCAACGCTGGCGCCAAGAAGGTCGTCATCTCCGCTCCGGCTGGCAGCGATCTGCCCACCATCGTGTACAACGTCAACCACGAGACGCTGACCGCTGAGGACAACATCATCTCCGCTGCTTCCTGCACCACCAACTGCCTCGCCCCGATGGCCAAGGGTCTGAACGACTTCGCTCCCATCGTGTCCGGCATCATGACCACCATTCACGCCTGGACTGGCGACCAGATGCCGCTCGACGGCCCGCAGCGCAAGGGCAACAAGCGTCGTAGCCGCGCCTGCGCCGTCAACATCGTCCCCAACACCACCGGTGCTGCCAAGGCTATCGGCCTGGTTCTCCCCGAGCTCAACGGTAAGCTCATCGGTGCCGCCCAGCGCGTCCCGACGCCGACCGGCTCCATCACCAACCTCTACGCTGTCGTTGACAAGAAGGTCACCGTCGACGAGGTCAACGCTGCTATGAAGGCCTACGCTGCCACCATCTCCGAGACCTTCGGTTACAACGAGGACGACATCGTCTCCACCGACATCATCGGCGAGACCCATGGCTCCATCTTCGACGCCACTCAGACCATGTGCTCTGACCTCGGCAACGGCCAGACCCTCGTTCAGGTCACCTCTTGGTACGACAACGAGAACTCTTACACCTCTCAGATGGTCCGCACCATCAAGTACTTCGAGAAGTTCGTTGCTTAATTTAGCTTTTAGCGAATAGCTCGTTGAGCGTCTAAAGAAGGGCGCGGCCTTATAGGGCTTACACCCTAGGGTCGCGCCCTTTTTATAAGAAATCGTCTGCCGTAATGGGAGGCAGACACGTACGAAAGGTAGAAGCAAACATGGCCTTTACCAAGAAGACCGTCCGCGACATCGATGTCGACGGCAAGCGCGTTCTCGTCCGCGTTGACTTTAACGTGCCTATCAAGGATGGCGTCGTTGGCGACACCACCCGTATCAAGGCTGCCCTGCCCACCATCAACTATCTCGTCGAGCACAACGCTCGCGTCATCCTCATGAGCCACCTCGGCCGTCCCGATGGCACCGGCTTCCAGCCCGAGCTGTCCCTCGAGCCCGTCGCCAAGAAGCTCGCCGAGCTCTCTGGTCTCGACGTTGCCTTTGTCGCCGACACTTACGGCGAGAAGGCCGCCGAAGCTGTTGCCGCCGTCGAGCCGGGCAAGGTCCTCGTTCTCGAGAACGTCCGTTTTGATAAGCGTGAGAAGAAGAACGATCCCGAGATCGCCAAGAAGCTCGCTTCCTATGGTGACGTCTTCGTTCTCGATGCCTTCGGCACCGCTCACCGCGCCCAGGGTTCCGTCGTGGGCCCCGCCGCTTACCTGCCCGCAGTCGCTGGCTTCCTGCTCGAGAAGGAGGTCGACACGCTCACCGGCATCTTCGCCGAGCCCGAGCGCCCCTTCGTCGCCATCGTCGGTGGTTCCAAGGTTTCCTCCAAGATCGGCGTTCTCGATCACCTCATCGACTCCGCTGATACCCTGATCATCGGTGGCGGTATGGCCTACACCTTCTTCCTGGCTCAGGGCCTGTCCGTCGGTCAGTCCCTCAAGGAAGAGGACTGGGTCGAGCGCGCTGGCGAGATGCTCAAGAAGGCCGAGGAGAAGGGCGTCAAGATCCTGCTCCCCATCGACAACCGCGTTGCCGATCACTTTGGCGAGGACGCTGTCCCCGAGGTTGTCGCTTCCGACGCTATCCCCGACGATCGTGAGGGTATGGACATCGGCCCCAAGACCGAGGAGCTTTACGCCGAGGCTGTCAAGGGCGCCAAGACCGTGTTCTGGAACGGCCCCATGGGCGTCTTCGAGTTCGACAACTTCGCTCACGGCACCCAGGCTATCGCCGAGGCTGTCGCCGAGGCCGACTGCACCTCGATCATCGGCGGTGGCGACTCTGTCGCAGCTGTCAACAAGTTCAACCTGGCCGACAAGATGAGCTGGATCTCCACCGGTGGTGGCGCATCCATGGAGCTCGTCGAGGGTAAGGCCCTGCCCGGAGTGGAGGCGCTTCTCGATGCCTAATCGCACCCTTCTTATCGCTGGTAACTGGAAGATGAACAACGACGTCGCCGAGGCCGCCAAGCTCGCCGACGAGCTGGCTCAGGCTCTGCCCGAGGTTCCGGCTGGCGTCGAGGTGCTCGTCTGCCCTCCGACCATCGGCATCACCACGGTTCATGACCGTATTCAGGCTGCCCCCATCGCCCTCGGTGCACAGAACGTGTACTGGGAGGCCAAGGGTGCCTTCACCGGTGAGTCCTCTTGCGACATGCTCAAGTCCGCTGGCTGCACCTACTGCATCATCGGTCACTCCGAGCGTCGCGACTACTTCCACGAGACCGACGAGGATCAGAACAAGAAGGCCAAGGCCCTCGTTGCCGCCGGTCTTGTTCCCGTCTTCTGCTGCGGCGAGTCCCTTGAGGTCCGCGAGGCTGGCACTTATGTCGAGCACGTCGTGAACCAGGTCAAGGCTGGCCTTGCTGGTCTTGAGATCACGTGCCCCAAGCAGGTCGTCGTCGCCTACGAGCCCATCTGGGCCATCGGCACCGGTAAGACCGCTACCGCTGAGGACGCTCAGGAGGTCTGCGGCGCTATCCGTGAGACCCTCAAGGAGATGTTTGGCGAGGAGCTCGCTAACGGCATCCGCGTTCTCTATGGTGGCTCTGCCAAGCCCGGCAACATCGCCGAGCTCGTCGCCAAGCCCGACGTTGACGGCGCCCTCGTGGGCGGCGCTTCGCTCAAGGCTGCCGACTTCGCCTCTATGGTCGTCAAGGCAGGCGAGTAGGACATATGGCACAGCGTCATCTTCCTGCACTCCTGATCATCATGGACGGCTGCGGCCTGGCTCCGGCCGATGGCGAGAACGCCGTCGCCGCTGCCAAGACGCCCTTCCTTGATAGCCTGTACGAGAAGTATCCTCACACCACGCTCGGTGCTTCGGGCGAGGACGTGGGCCTTCCCGACGGCCAGATGGGCAACTCCGAGGTGGGTCACCTCAACATCGGTGCCGGTCGCATCGTGTTCCAGGAGCTTTCGCGCATCAACAATGCCATCAAGGACGGCTCCATCGCCAAGAACGAGGTTTTCGTCAAGGCCATGGACGATGTCAAGGCTGACGGCAAGACTCTCCACCTCATGGGCCTTATGAGCCCTGGCGGCGTTCACTCCCACATGAACCACGTCGAGGCTCTGGTTAAGATGGCTGCCGAGCACGGTGTCAAGACCGTTCGCGTCCACGCCTTCATGGATGGCCGCGACGTCGATCCGCAGTCCGGTGCCGGCTACATGAGTGAGTTCTGCGCCTTCCTGGCTAAGATCTCCGAGGAGACCGGTTGCGACGCTCGCGTTGCCACCGTCTCGGGCCGTTATTGGGCCATGGACCGCGATAATCGTTGGGAGCGCATCCAGCGCGCCTACGACGTCATGGTCAACGCGTCCGATGCTGATACCGACCCCGTTGCCGGTATCAAGGCCTACTACGAGAAGGATCCGCGCGGCGACGAGTTTGTCGAGCCTTTCGCTGCCCATAACGAGGGCATTCACGAGGGCGACGCGGCCATCTTCTTCAACTTCCGTCCCGACCGCGCCCGTCAGATGACCCGCGTGTTCACGGACAAGGAGTTCGACGGCTTTGAGTGCGAGCAGATCAAGCTTTCGCACTTTGTGACGATGACTGAGTACGATCCGACGTTTGACGTCGAGGTCGCCTTCCCCAAGACGTTCCCCGAGAACGTCCTGGCCGACGTTATCGCCGCCAATGGCCTGAAGCAGCTGCACACCGCCGAGACCGAGAAGTACGCCCACGTGACGTTCTTCCTCAACGGCGGCATCGAGGAGCCCAAGGAGGGCGAGGAGCGCGTACTCGTCGCTTCCCCCAAGGTCGCTACCTACGATTTGCAGCCCGAGATGAGCGCTCCCGAGGTTACCGAGAAGCTTGTCGCTGCCATCAACGAGGATCGCGCTGATTTCTACATCGTGAACTTCGCGAATTGCGACATGGTTGGTCACACCGGTGTCTTCGACGCCGCCGTTAAGGCCGTCGAGGCTGTTGACGACGCCCTGTCCAAGGTTGTCCCGGCGATTCTCGCCAAGGGCGGCTTTGCGCTGATTACCGCCGACCACGGCAACGCCGATCACATGTTTGACGTTGCTTCCGACGGTTCCAAGCATCCGTTTACGGCTCACACCACCAACCGCGTGCCGTTCATCATCGTTGATGAGAAGGCACAGCTCACCGGTATCGAGGACGGTCGTCTTTCCGATATCGCCCCGACTATGCTCACCATGGCTGGTCTGGAGCCTTCCGCCGAGATGACGGGCCGCGTGCTCGCCACCGAGGCCTAATAGAAAACAAATACCGTTTTCTAGTAAAGGGGTTGTCCGCAATCGGACAACCCCCTTTTGGTATTTCTGCCATTTCTACCTCGTCCCCGAGCGGCAGGTAGGGGAGAGCGGGGGATTGTGGTACAGTACTGGAGTTTGAATTGTTCTATTAAGGAGCTTATCTATGGGTCCGTTTCAGATTCTTCTGTTTGTCGTTTGGGCTGTTTCTGCCGTGGCGCTGACGATTCTCGTCCTGATGCATTCCGGTAAGGGTACCGGCGTTTCGGATATGATTGCTAGCTCGCTGTATAACTCCAGCTCTGCCACAGGCGTCATGGAGCAGAACCTTGACCGCCTGACCGTCATCATGGCTGTCGTGTTTGCCGTATGCGTCGTGCTGTGCATGTTCTTCTTCCCGCAGGGCATCGTCGGCTACTAATCACGAGCCGCATAAGTACTTGTAAAGGGTTCCGCAAGTGCGGGACCCTTTTTTGTTTACATATTTGTAACAGAGTCAAAAATATCACCACATACTTCGCCCAACTAAAGAAATTCTTGACCGTTGACCGGAATCAGGCCCAATTTGTGCATAAAATGCGCTACTGTATTGCAAAACGTTGGCCCGTTGTGCATAACCAGCCATAGCAACGGGCGGCGTTTTGATGGTTCGGATCGGATTGTCTCGACATGTGTCCGACTGAACATTTCTTTGTCCTATCTCATAAGGAGGATGGCATGGCTGATTCTATGTTCCACCAGCCCGTTATGGGTCGTCGCGCCTTTGTTGGCGGCACCCTCGCTGCGAGCTCCATGGCTTTTCTTGCCGCATGCGGCAAGAAGGGCGGCGACACTTCCGGTTCTGAGTCCGGTTCGACGCTGAACTTCTACATCAACAACCCGGTCTGCATCGACCCCTACAATGTCCAGGAGGACCAGGGCACTCAGGTCGAGTACCAGCTCTTTGACGCTCTGACCTCTTATGACGCCGAGAAGGGCGAGATCGTTCCGCTGGCTTGCGAGTCCTTTGAGGCCAACGACGACGCCACCGAGTTCACCTTCAAGATCAAGAAGGCCAAGTTCCACAACGGTGACGACGTTACCTCCAAGTCCTTCAAGCTCGGTTGGGAGCGTCTGGTCAACACCAAGTCGGCTATCGCTACCGAGTACGGTCCTTCCGAGGTCTCTTATCACCTTTCCATGGTCGAGGGCTATGACGACCTGCTTGCCGGTAACGCTACCGAGCTCAGCGGTGTTACTTGTCCCGACGATGAGACCCTTATCGTCAAGCTGACTTCCGCTTACGCCGACTTCCCCTTCGTCGCCTCTCACCCGGCTCTGGCCCCGGTTCCCGAGTGCGCCGAGTCCGATGCCAAGAGCTTCTACCTTGCACCGGTCGGTAACGGCCCGTTCATGATGGACGGCAAGTGGGAGGATGGTCAGGAGATCAACCTCAAGAAGTTCGACGATTACTATGGCGACAAGGCCAAGATCGATGGCATCCACTTCCAGGTCATCAAGGACATGGAGACCGCTTACAAGGAGTTCCAGGCCGGTAACCTCGATGTCTGCGACGTTCCCGTTGCTCAGATCGACGCCGCCAAGAAGGATCGCGGCGTGTCCAAGGACGGCTACACCATGGGTGACGGCGAGCGCATGCTGCTCGGCTCCGAGCCTTCCACCTACTACCTGACCTGCAACAACACGGCCGAGCCGTTCAACAACGCCGACCTGCGCAGGGGCTGTCTCTTATACACATCTGACGCTGCCGACGAATAGCCTTGTGTAGA
>CABSMS010000090.1 GCA_902478885.1 uncultured Collinsella sp. | reverse complement strand
ATTTGGTCACCGCAGCACCAGAAGGTGATACCGCGCGCGGCCTCGGGGTTCGAGATGTCGCGACGCACGCGGCCGACCCAAATCAGGTCTTGGTCGGACGTATCCATCGGCATGGGGAAGCGGTCGTGCGCATCCTCGGCAGCCATATCGTCAACCAGCTTGACGCCGGGAGCGGCAGCCAGCGCAGCACGGGCCTCGTCAACCGTAATGTCACGCTCGAACTCGAGCGTGATGCTCTCGGAGTGCGAACGCAGCACGGGCACGCGCACGCAGGTGCAGTTCACGCGCAGCTCGGGCAGATGCATAATCTTGCGGCCCTCGTTTTGTAGCTTCATCTCCTCGGAGGTAAAGCCCTCCTCCTTGACGCCGCCAATCTGCGGAATCAGGTTGCTCGCCAGCTGAGCGGCAAACGCGCGCGGCTCGGGAATCTCCTCGCCACGGCCCAGGGCGGCCAGCTGAGCCTCGAGCTCGGCCATACCGGGAGCGCCAGCACCCGAAGCCGCCTGGTACGTCGAGACGATCATGCGCTTCACGCCGGCGAGCTGATGCAGCGGCCACGTGGGAACCAGGCCGATGATGGTCGCGCAGTTGGGATTGGCGATAAGGCCGTGATGCCATTTGATGTCGTCGGCATTGATCTCGGGCACGACCAGCGGCACCTCGGGATCCATGCGGAAGGCATGGCTGTTGTCGACCACGACGGCGCCGCGCTTAACGGCCTCGGGCAGCAGCTCCTTCGCGATATCGTCACCGGCGGCTCCAAGCACAATGTCGCAGCCCTCAAAGGCCTCGGGGCAAGCCTCTTCGATCACGATTTGCTCGCCGCGGAACTCAACGGTCTTGCCCGCGGAGCGTGCACTTGCCAGCAGCTTGAGCTTGCCAACCGGGAACTCCTGCTCGTTGAGGCACTCGAGCATCTGGGTGCCTACAGCTCCCGTCGCGCCCAAAATAGCAACCGTGTACTGTTTCATGCTTCCCCCTTTAAAGGTTGTGGCTTTTGCCCGCACGCCGAGCAGGCCGATTATTGTTGCCAGTGTATACAAGAACGGGGCGGGCACGAAACCCGCCCCGTCGAAACGAAACCGAAACGAAACGCCCCGCCGTAGATTTTTGAGACATGACCCAAAAATCTACCGAGCAGTCGCTACTTTTTGAGCGCAGCCAGAGCGGGATCGACCGGCGCAGGAGCCTCCAGATCGGAGACCTTCACAATGCCGTTCTCATCGGAGAAGGCACGATAAATGGTCCGAATCGCCAGGTCGAAGTCCTTCTCCTCGACACCGATAATGATGTTGATCTCGTCACAGCTCTGCGAAATCATGCGCACGCTCACGCCGGCCTGGCCGAGCATGCCAAACAGATGGCCCGAGATACCTGCACGACCGCGCAGGTTACGACCGACGGTCGCGATGAGCGCCAGGCCCTCAACAACCTCGATCTCGAGCGGCTCGACCTCCTGCTGAATGTCACCCACAAGCGAGTACAGCGAATCGTGCACATCCTGCTCCTGCACCACGGCGCCAAAGCGGTCGACACCAGTGGGCATGTGCTCGACGGAAACGTCATAGCGCTCGAAGACCGAAAGCGCGCGGCGCATAAAACCGACACGGGGTTTGGTGCGGTCGCGGGCAACGTTGATGGCGACAAAACCGCGCTTGCCGGTCACACCGGTAATGATGGGCTCCGCCTCGCCCTCATCAGCCGTCTCGCTAATGATGGTGCCGGGGTCCTGCGGCGCATTGGTGTTCTTGATGACCAGCGGAATACCCGCCTCACGCACAGGGAACACGGCCTCCTCGTGCAGGACGCTTGCGCCCATGTACGAAAGCTCGCGCAGCTCCTCGTAGGTAACGCGAGCGATGGGCTGAGCCTCGGGCACGATGCGCGGATCGGCAGAGTAGAAACCCGAGACGTCGGTCCAGTTCTCGTACAGATCGGCGCCCAGGCACTTGGCCAGAATCGAGCCCGAGATATCGCCGCCGCCACGATCGAGCAGCTTGATCTGGCCCTCACGCGTCGCGCCGTAGAAACCGGGCATAACAAAGCCGCCCTGCTGACCGTACTCCTGCACCAACTCGGAGGTACGATTCATGCTGAGCGTACCGTCGTGATGGAACGCCACAACCGTCGCGGCGTCCAGGAACGGTAAGCCCAGGTACTCGGCCATCAGGCGGGCGGTAAAGTACTCGCCACGGCTCACAAGCTCCTCGGTGGAGTAGCCGCCCGAGCGGGCGCGCTCGGCAAAGGCCGCGAACTCCTCACGGATGGGATAGGTGAGCTCCAGCTCGTCAGCGATATCAAAATAGCGCTGGCCAATGTCCTCGAGCAGTTCCTCGCACGACACGTGGTACTTAACGTGCGCGTTAACCAGGTAGAGCAGGTCGGTCACCTTGGTGTCGCCCTTAAAGCGGCGACCGCAGGCAGAAACCACCACAAAACGGCGAGCCGGGTCGGCATCGACGATGGCCTTGATCTTCTTAAAGTGTTCGGCGTCGGCGACCGACGAGCCGCCAAACTTGGCAATCTTAATCATGGGCTGGAGGTTACCTTTCTAAAAAGCCTCTGCGAACCTATTTTGCGCGCTCTGATACCATGGTTTCACCGATTGGGACCAAGGCATCCGAGGAGCAGTGTTATATGGGAACTTATCATAGTACACGAGGACGCACTTTATCGTGCTCAAGTAAGGTGGCAATCCGCACCGGCATCGCTCCCGACGGGGGTTTGTTTGTCTCGGACGAGCTCGGCACCCAGCAGGTCAATATCAGCTCGCTTGCAGATAAATCGTACTTTGAAATCGCTCAAGATGTGTTGGGAATGTTACTGAATGATTACACGGCCGAAGAAATTTCGGCGTGTGTCGACGAGGCATACCGCGGCACGTTCGCGAGTGAAGAGGTTACGCCGCTCGTCAAACTCGACGCTGCGCCGGGCGCTGACGCCCCTCAGACCTATGTGATGGAGCTCTTTGGCGGCCCCACGAGTGCCTTTAAGGACGTCGCCCTGCAGATGCTCCCCCGCTTGATGGCCCGCACTTCCGCCAAGGACGGCGGCGCCGAGCGCATCATGATCGTCACCGCCACGTCGGGCGACACGGGCAAGGCAGCACTCGCCGGCTTTGCCGACGCTCCGGGCACGGGCATCACCGTCTTTTATCCCGAGGGCAAGGTCAGCCGCGTCCAGAACCTGCAGATGTCCACACAGGAGGGCGATAACGTCGCCGTCTGCGGCATCCGCGGCAACTTCGACGATGCCCAGAGTGCCGTCAAGCGCATCTTTGCCGATAAGGAGCTTGCCGAGCGCCTGGAGGCTGCTGGCACGGTGCTTTCGAGCGCCAACTCCATCAATGTCGGCCGTCTGGTACCGCAGGTCGTCTACTACTTTGCCGCCTATGCGCAGTTGCTGCGCGCCGGCGCCATCGAGGCCGGCGACGCCGTGGAGTTCTGTGTGCCCACCGGCAACTTTGGCGATATCTTGGCCGGCTACTACGCCAAGCGCATGGGTCTGCCCGTCGCCAAACTCGTCGTGGCCAGCGACAAGAACAACGTGCTCGCCGACTTCCTGACCACCGGCGTCTACGACCGCAACCGACCGTTCTTCACGACCATCTCGCCGTCGATGGACATCCTCATCAGCTCCAACCTCGAGCGCATGCTCTACTTCCTGTCCGATGGCGACTGCGAACTCGTTGCCGACCTTATGGAGCAGCTTGCCCAGACCGGCCGCTACGAGGTGCCCGCCGAGCTGCTGGCAAAGATTCAGAGCGTCTTTGGCTGCGGTTGGGCCAGCGAGGACGAGGTCCGCGCCGCCATCAAGAGCTGCTGGGACGCGAACGGCTACGTGATCGACCCGCACACCGCTTGCGGCTATCACGTCTTCGAAAAGGTCGCCCCCGCCGAGGGCGCCAAGGCCCGCGTGCTGCTTTCGACCGCCAGCCCTTACAAGTTCCCGCGTGCCTGCTGCGACGCCCTGGGCCTCGACGTTCCCGAGGACGACTTTGAGGCCATGCGAGTGCTCGAGCAGGCAACCAACACGGTTGCCCCGGTCCAACTCGCCGAGCTCGAGTCCAAGCCCGTCCGCTTCGAAGACGTCTGCAACGTCGATGAGATGGCAAGCTACGTCGAGTCTGCAGCAAAACGAATGAGCACCAACTAGACCCCTTATTAAGCGCCGGCGAAAGCCGGCGCACCTTCTTTTTATTTAGCTTTCGGGATGATGACGAGCATGCGAGCGGGTCTGCCTGTTTAGTTCGTCGCGAGTTCCGCACAAGCCGGAAAGCACTTAATGTGCTTTCCGAGCGAGCCAGGACTGCCCGAGCAGCGAACTAAACAGGCAGACCGCCCAGGAGGACCCACATGATCAAAATCACCGTCCCAGCAACCAGCGCCAACCTAGGCATCGGCTACGATACCCTCGGCATGGCCGTCAGCCTCTACTCGCACTTCACCTTCGAGCGCACCGACAGGCTCACCATCACGGGCTGCCCCGAGGAGTTCCAAAACGAGGACAACCTGGTCTACGTCAGCTTTGTCGATGCACTGGCCGCATGGGGCGAGCCGGCTTTTCCCGTTGCCATCGACATTCAGACTGACGTTCCCGTCGCCCGCGGCCTAGGCTCCAGCTCCACCTGCGTCGTCGCCGGCATTATGGCCGCCGCCGCACTGACAGGCCACACCGTCGACCGCGCCGAGCTTGTTCGCATTGCCACCGAAGTCGAGGGCCATCCCGATAACGTCGCCCCCGCCATCCTGGGCGGCGCCGTCTGCTCCTTTACGCCGACCGACTCGCTCCCCCAGTGCCTGCGCTACGAGGTGAGCGATCGCCTGCGTTTTATTACCGTGATTCCGCCCTACGAGGTACACACGAGCGAGGCGCGCAAGGTCGTGCCGCAGGAGATTCCGCTCTCCACCGCCGTGTGGCAGATGGGCCGCATCGCCGGTATGACGCGCGGCTTGGAGACTGGTAACCTCGACCTGATTGCCGCCGCCAATGACGACCGCATCCAGGAACCCTATCGTCGCCGTCTGATTCCCGACTACAACGCCGTGCGCGACACCTGCCTTAACGGCGGCGCCAAGACCATCTGGATCAGCGGTTCGGGCTCGACCCTTATGGCGGTGACCGACGACACCATCGTGGCAAAATTCCTGCAGGTCAAGCTGCGCGAACAGTTCCCCAAGTGCGACACGCATATCCTCACGTGCGACACGGAAGGCGCCCAGATCGAATACCTGTAGACATCCTCCTCATATACCTGTCCGGGACGGTCGGGATGTTCCCTCAAAATCGTCCTCGCGCATGAAGGCCCCTTGCCCTGCTCCTACGGAGCGACGGACAAGGGGCCTTCGCGCTGCGGAATGATTTTGAGGGAACATCCCGACCGTCCCTGCGCCTACCTTGCTGAGGATGTCTACAGGGACCCACGCTTTGAAGGGGCGCCGGGCTGAAATATATGGCCCTTTATTGATAGGGGCTCTTGCTAGGCTGGAGCCCTTACTAGAGGCAGGCCTCGGCGATGCGGCGCTTGAGTTCGTCGATGCCCACGCCGGTCTGGGAGCTTGTGATGATTACGTTCTCGGCCGGGACGTTGAGCTGTTTTTTGATGGCTGCTGCCTGGCGGGCCTGTTGGGTGCGGCTGAGCTTGTCGGCCTTGGTGAGGCAGACGATAAAGTTGAACTCGTTGCCCTGCAGGTAGTCGATCATGTCATGGTCGAGCTTACTGGGGTCGTGACGAATATCCACCAGCGATACGACCAGGTTAAAGCTGCGCTCGGAGTCAAAGAAGTCGCCGATAAGCTCAGCCCAGCGGTCGCGCTCGGCCTTGGAACGACGGGCGAAACCGTAGCCCGGCAGGTCCACAAAGTGCACGTCGTCGGCCTCGAAGAAATTGATGTTGCTCGTCTTGCCCGGCGTGCTTGAAACCTTGACCAGGTTCTTGCGGCCAAATAGCTTGTTCATGATGGAGGACTTGCCCACGTTGGAGCGGCCGACGAAGCTCACCTCAGGGCAGGTGGACTCGGGAATCTGCGAAACCTTGCCGTAGCTGGCGACGAACTTGGCAAGCTGGTAGTTAATTGAATCGGCCATGGACACTCCTTGGTCGTAGGTTTTTACAAAACGGGCGTGCTATTGCGCGGCGGCGATACTACGAACGATGTCAAGCGTGATGCCGCTCGCGGTGCGAGCGTACTCATCCAGATCGAACTCGCGCTCGCAAAACGCGTCATATGCCTCGTCACAATTATCGCTGATAGCGCGCAGCACTAGGCAATCGACACCATTCTTGGCCGCGATGTGCGCAATTGCCGCACCCTCCATCTCGACGCAATCGGCATGCGTGGCCTCAATCGCAGCGTTACGCATGGCGTCACCCGTAACAAAGCGGTCACCCGTGGCGATAGTGCCACACAGGAACTGCTTGGGGTCCTTCTCGGCAGCCGCCATATCCGACGATGCGTCCACAAACCCATGCTCGACAAGCACGACAGCTGCAATATCAACCAAAGCCGGTGTCGAGGCAAATTCCTCAAGCCCCGGTGCCGACTCGGCAATGAGCGTCGTGTCGGTATCCAGATAACGCAGACACTTGCCTATAACCACGTCGTTAATATGGAGCTTAGGGTTTAGGCCACCCGCAATGCCCGAAAACACAACGGCCTGCGGGGCATATTTGCTGATGAGATGCTGCGTTGCCGCCGCGGCGTTTACGGTTCCCATGCCAGCGGTCGTAGCAACAACGGACAAACCGTCGAGCTCACCGCTCACAACGGTCAAGCCCGCCTCCTGCGACTCATGCGCGCCACTCAGCTCTTCCTTAATCTGCGCAACCTCTTTTTCGAGTGCGCCTATGATCGCGATGGTTGCCATGCCATCCCCCAAATCCGTGCAAATTGCTTATCCACGGTATGGTACCAGCATTTTGGCTCAACCGCGTCAGCACCAAGCCGTTAGGCCAGTACAGCTCGGGTATCATAAAGGGGCAAAAATGGCTTGTTAGCCGATGGCCGACCTGAGCTCCGCACGGCGCTTTTTCATACCGGCCATGACGGCATTGCGCAGCTCGGGCATGCGCGCGGTATCCATCTGTGGAACGCCCTCAAGCTTATAGGGAATGCCCAGTTGCTCGTACTTGACGACGCCCATCGTGTGATACGGCAGCATTTCCAAGCCCACCACGTTATGCCACGGGGCGATTAAACGACCGAGCGCCTCGCACTCCTCCACCGTGTCGGTAATGCCCGGTACCACCACGTGACGGATAACGACCTTAATCTTGCGACGCGCAAGCTCATCACCAAACGCCAGGATGCGTGCGGGATCACAACCGGTCAGCTTTTTATGCTCGACCGGGTCGGCATGCTTGATATCGAGCAGTACCATGTCGGTCTCGTTGAGCACGGCATCAAACTTCTCGGGGTGGTTGGGGTCAAATGCATAGCCACAGCTATCCAGGCAGGTATGCACACGGCCATCGGGGTTGTTATGCATGGCATGAAACAGATCGGCCAAAAACTCAGGCTGCAGGAGAGGCTCGCCGCCGGACACCGTAATGCCACCGCTGCGATAGAACTCGTGGTTACTCTGGAACTCATCCATCAGGTGCTCGACGGTCACCATGGTGCCGCCGTTGACCGACCAGGTATCGGGATTGTGGCAATACGCGCAGCGCATGGGACAGCCCTGAACAAACACCACAAAGCGGATGCCGGGTCCGTCGACCGTTCCCATCGTCTCGATCGAATGCACGCGGCCAAGGGCAAACGCAGAGTCCTCGGGACGAGCGTCCACACCCTCAAGCGTCATTTCTGCCATTCGCGCTACCTTGCCTCTCCTTGGATGTAACCAATTAAAATGCCAGAGCCATTCTAGCCCATGCGTTTGCGTTTAAACGTCTCGGGATAGAATGGCACGTTTTAATCTATCCCCCATCACCATGGTTGGGGTCTACGTCGAGATGTCAGACTGAAGAACGCTCGCCTGCGGCCTTTACGCCTTAAGCGTGAGCACCGCACCGAAGGCGGTCGGGCCGCAATGGCTCGAGATGACGCCGCCGACCTGAGTCCAGGTAACGTCCTTAAAGCCCAGATCATGCGCATAGACCTCCATGTCATCGCGCAGCTCCTGGGAAAGGCCCACCGAATACGCCAGGCCAATGTGCGAGTAGTCAATCTCGCCCTTCGCAACCATGTGGTCAATAAAGGCGCGGGCGCACTTGAGCATAGAGCCGCGGAACTTCTTGGTCGCCACGAACTTGCCGCCCGTCACCTCAATGCAGGGCTTAATCTTGAGCAGATGGGCGCCAAGGAATGCGACGTTGGACAAGCGACCGCCCGCCTTAAGAAAGGCAAGATCGGTAGGAACAAAGCCCAGCAGCACGCGGTCCATGACGGAATTCGTAAATGCAAAGATCTCGTCGACGGTGGCATCGGGGTGAGCCTCGATGTATTTGGCGGTCTCGACGACAACGAGCGACTGGCCCACCGAGACAAAGCGCGTGTCCATGGAGTAGACGTACTGTCTCTTATACACATCTGACGCTG
>CABSMS010000089.1 GCA_902478885.1 uncultured Collinsella sp. | reverse complement strand
TATAAGAGACAGTCCGCAATCTCGAGGGCTCAATCGTCGCCCTGGTTACGCCGTTTAAAAAGGACGGCAGTGTCGACTTTGACGCGCTCGAGCGCCTTATCGATTTCCACTTGCAAAATGGCACCGACGCCATTCTCACCCTGGGCACCACCGGCGAGAGCGCCACGATGACCGATGACGAGGACAACTCCGTCGTCGCCGCCGTGGTCAAGCATGTTGCAGGACGCGTCCCCGTCATCGCCGGCTCAGGCTCCAACTCCACGCAGACCATGCTCACCAAGTCGCTTACTTACCAGGGCTTGGGAGCCGACGGCCTGCTGCTCATTACCCCCTACTACAACAAGTCCAACGAAGAGGGTATCTATCAGCACTTTAAGACCGTCGCCGATGCCGTTGACATCCCCTGCATCCTGTACAACATCCCCGGCCGCTGCGGCTGCGGTATCAGCGAGCGCAACGTAGAGCGCCTAGCCGCGCACCCCAACATCATGGGCATCAAGGAGGCCTCGGGCAACGTCGCCTACGCGGCCAAGATCGCCCACCTGCTGTCCGACGATTTCCGCATGTACTCGGGCGAGGATGCACTCACAGTGCCGCTCATGAGCCTGGGCGCTTCGGGCACCATCAGCGTGTGGGCCGACGTGCAGCCGCAGCTTGTACACGACATGTGCCGCGCTTATCTGGACGGCGACGTAGCGCGCGCCCGCGATATCCAGATTGCCGGCCAGCCGCTCATCAACGCCCTCTTTAGCGAGGTCAACCCCATCCCCGTCAAGGAAGCGCTCGCCCAGATGGGCATGATCGAGGCAAACTACCGTATGCCGCTGTGCCCCATGGCAGACGACACGCGAGCCGCACTTACCGATGCTCTGAAGGGAGCTGGTCTACTTGATTAAGACCGTCATTATGGGAACGGGCCGCATGGGCTCGCTCATCCGCACTACCGCCGAAGGCATTGTCGACGCCGCCGGGCAGCCCGTTTTTGATATCGTGGCCCAGATTGGCTTCGATTTGAGCGAGCTCGAGAACGCACCGGCTGCCGACGTCATCATCGACTTCTCGAACGTCGCGACCTTCGACGCCGTCGTCGCCTATGTCGAGCGCACGGGCGCGGCGTTGGTCTCAGGCACCACAGGCTACACCCCCGAGCAGATGGACCGCCTGCGTGAGCTGGGCCAGAACACCCGCGTTATGCACTCGGGCAATTACTCCATCGGTATCGCAGCCCTGCGCCATCTGGTAGCGCAGGCTACACGCGAGCTGCCCGGCTTTGACTGCGAAATCGTCGAGACGCACCACAACCAAAAGGTCGACGCCCCCAGCGGCACTGCCAAGCTACTGCTCGACGCCGTCGTCGAAGCCGAGCCCGAGGCAGGCTACCACCCCGTCTATGGCCGCGAGGGCATGTGCGGAGCACGCGATCCCAAGGAAATCGGTATGCACTCGCTGCGCGGCGGCACCGTCGCCGGCGTGCACGAGGTGAGCTTCTTTGGCCAGGACGAGGAGGTCACGCTCACCCACCGCGCCACGAGCCGTCAGATCTTTGTCAACGGCGCCTTGGCAGCCGCGCAGAAGCTCGTCACCCGCGAACCCGGCTTCTATACGTTCGACAAGGTCATGTTTGCCTAACCAGGTATCAACCGAATCCACCCAAAGGAGAGATAGCAAATGAGCAACGCAGCCGAGATGGATGCACAGGAGATTATCAACTACATCGCCACCGCGCCCAAAAAGACGCCCGTCAAGCTGTACGTGCGCGAGAAGCCGGGCATGAAGGTTGCCTGGGGCGACGCACATGTCTACGGCGGCCGTCGCGGCAAGACCGTCTTTGGCGACTGGGACGAGCTCAAGACCATCCTGGACGCCAATGCCGATTCCATCGATTACTACGACGTTGAAAACGATTGCCGCAACTCCGCCGTGCCCATGCTCGACCTTAAGGGCATCAACGCCCGCATCGAGCCGGGCGCGATCATCCGCGACCGCGTCGAGATTGGCGACCGTGCCGTCATCATGATGGGCGCCATCATCAACATCGGCTCCGTTATCGGCGAGGGTTCCATGATCGATATGGGCGCCGTGCTGGGCGGTCGCGCCACCGTGGGCAAGAACTGCCACATCGGCGCCGGCACCGTGCTGGCAGGCGTTGTGGAGCCCGCCAGCGCCACGCCCGTCATCATCGAGGACGATGTCATGATCGGCGCAAACGCCGTGGTCCTGGAAGGCGTGCACGTGGGCAAGGGTGCTGTAGTTGCCGCCGGCGCCGTGTGCGTCGAGGACGTCCCCGCCGGCGCCGTCGTGGCCGGTGTCCCCGCCCGCGCCATCAAGATGCGCGACGAGAAGACCGACAGCAAGACCGGCCTGGAAGAGGGCCTGCGCCAGCTGTAGAAGTTACGCGGTTTTGCCAAACCGCGTAACGGCTCGACGCTGCAAACGCCCCTAAGCGGCAATCTGACGTTCAATCGTCGGTCGCGTACCGAAGTACGCTTCCCTCCTCTTTCACGTCACCTTGCTCGCTTAGGGGCGTTTTCGCTGACGTGAGCTCAACCTGCGGCGCAATGTCAGCAACCAAGCCGAAAACAAAAAAGGCCGAAGTCCCAAAAGGCTTCGGCCTTTGTTTTTTGCAACGTCCAAGAGCAGTTTATCGATTCTCAATACTTCCGATGTTCTTGAGCTCGATGGAGATGAGGCCGTTGGGCTCGTTGACAAACTCGATGTACTCAGAGTTCGAACCCATCTCGGCCGGGAAGCTGATCTCGATGCCCGTGTCGGTACGGATCTTGTGGTTGCGCACCGCCGCGCGTTCGACCTGCTTGCGCTCCACGGGCACACGCTCAGGCACCTTCTCCTCAGTCAGTGCCGCGCGCACGCTTTCCTTGATGACCGGCTCGTCCTCAAAGACCTCATCAACGATATCCCAAGGCGGCAGCTCCTCGTCATCTTCAACCTTCTCGGCCACAGCGGCCTTAACCTTGGCGAGCGCCACGGCCGTGTTGGCGCCGTGCTCCTCGGCGACTTCCTCGACCACGCGCGTCACCGTGTCGATGACCTCCTTGCCCGAAACGCCCGTGTCGCATTGCAGCAGGCCGTCGGGAATGAGCATGCGATCCTCGCCGGCAATCTTGCGCTTCTTATCCACATAGCCGATCTCCATGGTGCTTGCACGCACGATGGCATAGCTCGGCACCTTTTGCGAAGGGTTCGGCAGAATGGCGTAGTGGCGCGCGATGTCGTTGCGCACCTCCCCCTCCTCGCGACCCACTTCGTGCATGAATGCCTGCTTGGAGCCCAGCAGCATCACGGCAAACCAGCGGGCATCCCCATCATCGTCAAAGTCCGCCACAAGCACGTCGGTGGACTCGGCTTTCTCGGCTTTGGTGAGCTCGGAGGAGATAAACTCCGCAATCTGCTGCGACAGGTCCACGAAATCGCGCTCGCCAAAGAAATAGCCCTTGAGCTCGCCGCCAAACGCAGAATTCTCGGCAAACGTGGCGCGTTTATTATCGGCCGAGGTGCGTGCGCGGCGCAGATGCGTGGTTACGAAGTTGCGCACGGTACGGCTTTCGATATCCAACTCGCGCTGGCTCATAACGTTCACGGCAGAGTCAAAGTCCAGGATATGCAGAATCGCGTGATTGATTTTCATATACGGCATTCCGTTCTAGATCGATTTCGGCACGAACCAGTATAGCGGTCGATCCCGCCCCAGGCGCATCGAAGATTGGTGCATCGGGGACAGGTTGCTTTGCACCAATGGTTAGCGCAGGAGCTCGGACTGCCAAGCCTCGAGCTGTTCTGCCAAGCTCTTGCCGGCAGCGGGCATGTCGATCTGGGGACGTTTGGGCAGAAGCGCACACTTAAGAATCGCAACGATAGTCTGCGAGACAAAGCGTCGCGTATCCTTGTCAAAGCCTTGCGCAGCCTGGAGCATCACGGGCAGGCTCTCGCGCAGATTCCCAGCGATATCCGCAAACCGCTCAGCACCCGTAGCCTCAAGCACGGAGAACAACGCATCTACAAAACGCTCGCGCTCGCTAGGCGACACCGCAAGCAGCATCTCGCGAATGGAGCCATCAACGTATCGAGCACCGGCGGACAGGCGCTCACAGTACACGAAGTCGCGACCATCAACCACCCAGCTAAAGGGATTATGCTGAAGCAGGCTGAACTCGGTGCTCTCAACGATGGCATAGTCCTCCTGTGTCTCGAACATCATGCCAAAGATTGACGACCGAGGTAGCGTCTTGTCGATTCGACCGGATAGGTCGGCGAAGGCGTTGCCGCTCAGAAACTCCTCGACGAAGCCCGGACCATCATGGGAATACGCCCGTTCGATTCGCTCACGGGCGACATCGGGGCACATCGCCGCACCGTACACCGCAAGGTTTCCACCCTTGGAATGACCTCCGCACAAAAGCGGCCCGTCAATCGCATCCGCCGCCTCGTCTACATAACGCGCCGCGGATTCCTGGGCCGGCACAGGACACCGGAACGCCATGTTAAAGTCCTCTTTCCAGCCCACAATCGTGCTGTCGGTCCCCCGGAAGGCAAGATAGCTAAACCCCGCCGGAAATCGGAACGTCATGGCCGCAAACTGCTCCGTTGTCTCGGCATCACTCACGCTACGATAGCCGCAAACACGAACGCCACGGTAGCGAGGGCTTGCTGCCACAGCCTCCAACAGGGCACGGCTCCCCTCCGGATCCCACAGGTCGCCAATCATGTCTTGGTAGCACTCGGCGCGCAGCAGCTCGCGTACGTCTAGGCCCTGCCAGTTCGTCAGCTCCGCCATATCACCCGGCAAACGCAAATAGGACAACCACGCAAAGACCAGGCTATCCACCGCGCAGAACGGCCGTTCCTCAAACGGATCAAACGCCGTCTGGGCATAGGTCAAAAAATTAGGCGAATCCGACATGGCCCTCCCATCAACTATGGTGCATTGAGGTGGTGCAAAGTAACCTGACCCCCTCGCACCAAAAAGGCGCCCGGACCGTGTGGCCCGGACGCCTTTCATTGTAGTCTGTTGCCCAAAAGAGCTTGATTTAGCAGGAGAAGTCGACGCTGTCGATGATGTCCTTGAGGGCCTTGGCGGAGGCGGTGAGCTCATGCTGCTCGTCATCGTCCAGCGGCACGGGGACGCGGCAGACAACGCCATCGCGGCCGACGACGGTCGGCATGGAGATGGCAAGATCGGACAGGCCATACTCGCCCACCATGAGCGAGGAGACGGGCAGAACGGTCTGCTCATCGCGCATGACGGCGGTGCAGATGCGCTTGACGGCCATGGCGACGCCATAGTAGGTGGCGTGCTTCTTCTCGATGATGGTGTAGGCGGAGTTTTTGACGTCCTCGGCGATACGCTTCTCGGCAGCCTCATGCTCCAGGTGGCCGTGAAGCTCACAGAAGGTGTTCAGCGGAACGCCGGCAACCTGAGCGCTGGACCAAGCGACAAACTCGGAGTCGCCGTGCTCGCCCATGACATAGGCCTGGACATCGCGCGGGTCAACCTCGACGTGGGCACCAAGCATCTGCTGCAGACGGCCAGTGTCGAGCACGGTGCCGGAACCGATGACATGGCCCTCGGGCAGGCCGGACATCTTAATGGCAGCATAGGTCAGAACATCAACCGGGTTGGAGACGATTAGCAGAATGCCGTCGAAGCCGGACTTCTTAATCTCGGGGATAATGGACTTAAAGATGTTTACGTTCTTGTTGACCAGGTCCAGGCGGGTCTCACCGGGCTTCTGGGCAGCGCCAGCGGTGACGACGATCATGGCGGCATCGGCGACATCGGAATAATCGCCGGCGTAGATCTTCATCGGCTCGGCAAACGTCATGCCGTGCGCGATATCCAGAGCCTCACCCTCGGCGCGGTTCTTGTCCACGTCGATGAGGACCATCTCGGAGAACAGACCACTCTGCATCAGAGCGAACGCCGAAGACGAACCGACGAAACCGCAACCGACAATAGCGACCTTCTTCTCGTTAACCATTAGAAACTCCCATCTCTCTCCACAAACAAGCCGCCCGGGAACGACCCGAGCGGCTTGCCGTAATCCCAATACATCCAATCGGGACTTTGATTATGCCCCTATTCGCAGCCAAAAATCGACCGTTTACCGAAATTGTTTGCAGAATTCGTAAAATAACTGCACGAAATCGGTTTCGAGCTATTGACGAGTCGAAATAGGTTTCTAATACAGGCCCGCCTCGCGAATGGCCTCGACAGCCAAAGCGATCTGATCGGGCGGCAAGACCAGTGCCATACGCACGTGCCCCTCGCCCGAAGGGCCAAAGCTCGCGCCCGGCGTCACCACAACGCCGGCCTTCTCCATAAGCTCCTCGCAAAACGCCATGGAATCGGTGCGACCACCGGGAAGCTTGGCCCACACAAACATAGAGCCATGCGCGTTGGGACGCTCCCAGCCCAGGCCCTCAAGACCGTCGCACAGGGCATCGCGGCGTTCCTGGTACTTCAGACGCTGCGCCTCGACCTCATCGCGCGGACCGTTCAAGCAAGCGATGGCGGCCTTCTGGATCGGGAAGAACATACCAAAGTCGATCTGGCCGCGCAGCTTGGCAAAGGCTGAGACCACATCCTCGCGGCCGACCAAAAAGCCGATACGCGCACCGGTGACGTTAAACGACTTGGAGAGCGAGAAGAACTCAACGCCCACCTCGAGCGCGCCGGGATACTGCAAGAAGCTGCCGCCCGGCTCGCCGTCGAACACGATGTCGGAGTACGCGTTGTCATGGACGATGAGCAGGTCGTGCTCGCGGGCGAAAGCGATGATCTCCTCGTAGACCTCGGGAGTGCCCACCGAGCCGACCGGGTTCGCGGGCAGCGACACGATCATATATTTGGCACGATCGGCCACCTCGGGATCGATACCCGCCACATAGGGCAGGTAATTGTGCTCGGCAACCAGCGGATAGTATTCGAGCTTGGCATCGGCGATCTTGGCACCCGCCTCAAAGACCGGGTAGCACGGATCGGGAACCAAAATGGTGTCACCCGGATCGAGCAGGGCAAGGCCCAAATGGCCCACCCCCTCCTGCGTGCCGTTGCACGACTGCACCATAGACGGCGTAATGCCCGAAACGCCAAAGCGACGCTCATAGTAATCGCACACGGCCTGCTTGAGTTCGGGCAGGTCGCGCAGGGCATACTTCCACATCTCGGGATCTTGGGCTGCCTGCGTGAGCGCCTCGACCACGTGGTCGTACGGCTTAAAGTCGGGCGTGCCCACGCTCATGTTGTAAATGGTCTTGCCCTGAGCCTTCAGCGCGAGAAGCTTGTTGTTGAGCGAGGCGAAGACCTCCGCGCCAAAGCGGTCGAGACGCTGCGATGCCTGCATGGCGCCACCTTTCGATATAAAAAACGCGGCGCTCCGACAAGAGCGCCGCGCGATACGGGCCATCAGATTGCAAAAGTGTAACGCTTGCAACCCCCGTATTGGTTCAATTTAGCCAACCTTAGTCAACTGGATTGAGCGCGTCGATCTGCGCAAGCCACAGACGCGAGCTAGCGTCACTCGGCATACGCCAATCGCCGCGCGGGCTGAGCGTCACCGAGCCCACCTTGGGACCATCGGGCAGGCAGCTGCGCTTAAACTGCTGGGCAAAGAAGCGACGGTAGAACGTACGTAGCCACGTGTGGACGGTCTTGGCGTCGTAGACGCCCTCGAAGCTCTTGAGCGCCATGCGGTAGATCTTGCCAGGCTCAAAGCCAAAACGCAGCAGGTAGTAGAGGAAGTAGTCGTGCAGCTCGTACGGGCCCACCAAATCCTCGGTCTTCTGCGCAATCTCGCCGTCGCCCGTGGGCGGCAGAAGCTCGGGGGACACCGGCGTGTCGAGGATATCGAGCAAGACCTCGGCAATGCGCCCGCCAAAGACATCAGCCGCATAACGCACCAGATGGCGCACAAGCGTCTTGGGCACGCTCGCGTTGACGGCGTACATGCTCATGTGGTCGCCGTTATAGGTAGCCCAGCCGAGCGCCAGCTCCGACAGGTCGCCCGTGCCAATGACAAAACCGCCAGCCTGGTTGGCCAGATCCATCAGAATCTGCGTACGCTCGCGCGCCTGGCTGTTCTCGTAGGTCACGTCCTGCACGGCCGGATCATGCTCGATATCCTTAAAGTGCTGTTCCACGGCAGCATGGATTGAGACCTCGCGGAAGCTCACACCCAAGTCACGAGCGAGCGACTCGGCATTGGACTTAGTGCGGTGCGTCGTGCCAAAGCCGGGCATGGAAACCGCCGTGATACCCGTGCGCGACAGCCCCAGTGCATCGAAGGCACGCACGGTCACAAGCAGTGCCAGCGTGGAGTCCAAGCCGCCCGAAAGGCCGATGACCGCAGCCTTGGTACCCGTATGGGCGAGGCGGGTCTTGAGGCCCGCAGTCTGCAGGTCGAGGATGGTCTCGCAGCGCTCGGCCAGGTCGCCGTGGTCGGCCGGCACAAAGGGCGCGCGCGGGAAAACGCGGTCGATATCGCAGGCATCGCGCAAGACAGGTTCTTCCTGTCTCTTATACACATCTCCGAGCC
>CABSMS010000088.1 GCA_902478885.1 uncultured Collinsella sp. | reverse complement strand
GCAGTACACCCAGCAGAAGAGGAACATCTGGTAGCGCCCTACGCGCGTCATGAGCCGAGTTAGCACTCCGTTGTCATCCGATTCAGCGACGATCCTATTGATCTTGGGCACAAATACGCTCGACATTGTTGTCGAGAGCGAGTAAAAGATTTGACGGATTTGCAGCGCCACAGCGAAAACAGATACAGTGACTGCGTTCGTGAGCGCGCCGAGCATCATATTGGGCACGCTCTGGTTAACTAAATCGCAAACCTGGTTGGCGAATATCCAGGCCGAGAAAGCTGCGACCGCGTGGAACAGGGCTCCGTCAAACCTCCTGAGACTGAATCGCATACCGAGCTTCGACACAGCATAATGCATGTTGAGGGCGAGCAGAGTCAAGGTGACTGCGAGCTGAGCCAGCGCTACACCGACCGCGCCCATACCAAAGTTGAGCAAGACAAAAGCGATACCCGGTGTCGCTAACGTGGTGAACATCTGACGGCTTTGCTGAAACTTGAACTGTTCGTGGGCCATGATGTATGCGTCGAACACAGTCGAGAACAGCACCGCCGCCACGTTCACCGCCATGATAGCCATGAGCTCGCCCGCAAGCCCGACTTGGTCGAACGTAAAGCTGCCAGAAAAGAATAGCCCAACGTTCGCAGCAAAGAGCAGTCCCAACACCAGTGCAATGGAGCTGATCATCGCATATAGCGCAAGGTACATGCCATTGAGTGATCGGACGTCTTCCTCCGTCCCCTTAGCCTTCTTCTGCGTATAGAAGCGGATATACGCCTCGGAGAAACCAAACGTCAGAAGCGTTAGGGAGAAGACGAAGGAATTCGCAGTCTGGTAAACGCCGTAGTCCGCCTGACCCACGAAAGCGAGGAGCATCGGGGTATAGACGAGGTTGACGAGATTCTTAACGATGATGTTCGCGTACCCGAGAATCGCCCCGGCCTTGCGTTGACTAACCATGGACAGTATCTCCCGAAGATAGAGTTTCAGATTTCACTGGACATAACCACCCTATAAGCTGGCAAGGGCAGCGCGAAGCCATGCGACGGAATCATTCCTCTTCTCCTCAAGCTCTCGCTCGAAGCCGGTCCAATCGAACTCATCGACGCAGCGCTCGCGGAAGCAATCCTTACCGGCGCGGTTGGAGTTAATCCCAAACAAAGCGTGGAGGGTATCGAACCTGCTGGACATATTCCCAGCATTTCCCTGCCGTTCGTAAATCACAAAAGGCCGGTGGAAAAGGAGACTGAAAACTGTAGCGTGGAAGCTGTCAGTGCAAACGAGAGCAGAGTGGTGAATAAGCCACACGAACTCCGCGGGGCCGACCGGCAAATGGATATCCGTCAAGTCCACCAGCCCCAGGCCGTCGCGGCCACATCGCTCCGCGATCTTTGCCGAAGCTGTATCGTCTCCCAAGACATACTTAAGGCAGAAAGGCCCCTCCAGGTCGATGCCCGGAATAATCGGGCGCTCCTCTATCTCGGACCACCACTTGGCAGTTTGGAGCATCGTAGGGTCAAGAACGACCTTGACATCCCGCCCAGTAAGCTCGCGGACAATCTGAGCACCCGCGAACTCCCGAACACCGATGTCCTTGATTCCGCCAAGCCATTCGGAGTAGCGCCGACCCCACTCCTCAGGCATGTCCGACATGCCGATGCCGAAACTAGCGGCATAGGCCATTTTCTTGTCGACGCCCACGGCGCACTGGGCGCCAAACTTACTCGCACCCAATCCCCACCCGGGGTTCCAGCATTGATCGGAGCCGATCACGACGGGACCAGTGATGCTACGAACGTCCCTCTCGGCAATCTCAACGACAGGCGCACAGTACTCATCCTGAAAAACTCGGAAACGCCGCCTCCTCTCGGCGGGCGCCTTCTTCGACTCGATTCGGACTCTGTTGAGGTCCGCCATGATCTTAAAGACCCCGCGCTTACTCACCGGGCGGCGGCAATCGACCGAAAGAACCTCTTTGCCGGTAAGAGAGGCGACGGCGGCCTCGAGGGAGCAGGCCTGCAGCCTATTCCCGTAGTTGGTGGGGTCAAAAATGCTGAGAATATATATCTGCCTGTCGTTCAATGAAACTCCAATCAAAGATAACTAACGAGTGCCTCGGCGTGAAATCCAGTACTTAATGGTTCTGCCGATAGACCGGATGTACAAACCGAAGCGGATATACAGCGGAATCATGCCGCTGCAGCCGAGCCAGAGGCGAAGAAACCGCCGGTTCTCGCTCCTGCAACAGCCGTTCTCAAGAGCCCCGTGGCAATCAAATCCTTTCAGGCTATCTGTCAACCAGGAAAGGACATCAGAATCGGAAGCGCCGTTGGAGAACGCAGTCTCCGCAGCGTAGGCGCAGGCCCCTACAAACCTGTCAGTAAGCAGTCGGTCGACTGCCTCCAAGCCATCGGGAGACATCCCTACGTCAGGCTTGGCGGCGAAGCAGAGAACGTCTCGCATAGCCCGGGGGTAATCGAACTGCCCCTCCAGGTTAAGGCCCATGGCCGAGCCCCCGGAAGGCATGCGGTAGAGATAGTAGACATCGCTGTCTTCGACAGATTCGCAAATAGAGGCGCAGCAGAGCAGCTTCAGGATGAACTCCTGGTCCTCGCCGGTCCGCCTCCCGACCGTGAACCGGACCCCACTCGCCGCGATGAGCCGAGCAGAAACGAGGAAGAGCCAGCAGGGGAAAGTGGCGTATCTGTTCCCGAGCGATAGCTCGAGGAACTCCGATGCGTTCCCGAGGAACCGCCCGTACCCGAAGACCGTGCCTCGGGGAAGAGCACGGTACGCAAGCGCGACGACATCGGGGCGGACAGGCCTGCGTCCCAGCAGGGACCCCGCCTTCTCCACGAAGTTGGGAACGACGGTGTCATCGACGTCCAAGAAGGCGAGATATTCCCCACTGGCGGCCGCGATAGCAGCATTGCGCGCAGCGGAGACCCCGGCGTTCCCCTGGTGAAGAACCTTAATGCGATCATCGCCCCGCGCGAGCGCATCGGCCATCTCACCCGTACCGTCAACAGATCCGTCATCGACGATGATGGCCTCCCAATCGTCGGACGTCTGCTCAGAAAGCGAGCGAACGGCTGCCTCTAGGGTAGAAACGGCGTTATAAGCGGGGACAACAAACGTGATTAGAGGCGCCGTGACAGTTTGATACATGGATTTAACCTCTAGAAAAGGAGAAGCGGATAGAAAACGGCGCTCTTCATGACCTCGACATAGTTGAATGAAGGGATGAAGCTTGCCATGGAGATCAACCAGACGGCAATAGCGAGCAACATCAAAACGGCATCGGCAAGAATCGGCCATCGCGAATCAACCGCATGGCCCCTTCCCTTGTTGTTAAGCAGATATGTCGAGCCAATCAAGATCGGAATGAACTTCAAGCGGTTGCCGACGTTAACGAGGGTGAGTTCCATCGCGATGACGCACATCGTCAAAACAAGAACGAGCGCCGTTCGTCCATCATGCTGTCTCGTGGCGTAGATCCTAAGCAGCAGGACCCCGAGCAGCAGCAACGAAAACACATGGCTCAGATTGCTGAGAAGGTTGTCCGCCTGCTCTTGATCCCACTCCGTGCCGATGGTATAGAAACTCGCCTTCTTCAGAACGCTCGTAATGACAGGCACCCCGTCAAACAAATGGGACGCGAGAAGTACGGAAGCCACGGAAATCATGGTGACGACCGCGACAACGCAGATAATCGAATTCCTGACAGGGTTACGCTCGAGAATCGGCTGAACTAGGAACAAAACCAAGACGAGCAGCATAGAATTGTGGATGAGGCATGCGACGATGATCAGGACGAGCGACGGCAGAGAATCCCTGAACCCGTAAGACCGCCTCTTACATATCGCGACCGCACAAATCACGCAGCCGAGAGCCGAGCGAACGTTACCGATCAGGGGCTGCGCCGGGACGGCAAAAAAGATGAATAGCATGAGCGGGAGGAAAGCCCATGCATCTGTCGTCTCCTCGGCACACCTGTCCATCATCAGCCAAGCGATGAGACCGTAACCGAAAAACGCGGCGAGCGACTGGAGAAGTCGGAGGTCGCCGATATTCCCGGTTACCCAACACAGAAAGTTCCAGACGAGCAGGCCGTTGTGATCCTCGTTCAGGCTGGTTCCGATCGAGAGAATGTTCCTGCCATCGTAGTAGCCGCATTCAACCATCCATCGGGTCATATCGACAGGGTGGTTGTAAACGATACCATGGGCGACAAGCGCAGCGGAAAACCCAACCCCAAGGGCGCAGGCAACCGCCATCTTCTTTGTAGGGGCCCCGGTAAAGACGAGAAGGGAGAGGAAAACGGCGAGGAGGGGCGAAACAATAGCGCATACGCCAAGGAAGAACACCATGCCGAGCGCGTTCCCCCTACCCGCCATCGATAGGGTCCTCTGCGGCATGCCTCCCGAACTGATAGTTAAGATCTTCATCGAGCCAAGCTCCTCGCCAGCGGAGTAGCAGCGCGGCAGGCAACCAGGCACACATACGCAAGATAATCCATTTTCTTTTCCAACAAAGTGAAGAAGATCCGCTGCTCAAGCCTCAAATCCCCGCATCGACCGATGGCCTCCGCGTACAGCGATGTATCCCTGAACTCCTGGAACTGCTTTTTAAACCACTTGCCATCAGCATTCTTGCGCATGTCGTAGAAACCGTTAGACAGATAACCGACAAGAGCGGTCTCAGCAAATCCATTCCCCGGCCATTTCGAATCCCACGCGACGGCCTGTCGATGGACGGCTTCCTTGACCATGGCGTACTGGGCAATCTGGCCTTCGCGATAATTGGCAGTAATGCTGCTTGCGTTGGGACGATAATAATACAAGGGCTCGCGAACGCATGCGGCGCTCTTCATATTATCGAGAATGTAAAGGCTTTGCAGCTGATCTTCCCCAAGCTGCATCTTCCCATAAGGCGAGTAATCTGAATCGGCATCGACGCAAGACCTTCGAGCGATTTTAGTGACCATATTAGGAATATATCCATCGAGGAACGCAGAGCGTACATCGTTAAGGCTTTCTCCGGTATAGAAACGCTGTTCACCGGGCAGTCCCCCAGGGAGCACAGAGCCGAACGTCGGAGATTCGCTAAGGCAGATCAACACGACGTCGGGATCCAGTTCGTCAATGATCCCGGAAACCGCACACATTGCATTGGGCGCCAGACCGTCGTCGCCGTCGACGTGCCAATAATAATCACCGTTGGCGGCTTTGATCCCGGCACGGCGAGCAAGCAGCAACCCCTTGTTCTCCTGTTTGACTATGCGGACGGGAACATCCGCCTCCGCGGCGAAGCGCTCATAGATACTCGCGCTGCCGTCGGTCGAGCCGTCGTCGACGATGACGACCTCGTAGTCGGAATAATCCTGATGTGCAATGCTGTCCAAGCATTGTCCGAGATATTCCTCTACGTTATAAACGGGAATGATTATCGAGAATCTCACATTAAAAACCTTTGTTCATAGGGATTATCCGATTGCTTTGCCAGAAATCGCGGCATAAAGGGCATAGAAAGCGTTATGCATCTTCGGGGAAAGCGCAAAAAGCGCGCACCTCAGTCTCCAGGTGCGCGAAGCTAGGGTGTTCCTTGAGGCGCGCATCGCAAGGTCGCGGGCAAGCCTCAAATACGCCTGCCCCTCCGCCCTGTCGGCAAAGCTATCGAGATCAACCCGCATGGCAACGCGCAGAATGCAATACGCTCGGAAGCACTCGAACTCGCCATCAAAATTTCCCTCGGCAACCCGCCGCACGGCCTCAATGGCAGCATCCATATCCCTCACATGCTTAGGGCCTTGCTTCTTAAGCGTTGTGATGGAACCGGGCCTCGTCACGTACGCATAGAAAGGGGCGTCAGTGACAGCGACGGTCTCTACACGGGAGCAAATCGCGGAAGTCACGCCCATATCCTCGAAAAGCTGACCCTCGGGGAACACAAGGTCGGGCATCAAAGAACGGGAAAACAACTTGCCCCAGGCAGACCCGCTCTCCCCTTCGAGCAGAAGAAGGCGCCTCAGATGCTCCCAGCCGCTCTCCAACGTGAACAAAGGCTCACTCCGCATTTCATAACTCTCGAGAGGAGGCATCTTGGCAAAGGACCCCGCGACAAACGACACATGGTATCTCAAAGCCGCCTGGAGCATGAACTCAACGGCCCGCGGATCTATGAGATCGTCTCCGTCGACATACATCAAGTAGTCACCGTGACAAAGCCGAGTGCCATAATTTCGGGCAGATGAGAGCCCGCCGTTCTCCTTGTGGAGAATCTCGACGCGTGAATCATCCCCGACGACGCTAGCAATCAACTCAACCGTGTCATCGGTACAGCCGTCGTCCACGATAAGAATCTCAATATTTGGATACGTCTGACAGAGCAGCGACCTTATGCAGGGAAGCACGAACGGCCCCACGTTGAAGATGGGGACGACGATGCTAACAAGAGGCGCTTCAGCTTTTGATGCTGTAGAAATCATATCTTTAGAAAGAACCTCCCAAATCCAAGGCATCCAGGTACTCCCCCAGCTCTTCCTCCCAGTCGGGCATGTGGAAGCCGACGGCCTCGAGTTTCGACAGGTCGAGCGCGGAGTGGACCGGGCGCGGGGCGACGGGGCGCGGGGCGTTCGAATAGTAGTCGGCGGTGCTGACCGGCACGACCCTGTCGCCGTTGCCGTTGGCGGCCTCGAAGACGGCGCGGGCGATGTCCGCCCAGCTCTTCACGGCGCCGGAGCCGGTGCAGTCGTAGGTGCCGTAGGGCGCGTGCGTCCCCAGCACGTGGAAGATGGCCCGCGCCATGTCGCGCGTGAAGGTCAGGCGTCCCAGCTGGTCGTCCACGACCGTGACCTGCGTGAGCTTGTCCTCGGGGTCTGCGACGCGGTCGGAGAGCCCCCTCATGGTCTTGACGAAGTTGCGGCCCTCGCCGATGACCCAGCTGGAGCGCATGATGTAGTGGCGGGGGCAGCCGGCCACGGCGATGTCGCCGGCGGCCTTGGTCTGGCCGTAGACGGACAGCGGGCTGAGGGGCTCGTCCTCGTCATGCACCTCGGCGGTGCCGTCGAAGACGTAGTCGCTGGACACGTGGACGAGGGTGATCCCGTGATCAGAGCATGTGCGGGCGAGGAGGGCGGGGCCGGTCGCGTTGGCCTTCCAGGCGGTCGCGCGGCCCTCGGCGGTCTCCGCCCTATCCACGGCGGTGTAGGCGCCGCAGTTGATGACGGTGCCGTAGAGCGACCAGTCGTACTGCGCGTAGGCGTCCGGGTCTGACATGTCGAAGGTGTCGATGTCGCAGAAGTCGAAGTCCTTGGCGACGCCGCGCTCCTCCGCCAGCCTGCGCACAGCATGGCCCAGCTGGCCGTTGCAGCCGGTGACGAGCGTCCTCTTGGGCGCCATTGGGACGACGTCCCTGAGCATCGGGTGGTTGAGGTCGGCCTCGGAGACGGTGGCCTCATCGAGCGGGATCGGCCACTCGATGGCGAGCTCGGGGTCGGCGAGGTTCACGAAGGTGTAGGTCTTCTTGAGCTCCAGCGACCAGTGGGCGTCCACCAGGTAGGTGTAGGCGGTGCCGTCCTCCAGGGCCTGGAAGGAGTTGCCCACGCCGCGCGGGACGTAGATGGCCTTGCTGGGATCCAGAACGGTCGTGAACACCTTGCCGAAGGTCTCGCTTCCCTCGCGCAGGTCCACCCATGCGCCGAAGACGCTGCCGCGGGCGACGGAGATGAACTTGTCCCAGGGCTCGGCGTGGATGCCGCGGGTGACGCCGCGGCTGTCGTTGTAGGAGATGTTGTTCTGGACGACCCTGAGGTCCGGGATGCCCAGGGCGGTCATCTTGGCGCGCTGCCAGTTCTCCTTGAACCAGCCGCGCGAGTCGCCGTGGACGGCGAGGTCGACGACCTTGAGGCCCTCGATGCCGGTCTCGGCGACGGAGAGGTCCTTCTCGAATGCGATGTCTGCCATGTGGGAAAAGCTCCTATCGAAGAGGTTGTATAACCGGGGGCGCCCGCGCGGGGACGCAGGATCATCCCCATGCCCTGCATCCCCGCGCGGGCGCCCCGCGGTGCGGTTCGCCGGAATGCAGTCTTACTGGCCCTGCGCGCGGTAGCGGGCCTCGGTGGCCTCCTTGGCGGGGCGCCACCAGGACTCGTTGGCGACGTACCAGTCGATGGTCTGCTTCAGGCCCCCGGCGAAGTCGGTGTGCGCCGGCCTCCAGCCCAGCTCGCGCTGGAGCTTGGTGGAGTCGATGGCGTAGCGGCGGTCGTGGCCGGGGCGGTCGGCGACCCAGTCGAAGTCCTCGGGGTCCTTTCCCATCGCCTCGAGGATCATGCGGAGCACGGTGATGTTGTTCTTCTCCCCGTCGGCGCCGATGAGGTAGGTCTCCCCCGTGCGGCCGCGGGTCAGGATGTCCCAGACGGCCGAGGAGTGGTCCTCGGTGTGGATCCAGTCGCGGACGTTCTCGCCGCGGCCGTAGAGCTTGGGGCGGACGCCGTCGACGATGTTGGTGATCTGGCGTGGGATGAACTTCTCCACGTGCTGGTAGGGGCCGTAGTTGTTGGAGCAGTTGGAGA
>CABSMS010000087.1 GCA_902478885.1 uncultured Collinsella sp. | reverse complement strand
CACAAGGCTATTCGTCGGCAGCTCAGATGTGTATAAGAGACAGGTGGTAAGAACCGTCGAACAGAGTGACCTTAACGTCAAGGACCGGGAAGCCGGCGATAACACCGGTGTTCAGGGCCTCCTGGATGCCCTTGTCGATGGACGGGATGTACTCCTTGGGCACGACGCCGCCGACGATAGCGTTGACGAACTCGTAGCCGAAGCCCTCCTCCATCTTCTCGAGCTTGATGACAGCGTGGCCGTACTGACCGCGACCGCCGGACTGACGGACAAACTTGCCCTCAGCCTTCTCGACGTCGTGACCAGCGGTCTCGCGATAGGCAACCTGGGGCTTACCGACGTTAGCGTCAACCTTGAACTCGCGGAGCAGACGGTCGACGATGATCTCGAGGTGCAGCTCGCCCATGCCGGCGATGATGGTCTGGCCGGTCTCGTGGTTGGTGGACACCTGGAAGGTCGGGTCCTCCTCGGCGAGCTTGGTCAGAGCCAGGGACATCTTGTCCTGCTCGGCCTTGGTCTTGGGCTCGATGGCAACGTCGATAACGGGCTTAGCGAACTCGATCTTCTCGAGGACGATCTCCTTGCCCTCGGCGCACAGGGTGTCGCCGGTGGTGGAGTTCTTGAAGCCGACGCAAGCGACGATGTCGCCGGCGGCAGCGTCGTCACGGTCGATACGCTCGGCGGCGTTCATCTCGAGGATGCGGCCGAGGCGCTCGCGCTGACCGTTGGAAGCGTTAACAACGTAGGAGCCGGACTCGGCGCGGCCGGAGTAAACGCGGACATAGGTGAGCTTACCGACGAACGGATCGGTCATGATCTTGAAGACCAGGCCGGAGAAGGGCTCGTCGAAGGAAGGATGACGCTGGATCTCCTCGCCGGTGTCCGGATCGGTACCGGTGACGGCCTCAACGTCGAGCGGGCTGGGCAGGTAGTCGACGACAGCGTCGAGCAGCTCCTGAACGCCCTTGTTCTTGTAGGCGGAGCCCACGAAGACGAGGTTGAGCTCATTGGCCAGAACACCCTTGCGCAGAGCAGCCTTGAGCTCCTCGACGGTGAAGTCCTCCTCCATGAGGATCTTCTCCATGAGCTCGTCGTCAAAGCTGGCAGCAGCGTCAAGGAGCTCCTCGCGCTTGGTGGCAGCGATGTCGGCAAACTCAGCCGGGATCTCGTCCATCGGCTCGGGGTAGGTCATACCCTTCTCGTCGGCCTTGAAGTCCCATGCAGTCATGGTGACCAGGTCGATGACGCCCCAGAAGTTGTCCTCGGCGCCCATCGGGACCTGAGCGGCCACGGCGTTAGCGTCGAGACGATCCTTCATGGTCTCGATAGCGTTGAAGAAGTCAGCGCCCACGCGGTCATACTTGTTGATGAAAGCGATGCGGGGGACGTTGAAGGTGGAAGCCTGACGCCAAACGGTCTCAGACTGGGGCTGAACGCCGGCAACGGCGTCGAAGACGGCGACAGCGCCATCGAGGACGCGCAGGCAGCGCTCGACCTCGGCGGTGAAGTCAACGTGGCCCGGGGTGTCGATGATCTGGATGCGGTAGTCCTTACCGTCCTTGTTCCAGAAGCACGTGGTAGCAGCGGAGGTAATGGTTACGCCGCGCTCCTGCTCCTGAACCATCCAGTCCATGGTGGCAGCGCCCTCATGGACCTCACCGATCTTGTGGGTCTTACCGGTGTAGTAAAGAATACGCTCGGTCGTGGTGGTCTTACCGGCATCGATGTGGGCCATGATGCCGATGTTACGGGTATCGGAAAGCTTGTACTTAGGCTTAGCCATGTTAGTTCCTTACCTTAACTTACCAACGATAGTGAGAGAACGCGCGGTTGGCCTCGGCCATCTTGAAGACGTCCTCACGCTTCTTGACGGAAGCGCCCAGGCCGTTGGAAGCGTCGAGGATCTCGTTGGCGAGACGCTCGGCCATGGTCTTCTCCTTGCGAGCGCGGGAGAAGTTGACGATCCAGCGGATACCCAGAGCGGTGGAACGACGGGAGTTGACCTCCATCGGGACCTGATAGGTAGCGCCACCGACACGCTTGGGCTTAACCTCGAGCGTGGGCTTGACGTTGTCCATAGCCTTCTTGAAGGTAGCGAGAGCGTCGCCACCCTCGGACTTCTCGGCAACGATCTCGAAAGCGGTGTAAACGATGCGCTCAGCGGTGGCCTTCTTGCCGTCAAGAAGGACCTTGTTGATGAGCTGAGTCACCAGGCGGTTGTTGTAAACGGCGTCAGGCTGAACCTCACGACGATTAGCTGCTGCACGACGCGGCATGTGAAATCTCCTTAAGTGTCTACCGTGCGGCGCTTAGGCGGCACACGGCGAAAGTATCAAAACGTTATCTGGCTTATTTAGCCTTGGGGCGCTTAGCACCGTACTTGGAACGGGCCTGCATACGGTTCTGGACCGGAGCAGCGTCGTAGGCGCCACGGATGACGTGATAACGGACACCAGGGAGGTCACGGACACGACCGCCGCGGACGAGCACGATGGAGTGCTCCTGCAGGTTGTGGCCCTCACCCGGGATGTAAGCAGTAACTTCGATGCCGTTGACGAGGCGAACACGGGCAACCTTACGAAGAGCCGAGTTCGGCTTCTTGGGGCTCGTGGTGAAGACGCGGGTGCACACGCCGCGCTTCTGGGAGTTGTGCTGCAGAGCAGCGTTCTTGGACTTCTTGGGCACGGAACGACGGCCCTGGCGAACCAGCTGGTTAATAGTAGGCAAAGCGTACTCCTTCTCGAATGATTCCAGCTTTCTGTAAAGTGCAACGGCTTGAATCGAGGGGTCAGCATCCCCCTACGAAACACGCAGTTCGATAGGATACGTGGCGTTAGCTGTGCCGTCAACAGACCACGCCGCCGGGCGTATCCCAAAATGAGTATATTTCCGCAAAGCCTACACAAAAGGAATCCCCTTCGGTGCGCGGGGGCGGATTCCCGGTCCGGGCGGCCCGCTGTTTAAGTTTGCTGCTCTACAGTCCTGGCTCGCACGGAGGCCACATTAAGTGGCCTCCGGCTCGTGCGGAACTCGCGACAAACTTAACCCCTGTGCCGCCCGGCCCGGGAATCCGACGCGCTCGTCAGGGCAACGTTCCCTGCCAAAAAGGGACAGGTTTATTTTGGTCGGTTTTATCTGGGAAAACACCACTCTTCACGGTGATCCGCATCCATTTGCCACGTTCTTCCGAGAATCAGACGAATAACGTCCAATCCACTCGTCCATATAACGCTAAAAAGGCCGCTTCCCCCCTTGGGAAGCGGCCCAGACTTTACGAATAAACGATGGTAAAGGGTACTTCTGTTTCGGTCTCTCCTGTTGACGTGCACCTCGTGCCCTCAAGCGTTACTGAGACCACTTGGTCGACATCGATCAACTTCGTTGGCAGCCAGATGTTCTCTCCGCTATTGCGCGCATAAGAAAAATATAAGTTGAACACCCCTGCGTCGTCATCTTCGACAATCTGCTCCGATCCATCCTTGTAGCTGACGGTCAGCTTATTATCAACTGCATCAATGCCCAGATCATCGATGTGTGTCTGGATAGAAAACGGGCTGATCTCGAGAGGCGAGTCATCGGAGCGGAGTTCCTTTGTATCGACGTACGCTCCAACGCTAAACTCGGGCGTCGATGCCTCGAACGGCTTCGCATCCTCGCCTTCGCCCTCGGTCCACGAGATATTCCAGGTGACCGCATGTTGAAAACCTCGCTCGCGATCCATAGAGGCAAAGTACATCGTGCCATTAATGACCGTGTCGCTTGATGTGTCCTTATCAATGGTGCAGCGTGTGTCAGCCCATTCCTCGCCGAAGTTCATGCTGGGCGTGCCGATGCCTTGTTCTTCTTCACCATAGAGAACAAGTTCGCCCGTCTCTGCTGCCGGCTTGTAGTAGTTAACGCCATTTGGATTGGACAGCGTAAACGTCACGGCACCGCAACCGTTTTTATCGATAGCCATCTCATGGATATCAAGCGTATAGCCGTTACCCTCGACGGACAGATTAACCTTCTGGACTGCACCCTCCAGGCTTTGGGGCGCAATGCCGTCACCAAACTCTCTGGTGTAGGTGTATTTAGCCCCCGATGAGCCGCCGTTGGTCCAGGTAATGGAATCCCCATTGCCGTGGTTTCCCCAGGCTGAGGCAAAATAGCTGGAATTGATAACGGCGTAGGCGACCCCTCCGGTCGCCAACACTCCGGCGAGACATCCGATTACGGCAACATAGAGAGACTTCGCGTGGCCCTTTCGATGAAGCGGCTCACCCGCAGCGGTATTAAGGACGCGATCTGCAAGATTGCTATCGGCTTGGATGGACTCGAAGGCCTGCTTGATTTGGTTGGATTTCACGGTCGCCCTCCTCTAGGATGAATTTGAGCTTCGATCGACCACGAGCTAAACGCGTTCGAACGGTCGCGGCTGGTACATGCAACAACTCGGCAATCTCTGAGGTCGAAAAGCCCAGATAGTAATAGAGCACGATGGGGATACGGAATCGTTCCGGAAGTCGCATAACGTCCGACAGGACAGCCCTGGTCTCATCCTGCGCTGTCGAAAGCGACTCGGCCAGGTTCTCAATATCCTCCACACGCCTCCATGGCTTTCGAAAGAGAGATTTGCATTCATTGATCGTGACCCGGATAAGCCATCGACGAAGATGTTCCCAGCTTTCAAATTGCACATCGTTTTTGAGTAACTTCAGAAAGACGTCTTGAGCGACATCGTCGGCGTCGGCGCGATCACGCAGGTACGTCAACGCGATCCGAAACACGACATCCCGGTGGTCTTCGACCGCCTGTCTAAATGCTTGTTCTTCCATAATCACCTCCCGGTGACGGTAATGATTCTTGATGAGGCCCTCATCATAGATACGCTCTGGCCGGACGAATTGTTTCAAATTCAAGCAGGAAAAACCTACCAAAATAAACCTGTCCTTTTTGACAAAAGGAATCCCCTTCTGTGCGCGGGGGCAGATTCCCGAAACGGGCCGCCCGCTGTTTAAGTTTGCTGCTCTACAGTCCTGCGCAAGACGGAAAGCACATTAAGTGCTTTCCTTTGCGTGCGGAACTCGCGACAAACTTAAACAGCGGGCGGCCCGTTCCGGGAATCCGACGTGCTCGTCAGGGCAACGTTCCTCACCAAAAAAGACCCGCTCCCCTGTTGGGAAGCGGGTCTTTGGAAGGGCGGTTAACGTACTAGGAAATTATTCCTCGTCGTTGTCCTTGGCCTCTTCGGCGTCGTCGGTGTCCACGAGCTGGTTGAGCAGCTCGTCGAGGGAGGCCATGTCCTCGTTGATGGCACCGTTGGCGGGAGCCTTCTTGTCGTCGATCGGGGCGCCCAGGAGCTCCTCGTCGGCGTCGGCGTGATGCGTCGGAGCGGAGGTACCCAGCAGGATATCGTCCGGACCGTCGGGGCTAAAGACCATCTGCAGCAGCTGCGAGAGGTCTTCCTCGTCGGCAACGTCGTCGTTGTTCTCGAGGATGTAGAGCAAGTCGTGGGCCTCCAGGCCGTCACGGAGCTCCTCGATCGCCTTGGCACCGATGCCGTCGATGCGCAGCAGATCCTCCTCGGACTTGCCGACCAGGTCGCCGACCGTCTCGATGCCGACTTCGCTGAACTTGTTGGTCCAGCGCTGCGACACGCCCAGGTCGTCGAACAGGTACAGACGAGCCTTCTCGGCGGAGATGGTGTGGCCGTTGCGGGTGAACGAGCCGTCAGCACCACCGAACTCGTCGTAGCCGGCCCAGTCGAGCTGCTGCGGGAGCTGCTCGTCCAGGTCCTTGAGCTCCACAGGAGCCCACTCGGGCAGCGACTTGGCGTTGGGCGAAGCCGGGCCGTCGATGTCGACATAGCCATCGGCCGTGCGATACGTCAGCTTGGCGTTGGCGTACGGCTTGAGGCCAGTACCGGCCGGGATCTTCTTACCGACGATGACGTTGGACTTAAGGTCGAGCAGGTGGTCGACCTTGCCCTCGATAGCAGCCTCGGTAAGGACGCCGGCGGTACGGATGAACGAAGCGCTCGACAGCCAGGAGTCGATGTTGGACGCGACCTTGAGCGTACCCAGGATGACGGGCTCGGCCACGGGAGCCTGACCGCCCAGACGGGCAACGCGCTCGACCTCGTCGGCAAACTCGTAGCGGTCGACGTACTGACCAAGCAGGTACTTGGAGTCGCCGGGGTTGGTAATCTGAACGCGACGCAGCATCTGACGTGCGAGTACCTCGATGTGCTTGTCGTTCAGGTCGACGCCCTGGCTGGTGTAGACGTCCTTGACGCTCTCGACGAAGGTGTGCATCGTCGACTCGATGTCGGTCAGCTTGCGCAGGTTGCGGAAGTTGACGAAGCCCTTGGTGATCTGGTCGCCGGCGCGAACCTCGCAGCCGTCCTCGATCTCGGGCATAAAGCGCACCGAAGCGGGGACGCGACGCTCGTCGAGGACACGAGTGTGGTCCTCGGAGTCAGTGAGCGTCAGCACGTACTCGGACTTCTCGGGCTTAATCGAGAGGTGGCCGGAGTACGGAGCCAGCTCGGCCTCGCGACCCAGGATCTTCTCGTTGACGTTGCCGACGATATCGAACATACGGCTGACCGTAGGCAGACCCTGCGTAATATCGTCGACGCCAGCGACGCCGCCGGAGTGAATGGTACGCATCGTAAGCTGCGTACCGGGCTCGCCGATGGACTGGGCGGCAATAATGCCGACCGCGGTACCGATAGCGACCGGACGACGGGTGGAAAGATCCCAGCCGTAGCACTTCTGGCAGACGCCGTACTTGGAGCGGCAGGTGAGCAGCGCGCGAAGCTTGACCTTCTTGAGGCCCGCATCGACCATCTTCTGGATGTCGGCGACCTTCTCGATGTAGCCGTCCTGCTCAAAGAGCACGGTGCCATCGGGAGCGACGACGTCCTCAATGAAGCAACGGCCGACGAGGTCGGTGTTGAGGTCGGTGGTGCCGGGGATGATGAGGTTGTAGGTGACGCCCTCGTGCGTACCGCAGTCCTCCTCGCGGACGATGACGTCCTGGGCCACGTCGACCAGACGGCGGGTCAGGTAACCAGAGTCCGAGGTGTGGGATGCGGTATCGACCAGGCCCTTACGGGCGCCGTAGGTCGAAATGAAGTACTCGAGCGGCAGCAGACCCTCGCGGAAGTTCGCCTTAATGGGAAGGTCGATCGTCTCGCCGGACATATCTGCCATCAGGCCTCGCATGCCACCGAGCTGACGCAGCTGGGTCTTAGAACCACGGGCGCCGGAGTCGGCCATCATGTACAGCGGGTTCTCCTCGTCGAACATGTCGAGCATGAGCGCTGCGACCTTGTCGGTACAAGCGGTCCACTCGTTAACGACTTCGATGTGGCGCTCCGTCTCGTTGATGAAGCCCTCCTCGAAGTACTCGTTGATCTGGTCGACGTTGGCCTGGGCGCGGTCGAGCAGCTCCTGCTTCTCGGCAGGGATGAGAGCGTCCCACACCGAGATGGTGAGGCCGGCGCGGGTAGCGTAGTGGAAGCCGGAGTACTTGATGGCGTCGAGGATCGGACCGACCTTGGCCTCGGGGTAACGATCGCAGCAGTCCGCAACCAGCTTGGCCACGTCGCCCTTGACCATCTTGTAGTTCATGAACTCATAGTCTTCAGGCAGGCACTGGCGGTTGAAGATGATGCGGCCGATGGAGGTCTCGAAGCGCGCGGTCTTGTTGCCGGTGACGTCGTAGTCGACAAACTCGTTCTTGCCGTTCTTGACGCGGAAGATACGGGTGCCGTCCTCGTTGATGACGTTGGCGTCGGCAGCGGACACGCGGACCTGAATCTTGGCCTGCATGTCGACCTCGGAGCGGCAGTCATAGGCGTGCAGCGCGTCGTCGAAGCTGGCGAACACGTGGTTCTCGCCCGGCAGACCGTCGCGGACCTGGGTGAGGTAGTACACACCGATGATCATGTCCTGCGAGGGGATGTTGACCGGCTTGCCGGATGCCGGCGAGCGCAGGTTGTTCGCAGAGAGCATGAGCACGCGGGCCTCGGCCTGAGCCTGGCTGGACAGCGGCACGTGAACAGACATCTGGTCGCCGTCGAAGTCGGCGTTGAAGGGCGAGCAGACCAGCGGGTGCAGGTGGATAGCCTTGCCCTCGACCAGCACCGGCTCAAAGGCCTGGATGGACAGACGGTGCAGGGTCGGTGCACGGTTGAGCAGCACGACGCGGCCGTCGATGACCTCTTCGAGGATGTCCCACACAAAGGTGGCACCGCGGTCGATAGCGCGCTTGGCGCCCTTGATGTTCTCGACCTTGCCAAGCTCGACCAGGCGCTTCATGACGAAGGGCTTGAAGAGCTCCAGCGCCATGGTCTTGGGCAGACCGCACTGGTGCAGCAGCAGCTTGGGGTCGGTAACGATAACCGAACGGCCGGAGTAGTCGACACGCTTGCCCAGCAGGTTCTGACGGAAGCGACCCTGCTTGCCCTTGAGGGCCTCGGCGAGCGACTTGAGCGGGCGACCGCCACGGCCAGAGACCGGGCGACCACGACGGCCGTTGTCGAACAGGGCGTCCACGGACTCCTGGAGCTGTCTCTTATACACATCTCCGAGCCCACGAGACTAGCGCTCAT
>CABSMS010000086.1 GCA_902478885.1 uncultured Collinsella sp. | reverse complement strand
ATGTGTATAAGAGACAGAATTTGATCAACGTGATCTTGGCGTTCCTGGTCATTTTGACCGGTTCGTTTAAGAACCTGACGTTCCTGTTTGTGGTGTTCCTCAATACCGCTATTGGCGTCATTCAATCCATGCGGTCCAAGAAGATGGTCGATAAGCTCACGCTGCTGACCTCTAAGAAGGCCATCGCGGTGCGCGACGGTGCCGAGGTGGAGCTCGACTTGGACCAGATCGTGCTCGACGACATCATCCGCCTGGGGCGCGGCGACCAGATTCCCGCTGACGCCGTGGTGGTTTCCGGCGAAGCGCTCGTGAACGAGAGCCTGCTGACGGGCGAGAGCGACCTTATTAAGAAGCAGCCCGGTTCCGAGCTCATGAGCGGCAGTTTTATCGACTCGGGCCTGCTGCGCGCTCGCGTGATCCATGTCGGCGCCGACAACTACGTGGCTAAGATCAATAACGAGGCCAAATACGTCAAAAAGGTCAATTCCGAGATCATGAACGCGCTTAACGCCATCGTGCGCTTTGCGAGCATCATCATGATCCCGCTCGGTTTGGCGTTGTTTGCCTCGAGTGTGAGCGAGCTGTGGGATGCCGCGGGAACCCCGGGCGATAGCGCGCTTTCGTGGTGCTTCTCCGAGCTGTTGGCTGGTCATGTGCCTTCGTCGGCGCTGCTGTCCACGGTGGGTGCCCTGCTGGGCATGATCCCGCAAGGCCTGGTGCTGCTGACCTCGTCGGTGCTCGCCATCGCCACGGTGCGCCTGGCCCGCCGCAAGGTGCTGGCACAGCAGCTCTACTGCATCGAGACGCTCGCTCGCGTCGACGTGCTGTGCCTGGACAAGACGGGCACCATCACGTCGGGCCGTATGGAGGTCGAGGGCACGTATCCGCTGCCTGTTGAGGGTGTTGGCTTTGGCGTGGACTCGGACGAGGCGGCTGTTCCCGTCGATACCACAGTGCTCGATTTTGCGCTGGCTAACGTGGCACGTGCGACTTCGGCCGATGCCAACGAGACCTGCCAGGCGCTGCTCAACTATTACGCCGATCGCCCGGTCGAGGTGTCCGAGCCGCTGTCGGTCATTCCATTCTCGTCGTCTAAAAAATGGAGCGGCGCTTCTTTTGCGCAGGGCTCCTACGTAATGGGCGCCGCGCAATTTGTGCTCTCTGATCGTGCGTTTGCCCAGGTCGAGAACCGTGTCGCCGAGCTTGCCGATACCTGCCGCGTGCTCGTGGTGGCGCGCGTGGACGGCTTTACGCCCGATGGGGATATGGTGGGCGAGGCCGAGCCCGTGGGATTTGTGACCATCCGCGACGAGATTCGTACCTCGGCGGCCGAGACCATCGGCTACTTTAACGAGCAGGGCGTGACCCTCAACGTGATCAGCGGCGACGACCCGCGTACGGTGTCGTCGATCGCGCGCGTGGTGGGCGTGCCGGGGGCGGACGCTTATGTGGACGCCACGACGCTCGATACGCCGGCCAAGCTCGATGCCGCAGTGGACCGCTACCATGTCTTTGGTCGTGTGACCCCGCAGCAGAAGCGCGAGCTCGTGCAGGCGCTCAAGCGCCGCGAGCACACCGTGGCCATGACGGGCGACGGCGTCAACGACGTGCTGGCTCTCAAGGAGGCCGACTGCTCCGTTGCCATGGCGGCCGGCTCCGATGCCGCGCGCAACGTGGCCGAGATCGTACTCGTTGACAACGACTTTGCCTCGATGCCCGCCGTGGTGGCCGAGGGCCGTCGCTCCATCAACAACCTGCAGCGTTCGGCCTCGCTGTTCCTGACCAAGACGCTGTTCTCGATGGGCCTGGCGGCGCTGTGCATTGCGCTGCCGCCGTATCCCTTCGAGCCCATCCAGATGACGCTCATCAACTTCTTCTGCATCGGCGCGCCGGGCTTTGTGCTGGGTTTGGAGCCCAACAATGCTCGCGTGAAAGGGTCGTTCCTGACGAACGTGCTCAAGCGGGCACTGACGGCGTCGATTGCGGTCATTTTGGCCGCGGCGCTCGATATCTTTGTGGCGCGCGTGTTTGGCTTTAACCAGCTCACGCTGTCTACGATGTGCCTGCTTACGTCGTGCGCGGCGAGCGTCAGCCTGATCTGGCGCATCTCGCAGCCTCTCACGCCCTTACGTGTGGTGCTCTTTGTGTTTGTAGTCGCCGGCATCCTGGTGGGCGTTATCGGGTTCCCGGGGCTGCTGTCCATCGCCAACCTGTCGATGGGCCAGATGGTTATTTTGGCTGTTATCGTGGTCTTTACCTGCTCGGTGTTCTTTAAGCTCGCCACGATGATGGATTCGCTCAAGCCGCGTCGTCGTCATGCCGCAACTGGTTTTGGCCGTGGTGTGCGCGTCCACCTGGGTCGCGGTGGCGGCAAGGTGAGCTCGACGGGTTCGACGGCCGAGCGTTTTGCCAAGCGCGTCGCCGCCGACATGGCGCAGCGCCGCGAAGATCGCACCGCTCGCGAGGCCGAGGTCCGTGCGCTCGAGGGCGTGGCCCAGGCCCAGCCCAAGAAAAAGAAGTCCACGGGAGCCAAGCGCTCTCGCGTGACCAAGTCCGCCCAAGGCATCAAAGTCTCGATGCCAAGCAAAAAGAAGAAGTAGCTACGCGCCCTGGCGATGTTGAATTGGTGCCTTGTTCCTGTGGGGCCGTGGCGATGTTATGCTCTAACCTCGATTGTTTGAATTGCTTCGAAAAGAGGATGCCGTGATCTGCCCGCATTGCCTTAAGACTATCGAGGACGGCGCCTCGTTCTGCCCCTACTGCAACGCCTATGTGGGCCCGGGCGATGGTCCCGAGCATACCGAGTTCGTGTTTTGTGAGGGCTGCGGTGCCCGTCTTTCTCCGCATGATCGCACGTGCCCCAAATGCGGACGCCCCGCTCCGGGTATCCTCTCCGAGGACGCGGCCGCATCCGATCTGGCAGCGGGCCGCACGGCGGGCTTTCCGCGCCTAACGCAAGAGCAGATCGATACCGAGGTGCCGCATGCGCCCGCCTCGGCTGCCGCGGTTCTTTCGGACGCCGCCGATCCTAACGAGACCTGCGTGCTGCCGGCTTTCGATAAGGATTTCGGTATCCCTAAGGTCGATATTCCCACGCCCGTTTCCCTGCATGACGATGCCCAAAAACCCAAGCGCAAGGTGCATCCCGACGAGGACGCCTATCACAAGCACAAGCGTCATATCCCCAAGCCGCTCATTATCATCGCGGTCCTTGCCGTCGTGTGCGGCGGTGCCTATTGGTTCGTGACGGCCGATCCCATGGGTGTCATGCCTGGTTTCTACGACCAGTTTGGTCAAGCTGCACAAACCACCTTCCCCACGCGCCAAAAGGGCGAGGCGACTGAGGACGATACCAAGCAGGACGATTCTGCCGAGGTAGTCCAGGAAGAAACCGTGCTGACCGATGATCAGCTCTATACCAGGCTCGACGGTCTGTATCAGACCATCGTGTCCTACGGTGACGACGACCAGATCGGCGAGGTCATCGATTCCTTTAACAACGGCTATCTCCGAACGCCGCTGTCCACCCGTCAGGAGCTGTCGCAGAGTGCCTACGCCCTGCGCGACCAGATCAAAAAGACGCAAGATGAGCTCAACAACCTTAAGTATCAGGACGATACGGTCTATGCGGATGACATCGCCCACTTAAAGCAGCTTGCCGAGTGGATGTATGAGCGCGTCGACGTGATCTGCCAGAGCTGGGATATCTCGCTGGCCATTCCCGATGGCGAGTCGATGAGTTCCCACCAAAGCGAGATCCTGGCGCCCATCGCGCAGGGCGGCAACAGCGCGCTTAATCAGTACGACGCCAACGTGGGTTCCTGGAAGCCGCAGCAGCATTCCTAAATTTAGTTCGCCATAGTCGGCATAACCTACGTGCGCAATTGATGTAAGCCCATGCTTATTGCTACAATTCGTACAAATATGCTTTAAACGCACGAGGAAGGAACCACATGTTTGGTTTTAAGAAAGAGCTCTACACGCCCGAGTATCAGCTTGCCGGCGACGAGTGCGCCGTTATCGAGACGTCGAAGGGTACTATCAAGGTCAAGTTTGACGGCGAGGGCGCTCCCATTCATGTCGCGAACTTCTGCGAGCTTTCCACGATGGGCTTCTATGATGGCCTTAAGTTCCATCGCTATGTGCCCGGTTTTGTCATCCAGGGCGGCGACCCCAATACCCGCGATATGTCCGGCGCCGACGTCGCTGCCGGTCTTGAGGGCCCCGACGGCATGCCCGGTACCGGTGGCCCCGGCTACTGCATCAAGGGCGAGTTTGCCACCAATCCGCGCAACAGCCACGTCGATGGCGCCCTTGCCATGGCACGCTCCATGGACCCCGATTCCGCGGGCTCTCAGTTCTACTTCTGCCTGGGCGCCCAGCATAACCTCGATTCCGGTTACACCGTCTTTGGTACCACGGTCGAGGGTCTCGATGTGATTTCGCAGCTGCGTGCCGGCGACGAGATCGTCCATGTCGAGATCGTTCACGAGTAAAGGGGACTTCCTTGAATAGCCAGCTGATCCAACAGGGCCGCGCCGCTTACCGCGCGGGTGATTTTTCCGCTGCAGCCCAGATGCTTGGGGCGGCAAAGACTCCCGATGAGATTATGGGCGAGGCCGATCACCTTCGTGGCAACGCCTTGATGCACCTGGGCATGTATGCCGAGGCCGCCGAGGCCTATGCCGCCGCCCTCAACGACGGCACCTATGGCAAGCGCGGCGCGCTGCTCACCAACCGCGGTAAGGCACTCGCCGCCGTGGGCGACTACACGACGGCCGCCCAGGCGTTCTCTGCCGCTACGCAGGACGCTTCCTATGCCACGCCGTTCAAGGCCTATCTGGGCCTGGGCAATGCGCTGTTCCAGTCGGGCGACTATGCCAACGCGGGAACCGCCTTCCGTCAGGCTGCCATCGACGGCGCCAATCCGGCTCCTGCCGCCGCACTCGGCGAACTCGGTCGTTGCTTCATTAAGCTCGGCCGTCCGGCGGATGCCGTGGAGACCTACCGCACGGCTATCGACTTTGCCGGCCCCCGCGACGACACGCGTGCGCTCAACGCCGGCATGGGTCAGGCGCTTTCTGCCGCCGGCCGTCCCGACGACGCACTCGACGCCTTTAACGCCGCTACTGCCGATGGCATCTACCAGCTCACTTCCGAGCAGGCCGATGAGCTTGCCCGCGTGCATGATTCGCTTGCCGCGCTGTCTGCCCAGACGGCTATGGCCACGGCTCCGGCGCCCGCGATGGACGCTCCTGCCGTCGATCCGCTCGATCCTACGGGCGCGACCGGTCAGTTTATGCCCGATCCCTCGGACACCGGCTTCTTTACGCTGTCCGAGTCCGAGATGGTCCAGCAGGACCGTCAGGATCGTAAGCAGGCCAAGGTCCGTCGTCGCCATCGCCACACGGGTCTCAAAGTCTTCATCGTGCTGCTTCTGCTCATTTTGATTGCTGCGGGCGGTCTGGGCTTTGCCTACACGCGCGGCTTTGGCTTCCCCTCGCAGGAGTCGGTTATCACCGATCTGTTCCAGGCTGCCGGCGACGGTGACATCGCAAAGGCCGAGTCTTGCCTGGCCTCGAGCCTGTCCGAGGACGCTAAGTCGATGATCATCTCCTCGATTCCGCAGGGTGCCACCGTGTCCGTCGAGGGCATGGATCAGTCCATGACCGAGACGACTGCCAAGGTGAAGGCATCGCTGTCCAAGGGCGGCGAGCAGGAGTACACCGTCAAATTCGTGCGCTCCGACAACCATATCGGCTGGGCCGTTTCCTCGCTCGATATGGATTTCTCGGCTGCTGACAACCAGTAGTGACCTTATGGGATTTAGCTTTGCCCGGCGCTTCACCGCAAGTGAGGTGCCGGGCTTGCGCTAGTATGATGATCTAGTAGTTTTCCAGCAATCATCCAACACATCAGGAGTTGCGTTGTTTTCTTTGATGGATATGTTCTTCGGTAGCTATGCGGGCGATCTTGCCATCGACCTCGGCACCGCAAATACGCTTGTCTCCGTGCGCGGCAAGGGCATCGTTATCCGTGAGCCCTCCGTCGTCGCCATCGACAAGAACGACGAGCGCATCCTGGCGGTCGGTATCGAGGCAAAGCGCATGCTCGGCCGTACGCCCGGCAACATCGTGGCCGTTCGTCCCCTGAAGGACGGCGTCATCGCCGACTTCGATGTTACCGAGGCCATGCTTCGCTACTTTATCGACAAGGCGTCCGAGAAGCGCTATCCGTGGACCCCGCGTCCGCGTGTTGTTGTCTGCGTTCCCTCCGGTGTCACGTCGGTCGAGAAGCGCGCTGTCTTTGAGGCCACGATCCAGGCCGGTGCCCGCCAGGCCTATCTGATCGAAGAGCCTATGGCCGCCGCTATCGGCGCCGACCTGCCCGTCGAGGAACCCACCGGCTCCATGGTCATCGACATCGGCGGCGGTACCACCGAGGTTGCTGTTATCGCCATGGGCGGCATCGTCGTCTCGCAGTCCATCCGTATTGCCGGCGACGAGTTCGATCAGGCCATCCTCACGCACGTTCGTGATGCCTACAACCTGGCCATCGGCGAGCGTACGGCAGAGGACATCAAGATCAAGGTCGGTTCCGCCGTGCCGCTCAAGGACGAGCTCGACGTCGAGGTCAACGGTCGCGACGTAATCACCGGTCTGCCCAAGACCGTGCGCATCGAGAGCGAGGAGATTCGTCGCGCGCTCAACAAGCCGCTCGACGAGATGGCCAAGGCCGTCAAGGACGCACTCGACGCTACGCCTCCCGATCTCGCCTCGGACCTTATGTACTACGGCATTTTGCTGACCGGTGGCGGCGCGCTGCTGCGCGGTCTCGACGTGCGCCTGCGCGATGAGACCGGCGTTTCAGTCAACGTCAGCCCCACGGCGCTCGATAACGTCGTTAACGGCTGTGCCCGCGTGCTCGAGGCCAATGCGTTTGATGGCGGCTTCGTCCAGACCAATGCTTAATTTCCAAAAGGTGGATTCCATTTGGCACGATCTTCGGGTTTCTCCACAAATCTGAATACCAAGCGACAATCAACGGGTATGCGCCCGTTGATTGTTTTCAGCCTGATTTCGGTGTTGCTGCTCACGTTTTACATCCGCGAGGGCGAGGCAGGACCGATTCATGCCGTGCGTTCGGGCGTAACGACGATTACCTCGCCGGTGCGCTTTGTGGGCTCGGCCGTGGCGGCTCCCTTCAATGCGATCGGCAACGTGTTCTCTAACCTTACGGCGTCGCAGGACACGCTCGACGAGCTCAAGAAGCAAAATGAGGAGCTGACCTCTAAGGTTGCCGAGCTCTCCGAGGCTCAAAAGACCGCTGAGCGTCTGGAGGGACTGGTCGGCCTGCAGTCGACCTACAACCTTAAATCGACCGCAGCTCGTATCGTTGGTGCCTCGGGCGATGCTTGGACCTCGACCGTCACGATCGATAAGGGTTCTGCCGACGGACTTACCATCAACATGCCTGTGACGAGTTCGGCCGGTGTTATCGGCCAGATTATCGAGGTATCGGCCAAGACGTCCACCGTGCGCCTGATTGGCGACGAGAACTCCGGCGTGTCCGCCATGGTGCAGGACACGCGCGCCCAGGGCATGCTGCAGGGTCAGGCTGACGGCACGCTGCGTCTTGAGTACGTGAGCGTCGACTCCGACGTTAAGGTTGGCGACATCATCGTGACCTCGGGCATCGGTGGCGTGTTCCCCAAGGGCCTTCCGCTTGGCACCGTCTCGTCGGTTGAGAAATCGGCAAACGACGTGTACTACACCATTGTGGTGCGCGCTCAGACCACGGCCGAGAACAACGAGGAAGTGCTGGTCATTACCTCGCTGGCCGACGAACAGTCGGCCTCGGATGAGGACGTGAGCACGGCCAACAGCACGCCGCAGGGAACGTCGCGCGATGGTGTAACCAAGACGAAGGACGAGAGCTCGGATGACAGTTCCGACACGTCCGAGACGACCGATTCTGGCTCGAACGAATAGGGGGGCATGTCCATGGATCTACACGAGCAGGGGATGAGCTTCCGCACGTTTGTGATCGCCGCCATCGTGTGCGTGCTGCTGCAGGCAGGCCTGGCACCGCAGATCTCCATTGCGGGTGGTCGCGTCAACTTCATGATTATCCTGGTGTGCCTAAGCGTGTTCTCGGGTGACCCGACCCGTGCCGTCGTGTGCGGTTTTTGCAGCGGCTTGTTCTATGACCTGTCCGCTGCCGTGCCGGTGGGCGTTATGTCGCTCCTGCTGACCGTGGGTTCTTTTGCCCTGGTGCACAGCGCCGTCGGTCAGACGGGCGGTACCCCGAGTGCGCGCGGCGTCACTGTGGGCGCCTTCGCGCTCGTCATTAATGTGATCTACAGCATCATCTTGCTGTTTATGGGTTTGGAGACGAGCTTTGTTGTGGCGATCTTTGGCCATGCGCTGCCGTCCTCGATCCTGACGGGTCTGGTTGCCATTCCGTTTTTGATGTCCGGCGTCGTGCCACAGTCCGGCTATGGATTCTCCGCACGTGGCGGACGCCAGACGGGTATGCGCTTTAAGCCCAAGACCCGCAAGCTCAAATAGGGGAGGCCCGTAGATGTCTTCCCAGTTGACGGTTATTATCGCCGGTATCGTGCTGGTTGTGGCCATCGTGGTCGCGCTGGTCATCATGCTGTCTCTTATACACATCTGACGCTGCCGACGAATAGCCTTGTGT
>CABSMS010000085.1 GCA_902478885.1 uncultured Collinsella sp. | reverse complement strand
GCAGCGTCAGATGTGTATAAGAGACAGTATCTATACTTGGCTAGCTACTGCAGACAACAATCTGAGCGCGCTCTTGTCGTCTTGGTTAAACTGCTCGGATCTACCAGTGATTTTTACTGCATTAGGCATTCGGAAAGGGAATCGGTTCTTCACGATTCGCATCCTTTCTAGTGCTGCTTTTATTTAATGATCGAGATATGCTCGGCGACTGCGGTGTTCTGCCCCTTAGGTTACAGACGGTTGTTTCTATTGAGCTTCCAGAGGAAATACATGGGGTTCTCTTTTGCCTTGGCTTCTCGCAAGAAATCTGCGGATTGAGATGCAACGGCCCCTATGCCGGCAGCCCCGAGGAAGGCCATGGCATCAGAAGGTGATGCGATTCCGTATTGCCCCAATGTAAAGCTCGCAATTCCGATAGCGGCTTCAATGCCTGCGGAGGTGACTAATCGGGATCGCTCGTTTTTCATCACTAAAGATATCTTGTGAAGCTCGGGCTCTATTAGGTCGTTCTTCAGGTCAGCTAATGTCGAGGTGTCGATGGGCCTTTCGCTCAGGCCTTTGGACAAGGTATCCCTAAACACAAGAAACGACTCTTCGTTTCTAATGCGGCAATCAAGGATGCTACGCAACGTTGCATTTTCAGCAATGGGGAGGGGGCAAGATAACCGGCGAATGGGTATGGTCTGATCTTTTCGAGGATAAAGGGTGGAAGTTGCGGACTCGAGGAACTCAATCTGAGCTGGACGAGTGGTTAAATACGAGCTATTCGAAAAATAGGGATTGACGAGGGCTTGAAAGCAATCGTCCAACAAAGGCAGTAGGATAGTCGAGATGCCGCCTTTCTCCAGCATGTCTCTATCCAATCGCGTTTCGCCTTGGCTTGCATAGAGCGATTCGTATTCAGACGGGATTACCAGGAAATCGACATCCATCTCATCATGGGACCCATATGCATCCATTCCCTCAATCGCTACACACAGATTCCCATCTGGTGCTTGTTTTAAAGTGCACGAGGTAGAGGAACAGAATTGTCGTACGAGTTCATCCCAATAACTCGATATCAATCCTTTTGCTTTTGATTCTCTTTCGATTTGTCGCGCTAGGCAATCTTTGCAAAGAGGAATGTAATTGCTCGAAAATCCGAGTATTCCAGCTTTGACTATGTCTTCGACTCGCATGGTCAAATAGATCCCGAATGCAAGTTCATCGACTGAGGCATAATCATCGTGCCCCATTTCGAATGCCGATTCTATAGGGCAATGAATCAGTGTTTTATCTGCATACAATGCTGAGAACTTTGCCAAATGGTAAATGTTTTGCTCTCGACAGGCATAGTCAGTGCAGGGGAATTTGCCTCCTTCAAGGGTGGAGTCAACAGAAAAATTGAACTGGGATTGATTTTCGATTTTTTCGATTGGGATAAGGGGTGCAAGGCCCCTAATAAAGGCGTCGAACCTCCTTTGCCCCAGTTCTTCTAGGTACGCAATTATTTCGGCAAGAGAGCTGTTCTTGAATGCGGCTAGATAAGAATAAAGGTCATCGTATGCATGAGTCGCCATTTCGCTCACCTACACTTTCGGAAAGAGTTTTGCGTCGTTATTTCCGAGGCGTCGTTGGGCTCGCAATCGACTCTAGTGTGCAGCTGCTTCTCGACGTACTCCCTCATGTTCTGCCTCCACATGTAACTAATTGATTTGCTATGTGCCATTATGAATGGTATATAGCAAATCAATTAGTTACATTTAATGGAGCATTGCGAGCGTGGCGCGCGCAAAGAAGAGTCGTTGTATGGAGGCTTCCGGCAACGGCCTTTTGTACGTCCGTGACTGTTGGGTGCTATCGCGGATGACGTCATTGTTGCCTGTACTCTCGATCCAAGGATGTAATTACGGAAGTGCGGCGAAAATCGAGAACCTTCGAGCACAACGCGATTTTTAGCACCAAAACCGCAGTTCGCGGAAGCGAAAACTGGGGCCTGGTTAGCATTTCTTCGATTTTCCCCGCACCTCCGAATTTGACCCCTTGCCGCACCTTGATCACGTCTTCAAGTGGCTGGTTCATCGCTAATGGAGTTTTCTGCGGTGCTTGAATTGCGGTGTTGTGATTAGGGCAAAAGGCTCTTGGCTCCGGGGAGGCTCATCGCACGAAAATTCAAGTTGCTGCTGAAGTAGGGCTTGCTTCGGCAGCGCTAACAATAAGGGCGGCTCTGCTAGTCTCGGGAGACCGCGGCATTCGGCGGGCCTGCCGAATGCCGCGGTCAGTAGCGGTCAGTAGCGGTCAGTAGCGGTCAGTAGCGGTCAGTAGCGGTCAGTATATTCTTCGGAGCCGTTTCTCTGGGCTTCGGCGGACTTGCCAACTCGCGCTTGGGCACTACTCAGTAGATTACTCAGCAGTGCCCAGTAGATTACTCAGTAGTGCCCAGCAGGGGGAGGGCAGCAAACGCAATGGGCCTGTTTCCCGGCTAGGACCTGCAGCCTCAAACTTCGCTTGGCATCCTGTAGAACTGGTGCGGGTCTTTCGGGCTTTTCCCTACCCATTCCAACAGGCCTCGACCGGCAAGGTCTTTCAGAGTCTTCGAGGCCGTTTTCCTACCGACATTGGACTCCCGCGCGAGGTCGGAGGTCGTGATTTTCCCCTGAGCGGCGGCAATTGCCATCGCTGCTCGTTCGCGCTCGCTGAGGAGCGGTCGGTTGTCGGCCGCGGTTCTCCTGAAGGCCGCTTTCTGCAACCCAGGACGCTCGAAGACGACGACGGTGCTGTTGACGGTCTGCTCGAAGCGGAACCTCACGCCGGCTGCCTCGCAGGCCTCCTTGATGCGCGGTATGCCCGTGCCGTACTGCTCGATGACGCCGGCGCGGAACAGGGTGCGCGCGATCGCGGGGTTTCGGAGGCCGAACTCGCTCGCGGTACCGTCTAGGTGCTCTTGCGGCGAGTCGCCCTCGGGGAACAGGCCCGGGCTCACGATCTGGACGGTGTCCATGAACACGTTGACCTCGACGGCGGTGCCGGTGGTGTAGTCGCGGTGGCACAGCGCGTTGGCAACCGCCTCGCGGATGGCCTCGGCCGGGATCTCGGGGATCTCCTTGCGGTACATGCCCGTCTCGCCGATGACGAACTCGCGCCTGATGTTCGACGTCACGAAGTACTCGGCGAAGTCGAGCAGCTTGAGCATGGTGCCGCTCTCGCGGCGCAGGTCGAGGATCTTGGCCTTGGTGTTGCCGCCCAGAAGCCCCAGCTTCATCCTGGGGTAGGTGGCGGATCCCTCGCAGAACAGCTCCACCGCGGCGTTTCTTAGGCTGCCGTCGGGCGCGACGAGGTCGAGCCTTGCCAAGGTGTCCTCCACGCCGGCGAACCCGCCGCCCACGCGTCCGGCCCTGCCGCCGCGCGCGACGAAGTCACGCACCGCCTGCTCGTCGGCGTCGGAGACGGGCCTGCCGGACGGCAGCGAGTCCCACGGGCTACGGGCGCGCTCACGCTTGACGACCATGGCGCTCAGCTCCGAGGCCGACAGCGCTTTGTTCGAAGTCCCCACGCGGGTGAAGTAGCGTCCGTCGGCGGAGTAGGGGGCGTCGGCACCTGAGAAGGCAATTTTGATGTATCGCAGCCCATCATCGGCGTCGAGGCACTCGACCGTCGGGAACACCGCGGGCTCGATCTTGTCGGACACCCACGACGTCATCTGGCGCAGCGTTGCGTCGCTGACATCCTGGCCGATGACATCGCCGTTGTCCTTCACGCCGAAGTAGAGCTCGCCGCGGCCGTGCTTGTTCAGCATGGCGCTGATGGCTTGCAGTGCTTCTTTATGCTCGCCAGTGGACTTCTTGAACTCGACGGTCTCGCTCTCGCTGCCCAGGTTCATCCGCGCTGCCTTTCCCGTTCGTTGCTTGTCTCGTTGGATTATACCGTGGTCACCATGGGCGAAAACGTGGAAGCGCGCTTGCTTGCCTCTACCATGTTCTCATGCGCCTTAATGCCCTTTGTGAAGAATCATCCCATTGGGAAACGGGTCCCTATGGAACGATTTTGGTATCAGGCATAGGGGGGCGCTATCGTGGATGTCGTCACCATTGCCTGCGCCCTCGATCCAGAGATGTAATTACAGAAGTGCGGGGAAAAATCGAAAACCTTCGAGCACAACGCGGTTTTTTTGTATCAAAACCGCAGGTCGCGGAAGCCTAAAACGGGGGTCTGGTCAGCATTCCTTTGGTTTTCCCCGCACTTCCGAATTTGGCCTCTCGCCACATCCCGATTACGTCTTAAAGTGGCGCAAAAAGCCGTGTGCTCTGCTTGATTTTGCTCAGGAATTATGCCTGAGGGGTAGTGGATTCGCCTTTCTCCGCCGTGCAGCGGCACGTGTAGGGCTCTCTGGCTCAGGCGCGAGTCGCTTCCCGTCTGAAAAAGTTCTTAAAACAGCTTTAAAGTTGCCTTTGGCCTACATTGACAGCGTACAATATGCATGTTTACCATGGCAAAAGCTAAATTTGGGGAGGGGGAGCGCACGGTGGAAGTGCTGGTTGTTGGCAATACCGCGTATGTTGACGACGACTTTTGTGCCAAGGCGTTTCCCGGTGACCATGTTCAGGTTGTAGCTGCCGACGATGCGCAGCGCGAGTCATCGTCCCACGGCTCGTGGAAAGAGCTGCTGCGCCACCTGGACCAGGCTTATGAGTTCGACCGCGTGGTCTACCTCTCTACTTATCTCACTCCGCATACCGAGACTTTTGGCGACATTGAGCTGCTGCGCTCGGTGTTTCGTGCCTGTATGGGCCGCCGTGTGCAGCTGCTGTTTGTAGCGGGGCCTGCGGGCGCGGAACGTACCGGTGGCGCGGCGAGCGCCGACGATGCCCCTAATGCCACAGATGCTGCCACCCAAACTGGCAAGGGCATTATCACCCGCGCGGCCAATGACCTGTGCCGCTACTATGCCTCTCAAGACGACATCCAGGCCAAGATCCTGTGCACTCCCTATCTCTATACAGCATCCGCGGCGCTCAACGACCCCTTCTTGGTGCCGCTGTTCGAAGCCTGTTCGACCGGGCCGGTCGCGCTCCAAGGTGCCGCGGACGCGCCGTTTCCCCTGTTGTGCGCGGAGGAGCTAGCGGTGCTGGTGCATCGCGTCTTTGATAGTTGGGATGCGACCTTTGAGACGCTCGATGTTGCAGATGCTTTCCATCGCACAACGGGCGACTTGGGCGGCGCGCTCCAGGGCCTGTTCCCCGGGCTGTCTGTTGCCTATGGAGAGTCGACCGGCTATGCGTTGCCCGCAGGCGATGCCGCTCGCAAACGCTATGGCTGGTTTCAGCGTTACGACCTGCTGCGCGACCTTTCGACCATCCACGCCCGCTGGGCTAACACCCGCACCAAAAAGGCCAATCCCTTGCGTGCAGCCATCGATCGCATTCAGCTGCGCACTCTGCCCATTAAATGCCTGGAGACGGGCTTCGCATGGGTACTGTTCGAGGTTCTGGAGCATCTGTTCTCCCAATCTGCCCAGCTCAACGTGCTCGACTATCGTCTGCTCTATGTGGTCCTGATTGGCACGCTCTACGGGCTCGACTTTGGCCTGGTTGCCGCACTGCTGGCGTCGATTGGTCTGGCCATGAGCTATTTTGCCCTGTACGGCTACACCTTTCAGGGTCTGTTTTACGAGCCTTCCAATTGGCTGCCGTTTATTGCGTACTTTGTGGTGGGCGCCGTGTGCGGCTATGTACAGCTGCGCAACAGCGAGGCCGTTAAGGCGGAGCGTGACGAGAACGAGCTTGTGCGAAACCGCAACACGTTTCTAACGCGGCTCTATCGCGACGCCATTGAGGACAAGCGTGCCTATAAGCGACAGATTGTGGGGCGCCACGACAGTTTTGGCAAGATCTTTGCCGTGACGCGGGAGCTCGACGTACTCAACCCGCGCGATATATACCGCAAGTGCTGCGAGCTGCTGGGCGAGATTCTCGAGAACGATTCGGTGACAATCTACCATGTTTCGGGCGGGGCATTTGCGCGCCTGGTAGCGGCGAGCCCGGCGATTTCCAACGATGTTCCGCGCTCGCTATCGCTCGACGATCTTGCGCCCGTGCTCAAAGGTGCGATCTCGGGTTTGTGGGTGAACCGTGCGTTGACGTCGGGGCTTCCGATGTTTGGCTATGCGATCGAGCGTGATGGAGCCCCCGCCGTGTTGATCTTTGTGCGCCATGTGGCCGAAAGCCAAATGACCCTGTACTACCAAAACCTGTTCCGCATCCTGTGCGGCCTGGTGGAAAGCGCGCTGGGACGCGCCTTCGATTACGAGGCCGTGGCGCAGGATAAGCGCTGCGTTGCCGGCACGTGCGTGCTCAACCACGATGCCTTTGGCCGGGAGCTTGCCGCCGAGCAAGCGCTTGCGGACAACAAGATGGGGAGCTTCTTGCTCCTGCGCGTGGTGCCGGGCATGGAGCCTGTTGGCGAGCTGGTCGGCGCCATTGGATCGACGATTCGCGAGAGTGACGCTGCGGGCTTGGTTGATGGAGACACACTTTACCTGCTCATGCGTCAGGCAACCGAGGCCGACCTTCCCGTTATTTGTGCGCGCTTGGCCGCCAAGCACATTACGGTGGAGCGCGTCGACAGCGAGAATGTTGTGGCCCTGCTGCAGTGCATTGCGCCCGCTGGCAACGGTGAGGGGGAGGCCGCTTGATCTCGCTTGCCGTTGCTGCCGTACTGCTATTAATTCATGCGCTGGTGTGTTTGGTGCTGTGGACGCTTATGAAACTGGGCTTGCTGCCGGTTCGAGGGCACATGCTTGCCGTGATGGTGCTCGTACCGCTGTGGGGTCCGTTGCTCGTGGCACTGCTCTCGGTGCGTAGCGCGGTGTTCGGTGACGACCTTAAGGACGCCTCGCTGGAGACGCTGCGCATTAACGACGACATGCATCGCAGTTTGCTCGTGCAGGGGCGCGAGGGCGATGATGGCGTGGTGCCGCTCGAGGAAGCGCTGATCGTCAACGACCCGGGCGACCGCCGCCGTCTGATGCTATCCATGCTTATCGAGGATCCGGATGCGTACCTGGCACAGTTGCAGGCAGCAAAACTCAACGACGATGTTGAGGTCGCGCACTATGCCGCGACGGCGGTGGCGCAGATTTCCAAGGAGTCCGACCTTAAACTGCAGCAGTTGGAGCGCGCGTTTAAGACCGATCCCAGCTCGCATAACCTGGATGCGTATTGCGACTATTTGGGCGACTATCTGGACTCGGGTTTGGCAGAGGGCCGCGTGGCACAGATTCAGCGTCAACAGTATGCACGCTTGCTCGCGCGTCGTTGCGAGCGTGAGGACGGGTCTGCGCTGCGCATTCGCTATGCCACGGCGCTGGCCGATGCCGGCGAGATTGATAAGGCAGAGGACGTCGCTAGCCAGTTGGTGATCGATGCGTCAGACGAGCAGGACGTGTGGATGCTCTGCCTGCGCTTGGCTGTGATTCGTCGCGATGGGCAGGCGGTACGGCGTGTAATCGACGCAATTGACAGGCAGCATGTGTATTTGAGCGCCGAGAACCGCGAGAGGTTGTCATTTTGGCGTGAAGGAGAGGAGGCCCGATGAGCGTGGTGCAACATATCCGCGAGCGTGCGGGCCATTTTCGCTGGATAGGCCTGCTCGTGGTATGGGCTGTCTTTATCGCCATGACCGCCGTGTTGTTGATCGAGCGTGCCGGCGTGCAGTACAGCGCCGGGCAGCATAAGCTGGGCATGCTCGCTGCCAACGACGCGGTGCCGGCAAGCTCGGCGATGTTTGGCGAAAAGCCCACGTGCTTGGTTATTACCGACTCGGGCCAAGATGGCGTCGAGGACGTCAAAGAGCAGTTTAACCAGATTCTGCTCGACATGAAAATTGCCCACCGCGATGTGGATATTGCCACCGATGGTGTTGATGCGATTCCTTCCCTCACATCCTTCGACCGCGTGATTTTACTGATGCCTTCGATCGATGGGCTCGGTACGCACTTGAGCGACATTATGAGCTGGGTGAGCGCCGGCGGTTCGCTGATGCTCGCCATGACACCGGACAATTCGAGCTATCTGCAGGCGATCGGTCCCAAACTGGGCATCGATTCTGCCGGCTATGAATATGCGACGGCGGAGAGCATCGTGCCGAGCAAGGACTTTATGATCGGCGGTGGCCAGCGTTATGAGTTATCGGATCCCTTCGATTCGTCGCTCTCGGTTTCGCTGCGTGAGACGGCCCACGTGTGGGCTAAAACCGGCGACACGGGTACTCCGCTTATTTGGTCGAGCGATTGCGGCAACGGCCGTACCGTGGTGTGCAATATCGGTATCTACAACAAGGTCATGCGCGGTTTCTATACCGCGGCCGTGAGCCTGTTGGGCGATGCCACGGCCTATCCGGTCATCAATAGCGCGGTGTTTTACCTGGACGATTTCCCGAGCCCCGTTCCCTCGGGCGACGGCACGTACATCAAACGCGACTACGGCCTTTCTATCGCCGATTTTTATGCCAAGGTGTGGTGGCCCGACCTGCAAAAGCTCGCGCAGCAATACGACATTCGCTATACCGGCGTGATGATCGAAAACTACGAGGACGTGGTCAACCAAACCGAGCCCGCGCGCCAGGCCGATACCACGCAGTTCCGCTATTTTGGCGGCATGCTGCTGCAGATGGGCGGTGAGTTGGGCTTTCATGGCTACAACCATCAGCCGCTGGCGCTCTGGGACACCGACTATGGCACGCTGTACGACTACAAGAC
>CABSMS010000084.1 GCA_902478885.1 uncultured Collinsella sp. | reverse complement strand
TGCCTTGCCCCTGCTTCTTGGGTCTTCGAGCTGTGAAATCTCATGAAGTTTCGCCACGATCCTCTTGGCGATCTGCTTGTCCAGCTTCTTCATCGAACGCTGGACGTCCTTGTCGATCTCAATCCGCCAAGCCAAGGCTTTCCTCCAGCTCGTCGAGCGTCACGGTCTCAAGCCTGCCGGCCCTATAATCCTCGACCTTCTTCATTAAGCCGTATTCGTACTCAAGCCTGTCAATCTCGGCAGCGAGTGCTTCTGTCATGTAGAAAGTCTTCGTGCGTCCCGTTGATTTCGCCAAACGGTCGTACCTGATTGCCAAGTCCTCGGGCATCCTCAATGCCGCGGTAGCAGTTGCCACGGTGCACCTCCCAATCATCTGTATAACACGTTATACATTCTAGCACACCATTCGCCGTATAGGTGTAAAACACGTTATACAGATGGCCGCAGGGGTGTAAAATAACTGTATTGATAATATACGTCCTGTAAAGGCGGAGCCTGGCGGAGCCTTAGCCCTCGGGGGCGGCTGGTATGGAGGGTGGTGTTCAGTGGCAGATCGCAAGAAGAAACCCGGGCATGATGACGCCTGGTGGGCAGCCCAGCGCCATGCCTACATAGAGAAGAACGACATTCTTCTGTCCGACTATCCGTCCTGGGAATGGGTCAGCCCGTACGACTTCTGGCGGACCATCTTCCCCGATGGCTTCCTGCAGCCCCGCGGCGAGGTGGTCCCGTGGCACGAGAAGGGCGGCGGCCATCCCAACGGCATCGCCATCCAGATCACCCATAAGACCAAGACAGTCAAGACCAAGACGGGCATCGAGCACGATGTCCCCGTGATCGAGCGGTTCACGCTGACCGACGACCTCGACGGAGTTGAGGAGCGCGTCGTCGACTCGAACAGGAAGAACGAGTCCGTCTTCTGCGCGCCCGTGTCGTATTTTGGCAAGAGCCGCGTTGCTGCGAACGCCCGGTTCCTGCACGCGTTCGCGATCGACCTCGACGGCGTCGGCGTGCAGGAGCTGAAGAACATGCTGAAGCAGTTTCGCAACGGCCGTGACCCGAAATTCGCCGCGGACAAATGGGTATCCCTCCCCCAGCCGACCTTCCTCGTGAACTCGGGTACGGGCTTCCACCTCTACTACGTGCTCGACCAGCCGATTCCGCTGATCCCGCGTATCGTGCCGTTCGTGCAGGAGATCAAGGCGATGCTCACGGACTACATCTGGCGCGATACCGTCTCGACGCTCGAGGACGTCCAGCACCAGGGCATCTACCAGCCCTTCAGGATGCCCGGCACGCCTACGAAGCTCAACGGCAAGGCCGCTGGGTCGAAGATTAAGGACAAGTACGAGGCCGTGGCGTTCGTCCACAACGGCGAGGACGGGCATCCCTGGCGATGCAGCCTCGACTACCTGCTGGGATACGCCGGGGTTCGCGGCGGCAAGGACCGCGCCAAGCTCATCGAGCTCATGCGTACCGCCGGGCGGACTCCCATCGAGCGCGCCAAGAAGCTCTGGCCCGAGTGGTACCAGGCGCGCATCGTCGAGGGCAAGGCCCCCGGCCGCTGGACCTGCAAGCGCGACCTGTACGACTGGTGGCTTGGCCAGGTCGAGACGAAGGCCACCGACCACCACCGCTACTGGTGCCTCAACGTCCTGGCCGCCTATGCCAGGAAGTGCGGCATCCCGTACGACGAGCTCGAGGCCGACGCTCTCGCGCTCGTGCCGACACTCGAGGACCTGACGGTGCGCGAGGACAACCACTTCACCGAGGACCATGCGCTCGCCGCGATCGAGGCGTACTACGACCCCATCATCCACAAGCTCACCCGCGAGCGCATCGAGCGCCGTACCGCCATCGAGCTGCCGAAAAACAAGAGAAACGGGCGCAAACAGGCCGTGCACTTGGCCAGGGCGCGAACGGTTCAAGAATTTGACGACCCGGATGGCGCATGGCGCAATAAGGATGGGGCCCCGACGAAGGCCGACCTCGTTCGCGAGTACGCCGCAGAGCACCCCGACGCCAACCATAGTGAGATCGCCCGTGCTCTCGGCATCTCACGCCCGACCGTCATCAAGTGGCTGAAGGATGTGCCGAAGGGCGCCACCGAGCCGGAAAAACCGAAGCCGGATGATCTGTACGAGCCGTACAACCCCGCGATGGTCGAGCTCAGGGCAGCGCTCGACGAGTACTGGTCGAGCGCCGACGCGGAGAACGAAAAACGGGAAAAACGGGAACGGGAAACGGTAAAATCATCGGGAACCACCGGGAAAATTCCCGATGGTTCCCGGGAAAAGTTCCCGATTGACGATAGGTTGACCAATGGGCATAACGAAGCGTGAAATAGCGTCTGAGCTGGGCGTCTCCAAGCGAACAATAGCTAACTATATCGGGAAACTGGGACTGGGAAACCACGTTTCCCGAAACGGGAACACCGACATCCTCGATGACTTCGCTGCCGCGGCCATCGCCGACGCCCTGAAGAACCCCGAGAAACCGTCCCGCCAGCCAGCCGCCGCGCCCGCCCCGGACTCCCTGGCCGACTCCCTGGCCGCCCAGCTGGAAATCGAACGGTCCCGCAACGCCGAGCTGATGGAGGCCCTTGCGGCCGAGCGCGACCGCGCCGCCCGCGCCGAGGCCGAGGCCAAGGCACAGCTCGCCGAGGCCAACGCCAGGGTCGCGGAGCTCGCCGGAAAGCTCGCGTCGCTCGCCGAGCGCCAGCAGGCGATCGCCGCGACGCCGTGGTGGCGTCGCGGCCGCATGGCCATGAAGCTGCTCGGCCCAGGGGGAGAATAGCGGGAGCCCCGCGGCCCATCGAAGGGGCCGCGGGGCTCTTCGGTTTTCATCGCGGCGGCAGGTTTAGAACGGGTACACGAGCTTGCCGTCGATCTCGACCTCGGCCACGCCGCAGTACTGGTTGGCGCGGTCCCAGAAATCATCCAGGCTGCCGCCGGGGCCGACCGCCGCGGCGGGCGGCAGGCGCAGCACCTCGCGGCTGAAGCCCCTTTCGGTCCGAGGCTTGGTCCCGTCATCGCCGCCTCCCCTGTCGAACTCGAGGCGGCTCCAGAGCACCGCCGCCGAGCCGTCGGCGGTGAGCTCGAGGACGTCCTTGCTCAGCGCTGCCGATCCGTCGGCGCGGGTGTAGTAGCTCTCGACCTTGTTTTTAAAAGTGATGGTGACGTTCATTTCTGATCCCCCAGCAGCATGTTGACGGCCTCGGCGATCTGTCCGCCGCGGGTGAACGGCTGGCCGTTCGTGTACCGCAGCTGCTCGGTCAGCGCGACGGACAGGGCGCGGCGGCTGTCCTCGGTATCGAAGGTCATGCCAGAGGTCTGCTCGAGGATCGCGCCGACCTCGACGAGTCGGTGGGTTCGCGCCTTCCGCTCCGCCGCGGCCTTCTTCCTCTCGAGGTCCCTCAGCTCCTTCTTCAGCGCGGCGGCGCGGGCTGCCTGCTTGTCTGCCGCGGCCCTCTTCCGTGCAATCTGCTCGTCGATGGATGCCGTCATAAATGACCGCCCTTCCTTGCTCGTTAGTGTTTTGTCTTTGCAGCAAAATATACCCATACTCACGGTAAAATTTCGCGAGCTGGGTATATCACTACCAGAGGTAGTGCGCACTTGGCAGTACTTTTGCCGCGATGCGTCAAAAGTCCTGCACTGCGTGCGGTCTTGGCAGACGGCCCTACGCCCGACCCCGAAGCCGTTCGCCTGAGACGGCTCACGTCTACGGGGTCGGGCTGCGTGGTCGCTGCGCTCCCTTGCACTCCGCGCCGTGGGGCACCGTTCGCCGACCGCGGCTCACGGCACTCCGCGCCGCTGCGCGGGGCGCATCTGCGCCCCTTGCCTGAAAGGAACTCGCATGGCCATCTTCCATCTGAACTACCGCGGCTGCTCGCCCGCCACCGGGGCGGGCGCGGTCAGGAAGGCCGCGTACCAGTCGGGCCAGGCGCTTGTGGAAGAGCGGACGGGGCAGCTCTGCGACTATGCCAGGAAGGAACGCGTCGTCGAGGAGGGTCTGTCTCTGCCCGGTGGCGTGCCGCCCATCGGGCGCGGCGAGCTCTGGAACGGGGCCGAGCGGGCATGGGCCGAGGGCGGCGGCGGCAACGAGCTCGTCGCGCTGCGCTATGAGTTTGCGTTGCCGATCGAGCTCGATGCCGACGGCCGCCGCGCCTGCGTGCGCGACTTCTGCGGGATGTTCCCCGCGAAGGCGTGCGACTGGGCGATACATGATGACGGCCGCGGCGGGAACCCCCACGCTCACGTCCTCGTCTCCGCGCTCGACCTTGGCGCTCAGGGCTTCATCCAGAGGACCAAGGGCGAGAAGGGGCAGTGCTGGTACCTGTGCCAGGATGCACATGGGCAGCAGGCGCCCATCCGCGCAACCGATTGGAAGGCAGCCAAGGCAGATGGCTGGGAGAAGATATATAACTTCAAGGATGGCCGCCGCCTGACCATGAAGCAGGCGAAGGCCGAGGGCCTGGGCACGAAGGACCGCACGAGTAAGAGGCCGGTGCAGATGCACCGTATCTCGGGTCAGGCCGCGCGCGACGTCGGTAGCGCTGAACTCACGGCCGTCCGCGCGGCCTGGGCAGAGATCGCCAACAGGCACCTCGCGGCGCACGCCGCGGCCACGGGTACCGCGGCTGTGGCCATAGACCATCGCTCTAATAAAGATAGGGGGCTGGACGAGCAGCCGACCGTCCACGAGGGCGGCGCGGGGCTGATCGGGCACGCCGATCGCGTCAAGCTGAATAAAGAGATACGCGACCGCAACGCCCGCCTGCGGGTCCTTCGCGCAGAGCTGCAGCAGGAGGGCGTTGCGGTCGAGCAGCTGCAACGGGAAGTCGCGGAGCTCGAGCGTCAGCGCGGCTGCATCGAGAAGGCCAAGCGCGGTCGCGCCCAGGGCAGGCACAGGGGCGCGCTGGCCAAGCGCCGCCGCGTGGCCATGGCCACCGCCGCCGCGGCCGCCGATGCCCAACGCCGCGTGGCCATGGCCACCGCGGATCAGGTCGATACCCGCGCGGAGATGATCGCTCAGCTTGACGAGCAAATTGCCGCACTTGACCTCAAGATTCGCCAGCTGCAGGGCGGCAACAGCGCTGCGATGCTGTCCGGCCCCCTGCTCAAGGCCGCGGGGCTGGGCATCGAGCGCCGCAAGCTCGCTGACGAGCGGGCGAGGCTCGCGGGCGAGGACCCCGCGCCTCGCAAGCCCGAGCCGCCGCAGGCCGAACAGAAACGCCCCCGCGGCCACAAGCCCAAGCACTAGCCGCCGGACGGTAGCTTCAGCTACCTTGGCGGCGGCTTTGGCAACGGCCACCCGCAGCGGCATCCCGACCGTTCGCGGCTGCCGCGGCAGTGGCGAAAAAATATTTTGGAGGGGTCGCGCGTGTAAATATACGCGTGCATGTGCGCCTGCGCGATGGCACGTCTGACCTGCGATAACTAGACTTTTTCGGACTTTTTTGGAGCCGTACGCTTAGGCTGCGCCACGGACGGTGGCGCAGGGTTCAAGGCAAGGAGGTTGTCATGGTCAGGGTTCGTCTTGAGGGCATGACCGACGAGGTTCAGCGCATCGCCGACGCGATGCAGGCGGCGGGGTGCGTTCTGGAGCGCTCCCGCGAGTACCCGAACCGCGGCGAGAGCAGGTATGTCCGTGTCTATCTCGACTGCAATCTACCCAAGGAGGTGAGCCTCCATGATTGAGATTGACGGCGTCGAGCTGCGCACCGCGGCACAGTGGGAGAAGAAGCACCGCCATGTCAAGAAAGGCCAGCTCGGAAAAGGCGTGGAGCGCACTTGGCGCTCCCCGAACGGAAACACGACCGCGATGTTCTACAACATCGAGCAGACGCGTCCCTGGGCGAAAAAGGACGTCGAGGCGGTCAACCGCCGCCGCCGCGCCGACGCCAAGGCGAAGCGCGAGGCCGAGGAGCGCGAGCGCAGCGAGGGTGCCGCCCGCGCGGAACAGCATCGCAAAGACCTTCTCGATTGTTGGGGGGCTCACATCGACGAGGAAACCTTGCAGGAGGGCCGCCGCGACCACACCGCCTACCAGTGGTGCGATCTCGGCTTCGTCCCAATCGCCGAGGCTCGGTGGCGGCTTACCCGATACGGAGGCAATTCCGCATGGTATTACTGCTCTCCCTGGGATGTGCGCTATGACCCAGACCGCGCTAAAGAGCTGCTGGAGACGGGGCCGCGCGAGTACGACAGGCTGCCCGACGGTCGTCCGTACGATGGGCGTCCGTGGTGGCAAGCGTAAAAAACGGGGAGGGTCAAAACCCTCCCCGTTGCGTCAGCAGTGTCGACCAGCCTACCTGCGAGTTCTGTAGACCCTGCTTCGGTGGTCAACATCGACAACAAGGATGACGAGAACATCATCCTCGATATCGACAACTATCCGATAGTCGCCGACCCGATAGCGCCAGAGACCTGACTTGTTCTCGGTCAATCCCTTTCCCATGCTTCTCGGGTCTTCGAGCTTCGCTATCTCGTCAAGCTCGTCAAACACCCGCGCGGCAACGCCCTTATCGAGCTTGCGCATCGCCTTGTCGGCGTTCCTCGTGAAATCAATTCGCCAGGCCACAGTGCGCCCTTACCTCGTCGATGCTGTAGGTCTCAAGCCTGCCAGCACGATAGTCCTCGATATCCTTGAGAATCCCGTACTCGTACTCGAAACGGTCGATAGCTTCTTGCAGGGCTTCGTTAACGTAGAAGCTCCTCGACCTGCCAGTCTCCTTCGCAAGACGGCTGTAGCGCTCGTTCAACTCGGTTGGAATCCTCATTGATGTGACCGCGGTAGCCATGTCGCACCTCCTTGTCGTGTATTACAGGTACTACTATAACACATCATCTAGCCCGCCCGCGATACGTCCTCTGCGGTGCAGCGTGGTCGCGGGCGGGCGTGCCGTCCTTCAGCACCTCGTCCTTGTGAACGTACCCGCCCATCATGTTGTCGACACCGAACTTCTTTGACAGGTACCAGTACGTCAGGCGAAAGAACCTATCCTCATCGCCCTTGCGCACATTGTCGGGAAGCGTCACAACAACGTCAGCCATAACGACCGCATCCTTGCGCGTGGCGCGCTTCCCAGCCGCCTTCTGGGCTTCGTTCACGCGCTCGATGCGGCTCTCCACCGTGCCCCAGTTCGGCTCGCCATCGCGCGGCTCCACGCGCCCCACAACGAGCTTGCCGTCCTTGTTGGTGTAGTGACCGACAACCAAGTCGTTCTTGATGCGCTCGGGGTCGATGTTGTCGCGCTCCAGGCTGCTGCGGTCGCGCCTATAGTGGGCGAGCATGTGCCCGACCGATGGAGCCTTGTACTTCGCTATGTGTGCCATGTCAGAACCGCCTTGCGTCAGATTTTAGCCGACTAAAGTCTAGCTAGCACGTTAGACCTTAGCTGCGCTAAGGACGTGCCCTGCGGGGCTTCTCCGCAATCCTCCCAGCGGTCGAGATTGCTGCGCGTCATCGGTGGCGGCACCTCTTCCTTGCCCGCTCGGCTGCGCCGAGATGGAGGGGCTGCACCCCTCCAAACCACCCCGACGTATCGGTATCGGATATCGGATTCCCATGGGCGAGGTCGTAGTACCTCGCCCCCCTGTGGTCATTTGTCATTTGTCATTTGTCACATTATTTTTCGGACGTAGTTAGCGAAAAATAATGAGCCGCCCGATTCTGCAGGTCTCATCCAGTCGAGACACGGGCAAGGAAAGGGTCGATGGAGCAGAGCGTCCATCGACCCTTATCCCAGTCTGGTCTTTCAATTGTCCGCCGCGTCAATTCCGCTATCGGTGAACGAGTCGGCTTAGATCTGCTTCGCAGACCACGCCGCCCCGTAGTCACCGATAGCTCCATTGACCCGACTACTCTTTGGCACCTGACTGTTCCACGCACTTGCGCTTACGTTCGGCGTTCAGATAGTTCCCGCGACAATAGCGCTCGAGAATCGAGTTGTACCCCACGATGATTTCGCGGTACTGCTCGGGAAACTCCCTCAGCGCCGCAGCCGTGAAATCGTTGATGGTCTCGAACCTCTCGCACATGATGAAGCCGACCAACTCGAAGAGCATGTCCTGCTTGTCCTTAGTCGAGAGCTGTTCGAGCTGACCAATGTCGAAGTTGTTTCCCTCGATGCGTGCTTCGACCGGATACAGCTCCTTGCCCTTCTTGCGACAGGAAGCCGTGTCGTGAATCAGATAGTCATACGCATGCCTGATGTTGTTGATTGGCTCGGCTGACGAACAGCACTTCTTGCCGTCCGCGCTCAATCGGTTCAAGACGTTGATGATTGCCTTGCGTGTCGTGTTGCCGCCCCAGACAACAATGACGTGCGCATGCGTCTTGCGCTGCTTGCTCTTCTGGTCATGGTCTATGTCGTGAACCGCATAAGCGAAAGGCACTTGAAGAATGTCGTCTATCTCGTCCTGCCAGTCATCGCGCATGTTCTCTGGGTAGCAGATGCCCTCCCAGAGCTTCACCTTCGTCTCGCCAGCGTTTGCCGCCATGCTATAATCTCCTTGTCTCGAATGCCCCTGCTGCCGCCAAGCTTGCTGGGGCTTTTCTTTTTTTATCTGCGCTTGTAAACCTCGCGTCTATGCGCAACATCGACCACGAGAATGACGAGCCTGCCGTCATTGATGTCGCACAGGATTCGGTAGTCACCGACCCTGTATCGCCACACGCCTGCCAAGTTTCCCGTCAATGCCTTGCCCCTGCTTCTTGGGTCTTCGAGCTGTGAAATCTCATGAAGTTTCGCC
>CABSMS010000083.1 GCA_902478885.1 uncultured Collinsella sp. | reverse complement strand
GCCGACGGGCCCGTTTGGCGCCAAGTCGATCGGCGAGGTCGTCATCAACACGCCGCTCGCCGCCGTCGCCTCGGCCGTCGCACACGCCACCGGCCACCAGGTTCGTTCGCTGCCGATCACGCCCGAGAAGGCCCTGCTGGGGGAGTAGACGAGGCGACGCATCCGCCGCTCTTTGCCTAGCCCGGGGAAACTGCAGCCCACTTTTCGACCGAATTGTGGGCTGCAGTTTCCGTTTGAGGCCCTCGGCGGAAAGTGCATCCCGGAATAGGGGCTCAAAACGGGTTGCAGTTTCCGGTTGATGGCTATAGCGGAAGCCGCATCCCATTCCGAGGCCCCAAGCTGGGACACGCTTTCCGGCGCATGGCCAGCACCGCCAGACTGCCGAGTCGCACCGAAGTTGCGGTGGAATAGTTCCTGTTTTGGAGGACTGGAGCCCCAAACATGAACTATTTCACCGCAACTTATGAGATGGGATGCCTTGCGCTCGTGGTGAGGTCGTGAGCTAAAAACGTGTGCGTGCGCTTGCCGTTCGTATCTGCTATCATTCCTAGTCTGTGCGCTCATGCGGGCGTGGCGGAATTGGTAGACGCGCCAGATTTAGGTTCTGGTGGGATTCCCGTGAAGGTTCGAGTCCTTTCGCCCGCACCAACGCATCTGCGTCGGCCCTGGCCGTCGCGACACTTTGTTGCATAAAGGTACCAGCACCTCAGATAAGCTGGGCAGTATGAGGAGGAACGTGTTGAACATCACCGCTTCTGACGTCAAGGACGCTAAGCTCACCGCTACGGTCACCATCCCGGCCGCCGACGTCGACGCCGCGATCAAGAAGGCCTACAAGGACACCGCCAAGAAGTACCGCTTCCCGGGCTTCCGCGCCGGTAAGGCCCCCCGTCCGGTCATCGACTCCGCTCTTGGCGCCGAGGCTACCCTCGCTCAGGCCACCAACGACCTGATCGCCGCCAACGAGCCCGCCGTCCTCAACGAGCTGGACATCGTCCCCACCAAGAGCGGTGACTACAAGGAGCTCGACCTCGCCAAGGATCACGAGGACTACACCTACACCGTCGAGTTCTCCCTGCGTCCCGCCGCTGAGCTCTCCTCCTTCGACGCCGTCGAGATCGAGATGCCCCCTGCGGAGGTCACCGAGTCCGAGATCAACAACCAGGTCGAGATGCTCCTCAACTACCGTGCCACCTTCGAGGACGTCGAGGGTCGCGCCGTCGAGGCCGAGGACTACGTCACCGTCGACCTCAAGGCCGTCGAGAACGCCGACAACTTTGCCGCCGAGGGCCGTATGCTCATCGCCGGTAGCGACAGCAACCCCAAGGAGTTCAATGAGGCCCTGATCGGCGCTAACGTTGACGACGTCAAGACCGTCACCTGGACCGACGAGGTCGAGGAGGGCGAGGAGGCCGAGACCCACACCGTCGAGGTCACCGTCAAGGGCATCAAGGTCCGCAACACCCCCGAGCTCACCGACGAGCTCGTCAAGTCCGACTTTGGCTTCGACAGCATCGACGCTATGCGCGACGCCATCAAGATCGAGATCGAGCAGGACAAGGCTTCTCGCCTTCCGGCCGAGAAGGAGAACCGTTGCGTCTCCGCTCTCGCCGAGCGTCTGCAGCTCGACGAGATGGACGCCGACTACGAGCAGTCCGTCTTTGAGGAGCTTGGCCAGAACTTCCTGTCCAACCTCGCTGCCCGCGGCATGACCCTGGACACTTGGCTGCCCGCTTCCGGCCTGACCATGGAGCAGTTCATCGGCGACCTGCACAAGCAGGCCAACGACGTTGCCCGTGAGTCCCTGGCTCTGGACGCCCTCGCCCGTGAGCTCAAGATCGAGGTCACCGAGGACGACATCAACGCCGAGTTCGAGAAGGCCGGCGTCAAGGACGTCGAGGCTTCCAAGGCCGAGTTCATCGCCGATGGCCGCATGCCTGCCGTCCGCGAGTCCATCCGTCGCTCCAAGGCCGTCGACCACCTGGTCGAGAACGCCAAGGTGACCGAGGTCGACGAGACCGCCAAGGACGCCGAGTAATTCTCGCCACCTTGCCCGCGAGCGCATGCGTGCGCCCGTGATGGGGTAAAGTTATAAACCGGTTATCCGGTCGCTTCGTACGGTGCCAGCCAATGCATAGCATGCGGGCACCGTACGTTTGTCTAGAACCATTATTGGTCCGCAAGAGAGAAATGGAGATGCGTATGATCGCTAAGTTCGATTCCGCCCTCGTGCCATACGTTATCGAGCAGACGCCGCGCGGCGAGCGCAGCTACGATATCTATTCGCGCCTGCTCAACGACCGCATCATCTTCTTGGGCGAGGAGATCAACTCCGTCAGTGCCAACCTGGTCGTTGCCCAGCTGCTGCATCTTGAGAGCCAGGATGCCGAGAAGGATATCTCGCTCTACATCAATTCGCCCGGCGGCGAGGTTTACTCCGGCCTGGCGATTCTTGACACCATGAACTTTATCAAGCCGCAGGTCTCCACCATCTGCGTCGGTATGGCTGCGTCCATGGCCGCCGTGCTGCTTTCGGCCGGTGCTAAGGGCAAACGCTTCTGCCTGCCGCACTCCAAGGTCATGATTCACCAGCCCAGCGGCGGTGCCCAGGGCCAGCAGACCGAGATCGAGATCGTGGCCGAGGAGATCAAGAAGACTCGCCGCGAGCTCAATCAGATCCTGTCCGATGCCTCGGGCCAGCCCATTGAGAAGGTCCAGGCCGACACCGAGCGCGACAACTACCTGACCGCTGCCGAGGCCCTCGACTACGGCCTGATTGACCGTATTGTCACCTCGCGCGATCTCGCCGCGAAGGACGCCTAGGATGGCAGGTAACATGCAGGACAACTTTGACGAGAACGGCAACCCCATCCGCTGCTCCTTTTGCGGAAAAGAGCAGGGGCAGGTTCGCCGCCTTGTAAAGGGTCCGACCAACATCTTTATCTGCGACGAGTGCGTTGCCGCCTGCTCCGAGATTTTGGAGGAGTCGCTGGCTTCGGACTTTATGGACGCCGCCCGCAACGGCAAGCTGCCGGGCTTCCTCAACGACCACGGTCAGGCTGCATCCCAGCCCGCCGTGGACCCCGAGACCGAGGGCTTTGAGCTCGAGGACGACCGTCAGGTCATCACGCACGTGCCGACGCCGCACGAGATCTATGACGAGCTTTCGGCCTATGTAATGGGCCAGGAGGACGCCAAGCGCGCCATGTCGGTTGCCGTGTACAACCACTATCGCCGCGTGATCGAGGGCGGCGCTGCGGTGTCTGCCTTTGATGACGACATGGGCTCGCAGTTCGATGACGATATGGACGAGGTAGAGCTCGCCAAGTCCAACATCCTGCTGCTCGGTCCCACCGGTACCGGCAAGACCCTGTTGGCCCAGACGCTCGCGCGCATCCTCGAGGTGCCGTTTGCCATCGCCGATGCCACCGCGCTCACCGAGGCCGGCTATGTGGGCGAGGACGTGGAGAACATCCTGCTCAAGCTCATCAATGCTGCCGATGGCGACATTGAGCGCGCGCAGGTGGGCATTATCTACGTGGACGAGATCGACAAGATCGCCCGCAAGGCCGAGAACCTCTCCATTACCCGCGATGTTTCGGGCGAGGGCGTTCAGCAGGCGCTGCTTAAGATTCTTGAGGGCACGGTGGCCAGCGTTCCGCCCACCGGGGGCCGCAAGCATCCCCAGCAGGAGCTGCTGCAGATCGACACGACCAACATCCTGTTCATTTGCGGCGGTGCCTTTGTGGGTCTGGACAAGATCATCGCCGATCGCGTGGGCAACAAGGGCGTGGGCTTTAACTCCGAGATCGCCGGCCCCACTTCGGTCGACGAGAACGACCTGCTGCGTCAGGTGCTTCCGCAGGACCTCAACGCCTTTGGCATGATCCCCGAGTTTGTGGGACGTACGCCCGTCGTCACCCAGACGCAGGCGCTTGACGAGGACGACCTGGTGTCGATCCTGACCGAGCCCAAGAACGCCGTGGTGCGTCAATACCGTAAGATGTTCCAGCTCGAGGACGTTGAGCTTGAGTTTGAGGACGCCGCCCTGCACGAGATCGCCCGCATGGCGCTCGCCCGCAAGACCGGCGCCCGCGGCCTGCGCTCCATCTGCGAGGACGTTCTGCAGCAGACGATGTTCGACCTGCCCAGCGAGGAAGGCGTTTCCAAGGTCGTTGTGACCGAAGCCTCCGTAAAGGGCGAAGAGCAGCCCCAGCGCATCTACGGCTAAACCAGCCAAAAACGTGCTTGCAAATAGCCTCTGACCATCCGTGGTCGGAGGCTATTTTATATATACGCAATAACCCCAACTACCTGTGTTATTCTGTGTGTTTGTTTAAGCCTCAGCGAAGTCATATCAGACTGAAGTAATCGATACCTAAGGGGAGGAATGCAGGCCCTGGTGGGCCTACATTCCTCCCCGGCGGGACAGGGAGAGATATATGGAAGAGATGCCCAAGAACTACGATCCGTCGACCAGCGAGCCGGCGATCCTGCAGAAGTGGCTCGACGGCGGCTACTATAAGCGCCGCGAGGGCGTGGGCGACTGCACCGTCACCATTCCGCCTCCCAACGTGACCGGCAAGCTCCACATGGGCCACGCCACCGACGACTCCATCCAGGACGCCATCATCCGCATGGCCCGCATGCGCGGCAAGTCCACGCGCTGGGTGCTGGGCACCGATCACGCCGGTATCGCTACGCAGACCAAGGTCGACAAGAAACTCAAGAGCGAGGGCATTAGCCGCCTGGAGATCGGTCGCGACAAGTTTGTCGACGCTTGCTGGGATTGGACCCACGAGTACGGCGGCATCATCGTCGAGCAGATCAAGCGTATGGGCTGCTCCGTTGACTTCGATAACGAGCGCTTTACCATGGACGAGGACTACGCGCAGGCCGTGCGCAAGGTCTTCTGCGACTGGTACCACGACGGTCTGATCTACCGCGGCAAGCGCATCGTCAACTGGTGCCCCAACTGCACCACCGCCATCTCGGACGACGAGGCCGAGTACAAGGACGAGAAGGGCCATCTGTGGCACCTGCGCTACCCGCTGACCGAGCCGGTCAACGGCCAGGACTACATCGTCGTCGCCACCACGCGCCCCGAGACCATGCTCGGCGACACGGGCGTCGCCGTTTCCCCGAAGGATCCCGAGAAGGCCGCCTTCGTGGGTAAGACCGTCAAGCTCCCCATCGTCGATCGCGAGATTCCCATCTTTGAGGATTGGCATGTCGACGCCAACTTCGGTTCCGGCTTCGTTAAGGTTACTCCGGCCCACGACCCCAACGATTACGCCATGGGTCAGGCCCACGACCTTCCGCAGATCAATATCTTCGACGAGCACGCGGTGGTCGTCGAGGGCTATGGCGAGTTCACCGGCATGACCCGCGAGGAGTGCCGCGAGGCGGTCATCAAGTGGTTCGACGAGCACGGCCTACTCGATCACGTCGAGGAGCACGACCACTCCGTCATGCACTGCTACCGTTGCGACGCCGCGCTTGAGCCGTGGCTGTCCGAGCAGTGGTTCGTGGCCGTCGACAAGCTCAAGGGGCCGGCGCTCGACGCCGTCAACTCCGGTAAGGTCACCTTCCACCCCGCGCGCTGGACGCAGACCTACACCACTTGGATGGAGAATCTCAAGGACTGGTGTATTAGCCGCCAGCTGTGGTGGGGCCACCGCATTCCCGTGTTCTACTGCGAGGACTGCGGCTGGGAGGACGCCCTTACCGAGGACACCGATGTGTGCCCCAAGTGCGGCGGTCATCACGTGCATCAGGACGAGAACGTGCTGGACACCTGGTTCAGCTCGCAGCTGTGGACCTTCGCCACGCAGGGCTGGCCGCAAAAGCCGGAGCTGCTCGAGGGCCATCATCCCACGACGGCGCTCGTCACCGCGCGCGACATCATCGCGCTGTGGGTCGCCCGCATGGTCATGAGCTCGCTGTACTTCCTGGACGAGGTGCCGTTTAAGGACGTCGTCATCTACCCGACGATCCTTGCCAAGGACGGCAGCCGCATGTCCAAGTCCAAGGGCAACGGCGTTGACCCCATGGACCTCATCGGTATGTACGGCGCCGACGCCATGCGCTACAACCTTCTTACGCTGTGCACCAACAACCAGGATGTTAAGTTCGACGCGAACATCGACAAGAAGACCAAGAAGCTCATCGACAGCCCGCGTACCGACCAGGCCAAGAGCTTTGTGACTAAGATCTGGAACGCCAGCCGCTTCCTGCTCATGAACATGGAGGGCTACACGCCCGGCGAGCCCGTCGTGGAGACGCCGGCCGACGCCTGGATGTTCAGCCGCCTGGCCAAGGCCGTTAAGATGGTCACCGAGGGTATTGAGAACTACACCTTTGGCGATATGGCCCGCGGCGTGCAGCAGTTCTTCTGGAACGAGGTCTGCGACTGGTACGTCGAGGTCACCAAGGCCCGCTTGAAGGGCGAGGGCCGTCTGCAGGCTCAGCGCAACCTGATCTTTGTGCTGGATACCTCCATTCGCCTGATGCACCCGCTCATGCCGTTTGTCACCGAGGAGATTTGGGACAACATGCCGGCCAGCGTGCTCGACCTGGATGCCGAGGGCAACGTCGACCGCGCCGAGGCGCTCATGATTGCCAAGTGGCCCGAGCCCGCCGATTACGCCAAGTATGTCGACGAGGACGCCGAGCGCGCGTTTGAGCTGTGCCGCGCCGTCGTTTCCGCCGCCCGCGCCACGCGTTCGCGTTATCGCTTGAGCCCCAAGGCCGAGCTTGACGTGGTCGTGCGCGCCGGTGTCGAGGACATCGAGAAGCTCGAGAGCCTGCGTTCGACCATTGAGCCGCTGGCCAACACCGCTTCGCTGGTCATGGGTACCGACGTTGAGAAGCCGGCCGCGAGCATCGCCGTGGTCGACAGCGGCGTCGAGGTCTTTGTGGTGCTCGAGGGCAAGGTCGATCTTTCGGCCGAGAAGGCGCGTCTTGAGAAGGAGATCGCCGCGGCGCAGAAGGAGCTCGCCGGCTGCGAGAAGACGCTCGCCAACGAGGGCTTTGTGGCCAAGGCCGCGCCTGCGGTGGTCCAGAAGAAGAGGGACCGTGCAGCTGAGCTCAAGGAGATCCTGGCGGCGCTGACTGCTCAGGTTGCTGACTTCTCGTAAATTGCGCTGAGGGGCGCGTCCCGACGCTTTGCTCGCTACTGCGGACAGTCCTGCGCAAGACGGACAGCACATTAAGTGCTGTCCTTTGCGTGCGGAACTTGTATCGAGCAAAGCGTCGGGCCGCTCCTAGTTCGTTTACGTGGTTGTTTGCAACTGGCGTGTTAGGGCCACTTGGTTGTGGCCTTGATTCTGCTGCAAAGCGGTGTTTGGCTGACATTTTGAATGGGAGGGGCTCGTTGTTGATTCGGGCCTCTTTTTATGTTGAGGGGACTTTGGGTTATGGCTAAGCGTTCTGGGTCGTATTCTGTGCCGTTCTCGTTTGAGTTGCTTTCGTTTGATGAGGCTGTGGGGCTTGCTGCTGATACGGGGAGGATTTCTGGGGATGCTGGTCCTCTGCTTGAGACGGTTGTCGATATGCTCGATGAGCTGGGGCGTCCGGACGAGTATTTCGATTGCATCCAGGTTGCCGGTACCAATGGCAAGACTTCGACTACGCGTTTTTCGGCTGCCATTCTTCGTGGTGAGGGGCTCAAAACCGCGCTGTATACGTCGCCACAGCTGGTGCGCTATCCCGAGCGCATGGAGGTTGATGGGTGCGTCGTGAGCGACGAGGCCTTTGCCCATGGCGTTTCGGCAGCTGTCGAGGCGGGGCATCGCGTGAATGCGCGCCGTGTGGCGGCAGGGGAGCGCGCCTATACCATCACACCGTTTGACCTGCTGACGGCTGCTGCACTTGTAGTGTTTGCCGAGGCTTGCGTGGACGTAGCCGTGCTTGAGGTTGGCATGGGCGGGCGTTGGGACGCCACGAGTGCGACCGATCCCGTCGCCGTTGCCATTACGGGCATTGGGCTCGATCATACACGTATTTTGGGCAACACGCTCGAGGCCATTGCGGGGGAGAAGGCTGCGGTTATTAAGCCTGGGCGCTTTGTTGTTTTGGGCGAGGGTACGCATGAGGCGAGCGTTCAGCGCGTGATGGATGCCCGTTGCCGTGAGTGCGGTGTGGTGCCGCTCGTGGTGAACCATGCCACAACCAAGGTTCCGGCACACGTGGGCGACACGGTTGAGTTTAGCTGCACCACGCCGCGTGCGATCTATACGTCAAGCATGGTTAAGCCGGCCTACCAGCCGCAGAATGCTGCGTGCGCGATTATGCTGTGCGAGGGGTATTTGGGCCGCGAGCTCGACCACGATGCGCTGGATGCATCGCTTATGGGCTGCCCCACGCCGGGTCGTTTTGATGTGCTGGGGACCGATCCGCTCAAGCTGATCGACGCCTGCCATAACCCTCAGAGCTGCGAGAACTTTGTGAGCGCGCTGGACGAGATAGATCCGTGCGTCGAGAATCGCCCCACGCTGCTGTGCGCCGCACTGGCCGACAAGGATGTGGCCGGTATTGTCGATGTTCTGATTCCGGCCTTCCCGCGTGTGGTCGTAACCCAGACCGATTCCGATCGCGCCCTGCCGGCAGAGGAACTTGCTGCCCTGGTGGACGCCAACAAGCTTGCCGGTGTGTACCCTAGCGTGCCCGAGGCTCTCGCGGCTTTTGACGCCGTGGGCGAGTCCTTCGTTGCCGCCGGCACCATCACCCTAGCCGGCGAAGTAGCCGGCCTGCTGCGCTAGCCCTGTCTCTTATACACATC
>CABSMS010000082.1 GCA_902478885.1 uncultured Collinsella sp. | reverse complement strand
TTCATGGACTGTCTACGCGCCACGCCGGCACGCAGAAGCACAAAACATTCCCAGTATACCCGTGCAACGGGCGCCTGTCCTACTCCTCGGCATGTGCCCCATCAAGCTCATAGAACTTGGTGGATGCCGGCAGGAACATCAGGTCGACGTCGCCGATCGGGCCCGAACGGTTCTTGGCCACGACGATACGCGTAACGCCCTCGTCGGGTCGATCGTCGCGCGAGGCTTCGGCCTCGTCGGCGGAGCGGTCCAAGAACATGACGATATCGGCGTCCTGCTCGATGGAGCCCGATTCACGAAGGTCGGAAAGCTGCGGGCGCTTGCCGGTACGGGATTCGACCTGACGCGAGAGCTGTGACAGCGCGATGAGCGGGATCTTGAGCTCCTTGGCCATAATCTTAAGACCACGCGACATCTCCGAAACCTCGACGGTACGGCTCTCGGAGCGGCGTCCCGGTGGAGGACTCACCAGCTGCAGGTAGTCCAAAATGATGATTGCCTTTTCCTTGTTATGGAGCATGCGGCGGCTCTTGGCGCGAATCTCAGTCACTGTGGTGCCGGGCGTATCGTCAATCAGAATATCGAGCTTGGACAAGGTCTGCGTGGCCTCGTTGATATTGGCCCACTGCTCGGGGCTAATGCGGCCCATGCGGAAGTCACTGATCGAGATCATGGCGTAGGCGCAAATCAGACGCTGGGCAATTTCCTTGCCCGACATCTCCAGTGAGAAGAAGCCGACGGTATAACCAGCAGCGGCAGCGTTAAGTGCCAGGTTCAGAGCGAACGACGTCTTACCCACGGCAGGACGGGCGCCGATGATGATGAGCTGGCCTTCGCGAAAACCCATGAGCATGCGGTCGAGCGACGGGAAACCCGTGGGCACGCCCGCAGCCTGGCCGCCGGCCTGGCATACTTCCTCGGCCTCGTTATAGGCCTCGACCATAAACTCGGTCAACGTCTTGTAGCTCGACTTGACCTCGCGCGCCGTGACCTTGAGCAGCTTGCTCTCGGCCAGCTCCACGACCTCCTTGGTGTCGGTAGGGGCGTTATAGGCCAGCGCGTTGATCTCGTTGGTGGCACCGATCAGCTCGCGCAGCATCGAGTCGCGACGAACGATGGCAGCATGGTGCTGCCAGTTAACGAGCGACAGGGTCTGACCCATCAGCTCCAAAATGTAGGCCTCGCCGCCCACGGCATCAAGCTTGTTGATGCTGCGCAGGTAATCGATCAGCGAGATAGAGTCGATGGGAATGCGGCTGTTGTACATATCGACCATCGCGGTGTAGATGGTCTTATGAATGGGCCGGTAGAAGTCATCGGGCTGCAGCTCGACCTGGGCCTCCTCGACCACCTCGGGCGACAGCAGCATGGCGGCCAGTACATTGGCCTCTGCATCTTGGTTTTGAGGGAGACCCAACTTGGAGCCACGGTCCTCGACCGTCAGCCCCGTCTCCCTATCGTCGTATGCCATGAGCATCCTCATTCATATCGCTTGCGAGCATCCATAGTATCAGCCACAGCCCCAAAACGGGCCGCGCCCCGGCAATCATCACCGAACGAAACGGATGAACGGTCCCACATGTGGGACTTCACCGCAACGCCTGCCATGGCGCTCGCCAAGCGTAGAAAACAAAAGGGCGCCCTGGTCTCCCAGAGCGCCCTTCTTAGAACAAGATTGTTGCGTTGCAGCAAATGCTACTCGGCAGCAGCCTCAGTCTCGACCTCGGCGGTCTCGGCCTCGGCGACCTCAGCGGCCTCCTCGACCTCAGCCTCGGCAGCGAGCTCCTCGGCGGTAACGCCAACGAGAACGACAACCTCGGCCTTGATCTCGCGGTACAGCGAGATGGCAACGGTGTGGGCACCGGCAACCTTGATGGGCTTACCGAGCTCGACGCGCTTGCGGTCGATGTCCATACCGAGCTGAGCCTTGATGGCGTCAGCGATCATAGCGGCGGTAACGGAGCCAAAGAGGATGCCCTCGTCGCCGACCTTGACGTCAACGGTGACCGTCTTGCCCTCGAAGGCAGCCTTGGTCTCGTTGGCGGTAGCCAGACGGACGGCCTCGCGCTTGGCGATGTTGTTGCGACGCTCGTCAAGCTGCTTGAGGTTGCCCTTGGTGGCGGCAACAGCGAGCTTCTTGGGGAACAGGAAGTTCTCAGCGTAACCCTGAGCGACCTCTACGACGTCACCCTCGCCGCCCTTGCCCTTGATCTCATCGAGAAGAATAACCTTCATGATGCGTCTCCCTTCTTAGCCGCGGTCGCGGTTGCCACGAGAGGAAACCACGGGGACGGTGTACGGCAGGAGAGCCATCTCGCGGGCGCGCTTGATGGCGTTGGCGATGTCATGCTGATGCTGCGTGCAAGCGCCAGTGACGCGACGGGGCTTGATCTTGCCACGGTCGGTCATGTACTTACGGAGAAGCTGAGTGTCCTTATAGTCGATGAACTCAGTGTTCTCCTTGCAGAACTGGCAGTACTTACGACGCGGCTGACGTGCAGAAAAATCATTAGCCATGTCAAAATACCTTTCGTTTGGCAACTTCGGCGAACCAAAGCCGCCTCTCACTCAAAAATAGGTGAACAGCCCTTAAAACGGGATGTCCTCATCGTAGACGTCGACCGCGGGCGGCGTAGCCACCGGTGCGGCAGGACGTGCTGCGGGCGCAGGGGCTGCGGGGGCGTAACCGCCCTGATCGTAGCCACCCTGGCCACCACGGGAGCTCATAAACTCGATCTCATCGACGATGACCTCAAGCTTGCTCCGGCGCTGGCCGTCGCGCTCCCAAGAGCTGTAGCGCAGCTTGCCCTCGATCGCGACCTTGTTTCCCTTTGCCAGGAAACGGCTCACGGCCTCGGCACGCGTGCCGAACATGGTGCAGTCGACAAAGTTGGGATAGTCCTCCCACTCGCCAGTCTGCGGGTTGCGGCGACGATCGTTCACGGCGACGCCAAAGGACAGAACCTGGGTTCCGCCGGCGGTGGCGCGCAGCTCGGGATCACGCGTGAGGTTACCGGTGATGTTCACTCGATTGATGCTCATAACTCACTACTTCCTCTTGGGGCACAAGCCCAGTCCAAAACGACAGTCTTACTCCTGGTCGTCGCGACGGACGATCATGTGGCGGACCACAGCGTCGGTGATGCGCAGGACGCGATCAAGCTCGGCGATCTGGGTAGGATCTGCGTGGAAGTTGATGAGGGTGTAGTCACCATCGGTGAGGTCGTTGATCTCGTAGGCGAGCTTGCGCTTGCCCCACTCGTCAACGGAGTCGACCTTGCCAGCGCCCTCAGCGATCGTGGTATCGATACGCTTCATAACAGCGAGACGAGTCTCGGGGTCGAGCGACGGGTCAACAAAGAACAGCAGTTCATAAGCCTTCATATTGTCACCTCCTCTGGGCAAATGTGGCTTCAGGTCGTGAAGGTGCGCCTGAAGCAGGAAAAGACTTGGTAATAATATCTTTCAACCTCACAGGCTGCAAGAATATGCAGCTACAACCTCATGACCTCCACATATGTCCATACTCGCACCACGTTTCATGCGCATTCCAACCAAATGCCGACCAAGAGCTTGACGGATTTGTGGACAAGATACGATGCCGCGGGGACAAGCTGAGCCAAGCCGCAGGTCAACGGACACAAGGCTGTGGTCGCAAAATGCATACCAGTGGTCCACAGCACCACCCAAAGATTTTTAAATTCATCGCCAAGTCGCTTATGAATACCCCTTTTGAACAATTGAGTTGATCAACCACGCTGGTCGGAAGCCGTTTTTTGGCACCTCAAACCCCACTGCAACGCCAAGTGCGGCCAAGGGCGGCCAAGCGTTTTAAAAAATGCCAACTTTTCTGTTTGCACTTTGCGATTCCTCGTGTATACTGACTTTCGCATTTAACGGAGAGTTGTCCGAGTGGCCGAAGGAGCACGATTGGAAATCGTGTAGGCGTCAAAAGCGTCTCCAGGGTTCAAATCCCTGACTCTCCGCCAGTTAATTCCAAAGCAGGCCTTCGAGCCTGCTTTGTTTTTACCCTACGCGGAGGGGTGGCAGAGTGGTTGAATGCGGCGGTCTCGAAAACCGTTTGGCCTGTATAAGGTCACGAGGGTTCGAATCCCTCCTCCTCCGCCATTTTGGTTGAGAAAGCTCCCAAGAATGGGAGCTTTTTTGTTATCGAAATACATCTCGATCCCGCGCTTCCCCAAACGTGTACGTCAGCCTCCAAAAACGACATTTTTCGACATCTTTGGAGGCTGACGTACACGTTTGGATTGAGCTCACGGGAGCGACACTATTCGGAAGGTGCCTCCTCGTCTCGCATGCTTTTCCAGTTGCGGATAAGTGCCTTGCGTAGTTCGTTTTGTTTTCTCTGGTACCCGGTGTCGGTACAGCGAGGCATGCCGAGTGCTTCGCGAATGTTGTTCATGGCGCGGTGAAAGGCGAGCTGACTACTGAACTGAGCCGAAGTGAGCGTAACGATTCGATATCCCATTTGGGAGAGAACGGCCTCTCGCTCCGCATCTGCTCCCTTGCGCTCGAGCTCATCGTGAAAACCGCCCTTATATTCGATACCGAGCTCCCTGCGCTTATAGGTCACGAGCGCATCGATTTTGAGCGTTCGAGCTTTGGCGCAATGCCAGAGACGTTGAGGGATCTCGAGCGGTTTGTTGAGTTCGATACCTCGTATGCCAACGCCGCCTTCGCTTGTTGGGAGCGAGAGGGCGATTGCCGAAGCGGTCTCCATAGGCGAGGCCGAGTGATCGTAGATGTGCCTGAGCGCGAGCCGTGCACGTGTGGCACCGGGTTTGCCGGGGTGCCGATCGAGCAGTTCGGTTATTTCATCCTTGGAGGTGGTGGCTAGTTGCTCGGTATAAGGGTCGGCGGGATTGAGCCTCATGCGATAATCGCCGCAAACTTCATAGCCGTATTCGAGGTATTCGATCCTATCCATCCACTCGGCAGCGAGCACGAAGGTGAAGGCTTCGTCGGTGATGAAGATTCCGGGCGTCAACTCGTCAATATGCTCGTAGGGAAGATTTTGTCCAAGAATGTGGCAGATGACGCCTTTGGTTCGAATTCGCTCGAATTCGAATACAACCGAGATGTCGATAGTCTTGAGCATATCGGGCGGAATGCCGCAGTCGGTAAGGGCCTGTCGTATGCGCGCAACGCGTTGCTGGGTGGAGATGCCTCGTGCGCCTATCTGGTAGTCGCGTTGTGCGAGAGGCTGCACCAAATTCTGGGGTGCATGATGGACAAGCCATGCGGTTTTATGCGAAATGAGAACAGGGGTATCCATTGAGGGCCTCTCGCTCTGAGCCGGTATCCAACTCTTATATCCGTTGAAGTGGGGAAATATACCGGATGTGAGTAAATCAACTCACTCATGCTGTGAGTTCAATCCAAACATGTACGTCAGCCTCCAAAGATGTCGAAAAATGTCGTTTTTGGAGGGCGACGTACACGTTTTGGACCCCCGGCATTCCAACAACGCCACGCCCGCATCCAGTCCCGACCGTTTACCGAGCAATAGGGTCGCCACGCCCGCCAACCATGTACTATGTACGGGCATTGTCCAAACCCGTAACCCAAAGGACCCCATCTTGCCCGTCGTCGCCGCTGTAACCGTTACCTCACATGCCTCGGATGCCATGGTCGCTATCCCATTTTGGCTCGAGATGTTCGCCGTTGTCGCCGCATCGATCTCGGGTGTGCTGGTTGCGCGCGAACACAAGCTCGACCTGGTGGGCGCGGTCGCGCTCGCGGTGGCCTGCGGTCTGGGCGGCGGTCTTTTGCGCGATATGACACTCCAGGTCGGCAACGTCTACATCCTCAACCAGCCAATGGCGCTGCCACTCTCCATCGCCACGGCGGCCACCATCTACATCTTCCCGGCAATTGTCGACAAGCCCGATAAACTCATTCCCCTGCTCGACATCATCTCGGTCGGCATCTATGCCGCAACCGGCGCGGACAAGGCACTGGTCTACGGATTTGCACCCGCCGTATGCGTCATGATGGGCTTTTTTACCGCGGTGGGCGGCGGCATGCTGCGCGACGGCTTTATGGGCGTGGTTCCGGGCATTTTCCAACGTACTAACTTTTATGCCATCGCCGCCATCGCCGGATCGACAAGCTATGTGTGTCTCGTTATGAGCGGCATCATGAGCAATGTCGCCGCGCTGGTCGTATGCGTTGTCGTGACCATGGGTCTGCGCTGGCTCTCGCTGCGCTTTGACATCAAAAGCCCCACCGAGGAAGACATCGCACGCTTTTTGCACCGCAAAAAATAGGTGGCGCGGGCCCATCCTTCGAAATGCAACCGAGAGGTTCTTTTAGAGCGCCCGCGCGTTGGGTACCCTGTTAGGTATATGCCGAACACCTAGCAAAAGGATCAACCATGGCTTTCAATCAAACCGCGGCGGCGCCGTCACACAAGATGCGTCGCTGCCTGCTTATGGCATTCGCGCTCATCGCGCTGGCGCTCACCGCACTTCCCACGGCGTCGTTCGCCGGCACGGACACCGCAGGCAACGTACTTGCAACCGAAGCTGACTCGGATCCGTCCGGCGTCGATGGTGACCTGTACTGGGCCGGCCAGGCGCTCAACTTGGATGATGCCTCCATCGACCGCGATATCATCGCCGCGGGCGATACCCTCTCGATCCGCGACTGCACGGTTGGCGGCGCCGTCCGTCTGGCGGCACGCACCATCGACATCGCCAAGACCACGGTTGATGGCAGCGTCACGGTGGCCGGCCAGCACGTTGTGCTCAACACCGGTAGCACCGCCAACTGTTTCTATGCGATAGGCGAGACGGTTGCCCTGCGCGGCTCTACCAAGTCGGCAGCGCTTGCGGGCGATACGGTGACCATCGATGGCACCGTCGAGGGCAATGTCGAGGTTTGGGCCGACAAGCTTATCCTGGGCAAGAACGCCCGCATCACCGGCACCGTGAACGCGCACGTCTCCGAGGACCCCGAGCGCGCCGCGGGAGCCGAAGTCGGCGCGCTCAAGATCGACCGCACCGAAAACGAGGATACTTCCACCGTTAACGATGTCATCGGCGGCACCGTCGCCGCGGCGCTTTCCACCTGCTTTGTCGCCCTGCTACTCGAGCTCGTCTTTCCGTGCGCGACCGCCAGCGCCGCCGGCATGCTCCACCAGCGCCCCACGCCCCTGTGGGTGAGCGGTCTTCTGGGCACGATTGCTATCGTCCCCGCCGTCCTACTGCTGATTATCTCCATCGCTGGTCTATCGCTTGCCGGAGCCCTCATGTGCGGCGTTATCGGCATCGCATTGGTGTCGAGCGCCTTTGCGGGGTGTGCGATCGCCCGCATGGTCGGACACAGCCAAAACCGCTACGCCATGGCAGCCGTGGGTGGCATCGCCGCAGGCGCCCTCACAGGGCTTCCCCTCGTAGGCGGCTTCATCAGCGGCGTGGCCTTTGTCTTTATGCTCGGCTACATCATCCAGATCATCTGGCGCAACGCCCGCCTCAAGCCGCAGCAGCCGACTAACACGCCGGGACTCCCCACCGCTTAGCAGCTAACCGCCACAAAGATGCCAAGCACCTTTGTGGCGGCGCAAACGAACCTGCCCCCTGCACCAAAAAGGGCGCCGGCCATTGCGGTCGACGCCCTTTCTTGTTAGTCGCTATAAAGCCCCAGCGCTTATTTGTTGACCTGGCCGGCGCGGACGGCGGCCTTCTTGCGGTCGGTGGCATTGAGCAGACGCTTGCGCAGGCGGATGTTCTTGGGAGTGATCTCCACCAGCTCGTCGTCGGCGATGTACTCCAGCGCCTCCTCCAGCGAGAAGGTGCGAGGCGGCACCAGCTGGACGGAGATATCGGAGGTCGAGGAACGCTGGTTGCCCAGGTTCTTGGTACGGGCGATGTTGACGACCATGTCGCCGGCCTTGCTGCGCTCGCCCACGATCATGCCCTCGTAGCACTCGGTGCCCGGCTCAACAAACAGCTGGCCGCGCTCCTGCAGCGTGCCCAGGGCGTAGGCAACGGCCTTCTCGGTGGTCATGGAGATCATGGCGCCGTTCTGGCGGTTGCCGATCTCGCCGGCATAGGGACCGTACTCCAAGAAGGTGTGGTAGAACACGCCCTCGCCGTGAGTGACGTTCATGATGCGGTTCTTAAGACCCATGATGCCGCGGGTCGGGATCTTAAACTCGAGGTGCGTCACGATGCCCGAGGTATCCATGCTCGTCATGATGCCGCCGGAGGTGCCGAAGACCTCAACGACCTTGCCCGAATACTCGTCCGGGCACTCGACGACGGCCTGCTCGACGGGCTCCATCTTGTTGCCGTTCTCGTCCTTCTTAAACAGAACGCGGGGACGACCGACCTGGAACTCAAAGCCCTCGCGGCGCATGGACTCCATCAGAACGGACAGGTGCAGAATGCCGCGGCCCGAGACCTCGACGCCGCTCTTGTCCTCGAGCTCCTCGATCTTCATGGTCACGTTGTTCTCGGCCTCGTTGAACAGGCGCTCCTTGAGCTGACGGGCGCCCACAATGTCGCCGTCGCGACCGACGAGCGGGGAGGTCGAGGCCTCAAAGACGATGGACAGGGTCGGCGGGTCGATATCGATGGGCTCGAGCTCGACGGGGTTCTCGGGATCGGTGTAGACATCGCCGATGTCGGTGCGGTCGATGCCCACGACGGCGGCGATATCACCGGCGCCGACTTCCTGGCACTCGGTGCGGCCCAGATAGTCGAAGGTAAAGAGCTGCTTGACGGTAGCGGTGGCACTGGAGCCGTCGTTCTTGACAACCAGAATCTGGTCGCCCTGGTGAATAGCGCCGGAGTACACGCGACCGATACCGATGCGGCCGACGAAGTTGGAGTGGTCGATGGTC
>CABSMS010000081.1 GCA_902478885.1 uncultured Collinsella sp. | reverse complement strand
GTGTATAAGAGACAGAGTCATAACCGCCCTCGCCGAGCAGCTCGGCGGCAGGATCGGTGCAGAAGCCGTGCGTGCCCAACGAGCCGTCGTCGGTGCATACGTTGACCGTATCGCACAGAGCGCGGAACTCATCGACGCCCACGGCCTTGGAAGCGGTGCCAAAGCCCAGGCATACGTCCACATCAACACCCTGCTCGGCAAGCATACCGGCAAGACACAGCACAGGCGGAACGCCGATGCCTCCGGCGACGAGCAGGGCCTTCCTGGTGCCCTCGGGTACCATCCAGCCACGGCCACCGGGGCCCAGCAGGTTAGAGGAGGAGCCAGGGCCCATCTGGGACAAACGACGGGTATCGTCGCCCACGACGGCGTACCACAGCTCGACGGTGCCGGCCTGGGCGTCGGCGCGGTAGTAGCTCAGGGGCACGCGAAGCAGAGAGGACGCATCGCCAGGTACGGCGATATTCACAAACTGACCGGGCTTGAGCGCACTTGCAAGCTTAGGGGCCAAGATGACGAGCGAGAAGATGCCGTCGGCGATCTCCCGGTTCGAGACGACCTCGAAGTCATGCATGCGTGCAGTGGAAGGTGTGGGCATAGACGCTCCAATCCCCCATGCGATTGCATGGTCAAAACGAACAGAAAGCGCGGCACCGCAAGGGCACCGCGCACAAAAGCGATAAGGCTATGCTAGCAGATGCAGCCGTCGGCGAGCGTCTGCTTACCGCCGACAAACACATCGGTGGCACGACCGGTAAGCGTGCGGCCGGCAAAACCGGAGTTCTCGGCGCGCGACTCATAACCGTCCTCACCGACCGTCCAGGTGGCAGAGGGGTCGAACACGGTCAGGTCGGCAACGGAGCCCGCCTTGACCTGAACCTGGTCGAGGCCCAGAATCTCACGCGGCTTGATGGCCATGAGCTCGACCATGCGGCCCATGCTCATCTTGCCCGTGTTGACCAGCTCGGTGAGTACGAGCGACAGGGAGGTTTCAAGGCCGATCATGCCAAAGGGCGCAAGCTCGAACTCGCGGGCCTTCTCCCACGGGGTGTGGGGAGCGTGATCGGTGACGATAGCGTCGACGGTGCCGTCGATGACGCCCTGACGGATGGCCTCGGCATCTTCCTCGGTACGCAGCGGCGGATTGACCTTGAGCGAGGTGTTGTAGGTCTCGTCCAGGTCGTTCTCAGTCAGGAACATGTGGTGCGGGGTAGCCTCGCAGGTAACCTGAACACCGGCGGCCTTACCGGCACGCACGAGCTCCAGGCCATGGGCGGTGGAGATGTGCTGGATGTGCAGCTTGGCACCGGTCAGCTTGGCGATCTCGATGTCGCGGGCGATCTGAAGCTCCTCGCCGGCAGCCGGCCAACCCTCGAGGGCCAGACGGGTCGAGACCTTGCCCTCGTTGATCTGGCCGTGGCCGACCAGGTCCTCGTCCTGGCAGTGGCTCATAAAGACCTTGCCGAACATCTTGCCGTAGTCCATGCAGCGACGGAGCATGCCCGCGCCCTGCACGCCGCGACCGTCATCGGTGAAGGCGACGGCGCCGTGGGCGACCATATCGCCCATCTCGGACATGGCCTCGCCCTTAAGACCGCGGGTCATGGCGCCCGACGGATAGACGCGGCAGTGGCCGACCTCGGCAGCGCGGGACTTAACGAACTCCACGACGGTGCCGTTATCGGTGACGGGGTCAGTGTTGGGCATGGCGCACACGCCGGTAAAGCCGCCCTTGGCAGCTGCGCGGGTGCCGCTCTCGATGTCCTCTTTGACCTCGTAGCCGGGCTCGCGAAGGTGAACGTGCATATCCACCAGGCCGGGGACGAGGTACTTGCCGGAAAGGTCGCGGACCTCGGCTCCCTCGACGGCGAGATTCTCGCCGACCTCGGCGATCTTGTCGCCGTCAATCAGGACGTCAACGACACCGTCAAGCTCGACGGACGGGTCGACGACGTGGGCATTCTTAAGAAGCAAGGCCATTATCGGCACCTCCAAGCAGCAGATACAGGATAGCCATACGCACGCAGATACCGGCGTAGACCTGCTCCAGGATGACGGAGCGTTGCGGGTGGTCGGCCATATAGGAATCGAACTCGACGCCGCGGTTAATGGGGCCCGGGTGGCAGATGATCGCGTCGGGCTTCATGAGCTTCTCACGGTCCTTGGTCAGGCCGAAGAGCTTGTGGTACTCGCGAATGGTCGGGAACGGGGCACCCTCGAGGCGCTCCTGCTGCACGCGCAGCATGTAGACGACGTCCAGCTCGGGCAGGACGGAATCGAGGTCGCTCGTCACGTGGTCGCAGCCCAGGACCTCGGGCGCCGGCGGCAGCAGCGTGCCGGGGGCGACGGCGTAGGTCTCGCAACCCATGATCTTAAGGGCGGGGATCAGCGAGCCGCAGACGCGGGAGTGCGCGATATCGCCGACGACGGCGACCTTCAGACCGTGAAAGTCACCCTTGTGCTCCCAGATGGTGTACAGGTCGAGCAGGGCCTGCGTGGGGTGGTTGTGCTTGCCGTCACCGGCGCAGATGACGCTCGCGGGCGAGTTCTGCGTGACGATGTAGGGAGCACCGGCGTGCTTATCGCGCACGACGATGCAGTCGATCTTGTAGGCGTTGAGAGTCTCGACGGTGTCGACGAGGCTCTCGCCCTTGACCGTGGAGGTCGAGGAGCCGCCAAAGTTGAGGCTGTCGGCCGAAAGACGCTTCTCGGCGAGCTCGAAGGAGCTGCGGGTGCGCGTCGAGGGCTCGTTGAACATGTTGACGATGGTCTTGCCCTTGAGCGTGGGGACCTTCTTGATGGCACGCTCGTTGACCTCGGAGAACGCCTTGGCGGTCTCGAGGATGAGCTTGATGTCCTCTTCGGAGTACTCGGTAATGTCGATCAGGTGCTTATGGTTGAACGCCACGGTACTACTCACCTCCCAGCGGCGCGGAGCCCACGTGGGAACCCGGCGCGACGTCGTTAATCTCGACGGCGGTGTGGCCGTCGACTTCCTTCATATATAGGTGCACGTTCTCCTCATGCGACGAGGGAACGTTCTTGCCGACAAAGTCCGGCGAGATGGGGAGCTCGCGGTGCCCGCGGTCAACGAGGACTGCCAGCTCAATGCGGCTCGGACGGCCCAGGTCCATGACGGCGTCGAGAGCGGCGCGGATGGTACGACCCGTATAGAGGATGTCGTCCACCAGCACGACGCGCTTGCCGTCGACGCTGAAGGGAATGTTGGTAGCGTGGATCGCGGGAGCGAAATTGGTCGCATAGTCATCGCGGTAGAAGCTGATGTCGAGGCTGCCGAGCGGAACGTCGACGCCCTCGATCTCCTTGATCTCCTCGGCGAGCTTCTTTGCCAGAAGGTCGCCGCGCGTGACGATGCCGACCAGAGCGAGGTCTTCACAGCCCTCGTTGCGCTCGAGAATCTCGTGCGCGATGCGGGTCATCGCTCGATTGACGGCGGTCTCGTCCATGATGACCGCCTTGGGGGAAGTCGTGCCCATCGATCTCCTTCCTCACATGTCTTGACTGCTGACACAGTCAAAAAAATAGATGCCCGACCGCTTAAAGCGGACCAGACACCCACAGGAAGGGCTGCTCTTTGGCAGCTATGTAATTCCATGTGGGTATCTCGTACCCCTTTAATGGTCAAGGGATAGTGTAGCCAACCTCGAGCTTAATTGCGAGCATTAATACAGAGCAATCCGTAAACGGAGCCCAATGCTCAATAAACCTATATATATTTGTGGGACGAGCTTGAAAACGCACGCACGAGCTGGCATAATCCCCTCTGCTGCACGCAAATCGGATCTACGTCCAGGGCCGTGGCGTGAGCACTATCGCCAAAAGAGGAATATCTCTGTGTAGATTACGCACAGGGAGCTGCTTCTGTGCTATAGTTCAGGCTTGTTTGTTAACGCGACATGTTCGTTTGTCGCCCAAGGAGGGTCAGTTATGTCCAAAGTTTGCGAAGTTTGCGGTAAGCACCCCGTTGCCGGTCGCTCCATCAGCCACTCTCACCGCGTCACCAACCGTAAGTTCCGCCCCAACATCCAGCGCGTCTACGTCGTCGTCGATGGTCACCGTCGCAAGATGAACGTTTGCTCCACCTGCCTCAAGTCCGGCAAGGTTGCGCGCTCCTAAATAAGGTCTTACCAACAAGTACCTCGGACTCTCCGGGTCAAAGACCTCGCGTTCATATAGAACTTACCAAAGGCGCCCTCCCCTACGGAGGGCGCCTTTTTGCACTCATTGCACTCATTGGGGACAGACTTACATGAGTGCTTTCACGCATTGGGGACAGACATGAAGCACGCATGCGGCGCACTGACTGGCTCCGGCCTCTGCCTCACGCAGCATCCTTCCAGCCTGCAGTTGCCTTGGTCACGCTTGTAGCGCCGATGCCGGTGATACGGGCAATTTGCTTGACCGTGAGATGCGCCCGCCTGAGCCTCAGCAGACACGCATCGCGTTCGGGGCGTGGCAGGGCTTTGAGCAGTGCAGGATCTATGCTCGGCAGAACTTCGCGCGCAACGGAAAGGGCCTCCTCATCGGGGATCCGCCGGCGTGGAAGAACCTCCATTGACCAGATGCGCCCGGCAACTTCCTCGAGATGCTCGCAATAGCAACGGGAGCCTCCGACAATATCGAGCATAGGGGCCGCATCACAGATGTCAAAGGGATCATAGCCCAGCTGATACGCCTTATAGCTTGACCAGCGGTACGCCTCGAGCGAGTCAAGCGCACCTTTCACGGGATTGAGATGAATATAGTCGAGCAGCTGCACCGCCTGCGTGTCCGACTCAACCGCGACCCGCGAATAGCGATTGTCAAACAGATGTCCCGTTCTCCCCGTTTTCCCATTGAAATACTTAGCATATGCCGTCAGCGCGCACTGCATTGCCTTTGAAAGGTTGTCAAATGGGTCATCAATCATCAAATGGAAGTGGTTGTCCATAAGGCACCAAGCTAACACCGCCACGTCATGGCGCGCAAACCTGTCCGAGATATCCGATAAGAAACGATAACGGTCGGAGTCATCTTCAAAAATAATCTGTTTGGAGTTGCCGCGGTCAAAGACGTGGTAATAGCCGGTGAGCGAAACGGCACGGGCGCATCGAGGCATAAATCTCTCCTTTCAAAACTGAACAGGCAACACCTAAAAGGAGAGAAGGAACGCGAAATGCTGAGCCTGTGATCTATTTATATCCAATGAGCGGCAAAAACAGGCCCAGAACGGCAAAATGGCAAATCGATGTCTGTCCCCAATGAGTGAAAGCACTCATGTAAGTCTGTCCCCAACGAGCGGGGCGGTGGAGCAGGCAAATAGTTTTAGTTAAAACGCTTCAGTTTATTGAAGCGTTTTAGTGTGCCTTTTACGGGAATCTTACCGTTCACCGAATAATTTCTTGCTATCATGCAAGACGTAGGGTAAATCTCCGATCGCAAGGAGACACAAATGGTGAAAAAGTCACCGGAAAACACTACTCCCGCAATTGTGGACAACGTAGAGGCGCTTGAGGCTAAGCTCGCTCAGATGCGAGAGGCCCAGGCGCTTTTTGCTACGTACACGCAGGAGCAGGTCGACAAGATCTTCTATGAGGCCGCCATGGCCGCCAACAAGGCTCGTATCCCGTTGGCGAAGTTGGCCATCGAGGAGACCGGCCGCGGCGTTCTTGAGGACAAGGTCATCAAGAACCACTACGCCGCAGAGTACATCTACAACGCTTACAAGAACACCAAGACCTGTGGTGTCCTGGAGCGCGACGAGGCTTACGGCATCACCAAGATCGCCGAGCCCATCGGCATCGTGGGCGCCGTCATCCCGACGACCAACCCCACCTCCACCGCGATCTTCAAGACGCTGATCTGCCTGAAGACCCGCAACGCCATCATCATCTCCCCGCACCCGGCAGCCGCCAAGTGCACCATCGCCGCCGCCAAGCTCGTGCTTGACGCTGCCGTCAAGGCCGGCGCCCCCGAGGGCATCATCGGCTGGGTCGATGTCCCCTCCATTGAGCTGACCAACATGGTCATGCGCGACGTCGACATCATCCTCGCCACCGGTGGCCCGGGCATGGTCAAGGCCGCTTACTCCTCGGGCAAGCCCGCCCTGGGCGTTGGCGCCGGTAACACCCCGGTCGTCATCGACGACACCGCCGACGTGCTGCTCGCCGTCAACTCCATCATCCACTCCAAGACCTTCGACAACGGCATGATCTGCGCTTCCGAGCAGTCCGTGACCGTCATCGACACCATCTATGACCAGGTTAAGGCCGAGTTCCAGAAGCGCGGCTGCTACTTCGTCAAGCAGGGTGCCGAGATGGAGGCCCTGCGTGCCGCCATGTTCAAGAACGGCGCCCTCGATCACCGCATCCCCGGCATGGCTGCCGCCAAGATCGCCGAGCTCGCCGGCATCGAGGTTCCTGCCAAGACCAAGATCCTGATCGCCGAGGTCACCTCCACCGACCCCGCCAAGGAGGAGTTCTCCCACGAGAAGCTCTCCCCGGTCCTGGCCATGTATCACGCCAAGGACTTCCAGGAGGCCGTCGACAAGGCCGAGCACCTGGTGCTCGCCGGTGGCCCGGGCCACACCGCCTCTCTGTACGTGCACCCCGCCCAGGCCGAGAAGATCAGCCTGTTCGAGCACGTCATGAAGGCCTGCCGTATCGTCATCAACACCCCGTCCTCGCACGGCGGCATCGGTGACCTGTACAACTTTGGCATGAAGCCGTCTCTGACCCTGGGCTGCGGCTCCTGGGGCGGCAACTCCGTCTCCGAGAACGTTGGGGTGAAGCACTTGATCAACGTTAAGACTGTGGCCGAGCGCCGTGAGAACATGCTGTGGTTCCGCGCTCCCGAGAAGGTCTACTTCAAGAAGGGTTCCACGCCCGTCGCCCTCGACGAGCTGGGCAACGTCATGGGCAAGAAGCGCGCCTTCATCGTCACCGACCAGTTCCTCTTCAAGAATGGCAACACCCGCGCCATCGAGGCCAAGCTCGACGAGATGGGCATCGCCCACGACTGCTTCTACGACGTCGAGCCCGATCCGTCGCTGCAGTGCGCACGTCGCGGCGCCAAGCAGATGGCTCTCTTTGAGCCGGACGTCATCATCGCCGTCGGCGGTGGCTCCGCTATGGACGCCGGCAAGATCATGTGGATGATGTACGAGCACCCCGAGTGCAAGTTTGAGGACATGGCCATGGACTTCATGGACATCCGCAAGCGTATCTTCACCTTCCCCGAGATGGGCAAGAAGGCCTACTTCGTCGCCGTCCCGACCTCTTCGGGTACCGGCTCCGAGTGCACGCCGTTCGCCATCATCACCGACAAGGAGACCGGCATCAAGTGGCCGCTCGCCGACTACGCGCTGCTCCCCAACATGGCTATCGTCGACGCCGACAACTGCATGACCGCCCCGCGCGGCCTGACCGCTGCCTCCGGCATCGACGTCATGACCCACGCCATCGAGTCCTACGTCTCCATCATGGCTTCCGACTACACCAAGGGCCTCTCCGAGCGCGCCGCTAAGCTCGTCTTTGAGAACCTGCCCTCCAGCTTCACGAACGGCGCCAAGGACCCGCACGCCCGCGAGGAGATGCACAACGCCTCCTGCATGGCCGGTATGGCCTTCGCCAACGCCTTCCTGGGCCTCAACCACTCCATGGCCCACAAGCTCGGCGCTTTCCATCACCTGCCCCACGGCCTCGCAAACGCCGTCATCCTGACCCGCGTCATGCGCTACAACGCCGCCGAGGCTCCCGTCAAGATGGGTACCTTCTCCCAGTATCCTTACCCCAACGCGCTGCACAACTACGCCGAGATGGCCAAGTACTGCGGCATCGAGGGCAAGGACGACAAGGAGGTCTTCGAGAACTTCATCACGAAGCTCGAGGAGCTCAAGGACTTCATCGGCGTCAAGAAGACCATCGCCGACTACGGTGTCGACGAGCAGTACTTCCTCGACACCCTCGACGAGATGACCGAGCAGGCATTCAACGACCAGTGCACCGGCGCCAACCCGCGCTACCCGCTCATGAGCGAGATCAAGGAGCTCTACCTGGACGCCTACTACGGCCGCGAGCCCCAGGATTACGCCGTCTGCTAGTTTTAGCACGGTTTTTAACGGCGGGGGTGCACGGGTGTTTCACACACCCCCGCCGTCGCTTCTATCGCATCGTTGAAAGGATGCAACCATGCTGCTACCCGATTCCAAGACCGAACTCGTCCGTCGTGGCAACAAGGTCGTTTACGACCTGGGTGACAAGATCGTCAAGGTCTTTAACGAGACCAAGCCTGTCTCCGACGTGTTCAACGAGGCTTTGAATCTTGCCCGCATCAATGAGTGCGGCATCCGCAGCCCCAAGGCTCTCGAGGTTTCCCAGCTCGAGAACGCCAACGGCTGGGCGCTCGTGACCGAGAAGGTTCCGGGCACCACCCTTGCCGAGAAGATGACTGCCGAGCCCCAGCGCTTTGGTGAGTACCTCGAGATGTTCGTCGACCTCCAGATCGAGATCCACGGCTACACCTCCCCGCTGCTCAACCGTCAGCGCGACAAGTTCGCCCGCATGATCGACAGCCTTGATCAGCTCAATGCCACCACGCGCTACAACCTTCAGGAGCGTCTGGACGGCATGACTAAGGAGTTCAAGGTCTGCCACGGCGACTTCAACCCCTCCAACGTCATCGTCGGCGACGACGGCCAGCTCTTTGTGTGCGACTGGGCACACGCCACCCAGGGCTCCCCTGCTGCCGACGTTGCCACCACCTACCTGCTCTTTGCCCTCAACAGCAAAGACCAGGCCGAGGCCTACCTGGAGCTCTACTGCGACCTGTCTCTTATACACATCTGACGCTGCCGACGAATAGCCTTGTGTAG
>CABSMS010000080.1 GCA_902478885.1 uncultured Collinsella sp. | reverse complement strand
ACCGGCGAGACCGGCCGCATGGGCAGCCCCAAGCGCCGCGAGATCGGCCATGGCAATCTGGCCGAGCGCGCTCTGCTTCCGGTGCTTCCCGACGAGAACGAGTTCCCCTACGCCATCCGCGTCGTCTCCGAGGTCATGGAGTCCAACGGCTCCTCTTCGATGGCTTCGACCTGCGGCTCCACGCTCGCCCTTATGGACGGCGGCGTGCCCATTAAGCGCCCGGTCTCCGGTATCGCCATGGGCCTGATCCAGGAGGAGGGCAAGACCGTGGTACTGTCCGACATCCAGGGTCTCGAGGACTTCCTGGGCGACATGGACTTTAAGGTCACCGGCACCACCGAGGGCATCACCGCCCTGCAGATGGACAACAAGGCCACCGGCCTCACCTTCGACATCCTGGCCCGCGCTCTGCAGCAGGCCAAGGAGGGTCGCGCCTTCATTCTGCAGAAGATGCTCGATGTGATCCCCGAGCCGCGCCACACCACGCGCAGCACCGCTCCGCGCATCGTTTCCATCCAGGTTCCGACCGACAAGATCCGCGACGTCATCGGTTCCGGCGGTAAGGTCATCCGCGGTATCCAGGACGAGACCGGCGCCTCGGTCGACATCCAGGAGGACGGAACCGTCTTTGTCGGCGGCACCGGCGAGTCCGTCGACCAGGCCGTCGAGCGTATCAAGCTCATCATCAAGGTTCCCGAGCCGGGCGAGGAGTACACCGGTCGCGTGGTCTCCATCCAGCCCTTCGGCGCCTTCGTCAACCTGCTGCCCGGTAAGGACGGCCTGCTGCACATCTCCCGCGTCGCCAAGGGCCGCGTGGAGAAGGTCGAGGACGTCCTCAACGTGGGCGACGAGGTCAAGGTCGTCGTCATCGAGGTCGACGATCGCGGCAAGATCTCGCTCGATCGTCTTGATAAGCCCGAGGCCCCGGCTCGTGCCGAGGGTGCCTCCGAGGGCGACGGCGAGCACTTCCAGCGCCGTGAGCGTCCGCGTCGCGAGCGCTCTGAGCGCAGCGACCGTCCGCGCCGTCCCGGCGACAACGGAGGCCGCAAGCCCCGCCGTCACCACGACGCCGAGTAACAGCTAAACATAAGCAGCTCAACAAGGGCGACTCCGAACAGGGGTCGCCCTTTTGCTTGCGCCCGGGAGGGCCGCATATGAAGTTTCCTGCTCTACAGTCCTGCGCAAGACGGAAAGCACATTAAGTGCTTTCCTTTGCGTGCGGAACTCGCGATAAACTTCATATGCGTCCCTCCCGGGCGCAAGCAAAAGGGCTGGTTAGTGCCGCTCGAAATTTAGTTAGACAGCCTATTCAGTAGTCAGATTTCGGATCTGTAGATAGATCCAACAGCATTTCCCCAGATAAAACCTACCAAAATAAACCTGTCCCTTATTGGCTGGTTTCCCGTGGGGCGGGCACTGATGAAGTTTATCGCGAGTTCCGCACGAACAGGAGGCCACTTAATGTGGCCTCCGTCGTGAGCAGGACTGTAGAGCAGGAAACTTCATCAGTGCCCGCCCCACGGGAGACCGGCGGGATAGACCGGTTCAGATGGGGCTTTGATGCATGGGTGGTCTGTTGTTGTGCAAATGGGTATCATACTGTGGTTATTGCATCGACTCTGCGATGCATGTTTGTACGTTCCCGGCGGTCGGTTTGCCAGAAGCGCCCCGTCGGTTGTTCCAGACCCGTTTCGAAGAAAGGAAACCACACTAACGTATGGCAGCTAAAAAATCATCTCCCTTGAAGATCATCCCGCTCGGCGGCCTTGACGGCATCGGTAAGAACATGACGGTCTTCGAGTGCGGCGACGACATGGTTCTCGTCGACGCCGGTCTCATGTTCCCTGACGACTCCCAGCCCGGTATCGACCTGGTGCTTCCCGACTACACCTATGTTCTGGAGAACGAGGAGAAGCTCCGCGGTATCGTCGTCACCCACGGCCACGAGGACCACACCGGTTCGCTTCCGTACCTTCTGCAGGACCTCAACAACAAGGTGCCCATCTTTTCGAGCAAGCTGACGCTTGGCTTTATCGAGGGCAAGCTTTCCGAGTTCCGCATCCGCGCACCCAAGTTCCGCGAGGTCAAGGGCGGCAGTCATGTCAACCTCGGCGGCATCTCGCTCGACTTCTTCTCGATGACGCACTCCATCCCCGGCGCCCTGGGCGTGTTTATCCGCACCAATCAGGGCACCGTTATGCACACCGGCGACTTTAAGCTCGACCAGACGCCCATCGATGGCGTCACGCCCGACTATGCCGCTATCAGCCGCTTTGCCAAGCAGGGCATCGACCTGCTGCTTTCCGACTCCACCAATGCCACGGTTCCCGGCTTTACCAAGTCCGAGGCCGAGGTTGGTCCCAACCTTCTGCACGCCATCAAGAACGCCCCGGGTCGCGTGTTCGTCGCGTCGTTCTCGAGCCACATCCATCGTTTGCAGCAGATCTGCGATGCCGCCCGTAAGTGCGGCCGTAAGGTCGTTGTGACCGGTCGCTCCATGCTCACCAACACCCGCGTCGCGCGCGAGCTGGGCTACCTCAACATCGACGATGCCGATATCATCGATGCCTTCGATATTGATAACCTGCCCGACGACAAGATCGTCGTCATGTGCACCGGTTCGCAGGGCGAGCCGCTGTCGGCCCTGTCCCGCATGGCCAATGGCGAGCACAAGACGCTCTCTATCCACGAGGGCGATACCGTCATCCTCTCGGCAACTCCTGTTCCCGGCAATGAGAAAGCCGTCCAGCAGGTCGTCAACAGCCTTGCTAAGCTCGGCTGCGACGTGTGGGATAAGAACCGCGCTCTCGTCCACGTCTCGGGCCACGGTAGCCAGGAGGAGCTCAAGCTCCTGATGGCCATGGCTAAGCCCACGTACTTTACGCCGGTTCACGGTGAGGCCGTGCATCTGCGCGCCCATGCCCAGCTGGCTCGCAAGATGGGCATCAAGGACGATCATATCTTTATCCTCGATAACGGCGACACGCTCGAGATGCGCGGCGGTATCGTCAAACGCGGTACGCCCGTCGAGTCCGGCGTCGTCTACGTCGACGGCCTGCGTATCGGCGATACCGACCCCATCGTCTTGCGCGATCGCCAGAAGCTCGCCAACGACGGTATGGTTACCGCTGTTGCCATCGTCTCGCTCAAGCACAAGAAGATCGAGGCCATCGAGTTCTCGGGCCGCGGTGTCTCGTTTGCCATCGACGACCAGTTCTCTGAGGATGCCTCCGCGTCCATCATGAAGACGATCGAGAAGGGCAAGTTTAGCTTTACGAGCAGCGGTTCCGATGCCATTCGCAAGGCCGTGCGTGATTCGCTCTCCAACTTTATTTGGAGCCGTACGCGCACCCGTCCGATGATCATCCCGGTCGTCATGGAGGTTTAGTTTGGCGCGCGGATCTGCACAAAACGCCAAAGGCAATAAGGCCAATAACCAACCGGCATCTGCTAAGGGTGCCGGTTCCCATCTGCGTGCCAATAAGGGCCACGAGGTCGACTTCGACGATTTTGAGCCCTTGGTCGAGCCCTCGGCCAACCGCGATATCGCCGGCGTGGTCATTGCCGTTTTGGCGATTGCGTCCTTTATTGCCGTGATTTCTCCGGCAACAGCACCCGTTACGGCTGCGGTTGCCGGTTTCTACCACCTGGGCTTTGGTCTGGGCGCCTACGTGCTGCCGATCGTCATTTTGCTGTTTGCCGCCACGCTCTTTTTAGGCGAGGACTCGCCGCTCAACATTCGCTCGGTCGCGGGCGGAGCCGTGGTCTTTATCGCCGTCGTCTCCATTCTTTCGCTGATGGTGCCGGGTACGAGCGACTCGTGTGACCTTATGTTCACGCCTCAAAATCTGTCCGCCTCGGGTGGCTACATCGGTGCGTTTATTGCGAGTGCGCTGCAGAATGCCCTGGGTAAGCCTATCGCGCTGGTGGTCCTGTTGGGTCTGGCCGTCGTTGGTTTTGTCATCATCGGCTTTTCGGTGGGTGGCGTGCTGCGCTCTGCTCGCGACCGTGCGGCCGATTTTGCCGAGCGCCGTCGTGCCGATGTTAACGCCAGCCCGTGGGGTGACGACGAGGCCCTGTCGGTGCCCGGTGTTGCCCGTCCGCACCTGAGAATTCTTCGTCAAAAGGGCTCCGATGCTGCCGTGACCAAGGTCATGGGTAGCGAAGTCGATCCGATTCTGGAAGATGAGGACGTGGACGAAGATCCGTTTGTCGACGTATCCGATGCCGTGGAGGCCGAGCGCGCTAAGACGACGCTGCTGCCGCGCCGTCATGCCAAGAAGGGCAAAGCCGCGCCTAAGCTCAATACGAGTGAGCCCGATCCGTCTTGGTCCGATAGCGAGATTGAGCTCACCGAGGGTGATGACGAGGACGATGAGGCTCCGATTGAGACCGCAAAGACAACTATGCTGCCGCGTCGCCATGCAAGGCGCGACCAGGTAACCGGCCAGCTTTCGATGGAAGACGACCCCGATAAGATCGACGAGTCCGAACCGCCGTTTGCCGTGAATCCTGTCTCGGCAGCACCTCAGATTCCCGACTTCTTGAAGCATCCCAAGGTTGCCGATGCGCCTGCCTCGAGTGCTGCCGAATCGGCTGCGGCTAGCGATGGGGGAGCGGACAGCGGCATCGCAGATAATGAAGGCGAAGAAGAGGACGGCCTTAAGCTTCCGCCACTCGAAATCCTGCATGCCAACCCGCAGTCGGCTTCCTCCGCGTCTTCTGACAAGGAGCTGGAACAGACTGCCGAGTCGCTTCAGTCCACGTTGCTTGAGTTTGGCCGCAGTGCCCGCGTGGTCGGCTGGATCGCCGGCCCCACGGTGACGACCTTTAAGCTGCAACCTGGCGAGGGCGAGCGCGTGAGCAAGATCTCGAGCCTCGAGGACGATATCGCGCTTTCGCTCGCTGCCCAGTCGGTGCGTATCTTTGCCCCGATCCCCGGCACCTCGCTCGTGGGCATCGAGATCCCCAATCGCAAGCGCCAGAACGTCAATCTGGGCGACGTGCTGCCCTATGTGAAGGGCGGTCCGCTTGAGCTCGCAATCGGGCGCGATGCCGAGGGCACGCCGGTCGTCGCCGACCTTGCCAAGATGCCCCACCTGCTGATCGCCGGTACCACGGGTTCCGGTAAGTCGGTCATGATCAACTCCATCATCACGACCTTGCTCATGCGCGCCCTTCCCGAGGACGTTCGCCTGATCATGGTCGACCCCAAGCGCGTCGAGCTTGCGGGCTATAACGGTCTGCCGCATCTTTACGTGCCTGTAGTGACCGAGCCCAAGCAGGCCGCGAGCGCTCTGCAATGGGCCGTGTCCGAGATGGAGCGTCGCCTGAAGGTCTTCGAGCGTCTCAACGTGCGTAAGATCTCGACCTACAACGAAAAGCAGGCCGCCGGCGAGTTTGAGCATTACGATAACCCGCCGCAAAAGATGCCCTACCTGGTCATCATCATCGACGAGCTCTCGGACCTGATGATGGTCGCCGGTAAGGATGTCGAGGCCTCGATCGTGCGTATTGCTCAGCTGGGCCGTGCCGCCGGTATTCATCTTATTGTGGCCACCCAGCGCCCCAGCTCCAACGTGGTGACGGGCCTCATCAAGGCCAACATCACCAACCGCATCGCCTTTAATGTCGCCACGGGCATCGACTCGCGCGTCATCATCGATCAGATGGGTGCCGAAAAGCTCACCGGTTTGGGCGATATGCTGTTCTCCAAGGTCGACTGGGGCAAGCCTCGCCGTATCCAGGGCTGCTTTGTCTCGGATGACGAAATCAACGAGATTGTCGAGTTCGTCAAGTCGCAGAGCGAGCCCGACTACCACGAGGAGATCCTGTCTGCCGTGGCGCCCGCTTCCATGTCCATGGCGGGTGGCGGCGGCATTGTCCGCACCGGAGTCGCCGAGCCGCAAGACGATGATCCGCTCATTTGGGAAGCCGCCCATATTGTGGTGGAATCGCAGCTTGGCTCCACATCTGGCCTGCAACGCCGTCTGAAGGTTGGCTATGCGCGTGCCGGGCGTATTATGGACATGCTGGAAGAAAAGGGTGTCGTTGGCCCGCCCGACGGTTCCAAGCCGCGCGAGGTCCTGTTGGACGAGGAGGGGCTTGCCGCGCTGGAATCTGTCGACGCCGAGATGGCACGTGAAGATCGTGAGTTTGGAGGATTCTGATGGCTGCACGCTTTGGTGACATGCTGCTCGAGCAGCGTCGCCGAATGGGCCTTTCCATTCAGCAGGTCGCCAACACCATCAAAATCAGGCCGCAGATCATCGAGTTTTTCGAGACCGGTAACTTTGCTTCGATGCCGCCGCGCGGCTATGCGCAGGGCATGATTTCGAGCTATGCTCGCTTTTTGGGCCTCAATCCGCGCGAGGTCGTCAATGCCTACTTTGACGATCTGATGGCATATGAGCGCGAGACGTCGCAGCAGGGCGGTCGTTTTCAGGACGCCGCCGGCTACGTCAATTCGCGTTCCTCGGTCGATAACGGGCGCTTCCTGATGGTTCAGGGCGGTCGTTCGACGCGTTATGGACAGCGTCCTCAGCAGGCCGGTTATATTACCGAGACGGGTTCGGGCGAGGAGATTCGCTCACAGCGTGACCGGTTCCGTAGTACGCCGATGCCCGAGGACCGTGCACTTCCCGCTGCCCGAGGCGTGGCGCGTGACCCTCGTGCCGGCTACGGCGACGGCGGCTATTCCGATCGCGGTTACCGTGGTGCCTCTACGGGACGCTCTCGCGGTGGCTATGCGGATGCCGATACCACGCAGGTGACGCCGCGTCTTCGCTCTCAATCACAGCCGTATGGCCAGCGCTCTTCGGCTCCGCGTTCGGGCCAGCGTGGCTATCAAGGCCGCGGTGAACTTGCGCCCCGCTCGGGTCAGCGCAGCCTTCAGGGCCAGGGTGGCTATCGCGGCCGTTCCGATAGCAATCGTGGTCGTATGCCTCAGGGAGGCGGCCGCAGCAGTTCCAATCGTGGACGCGGCGGATTACGTACTCCTCAAAACAACGGGCTCGATCCGCGTATCGTCTACGCCGGCATCGGTGCCGTGGCGTTGCTGCTGATCGTGCTCATCGTGGTGCTTCTGCGCGGCTGCGCATCTTCGGCGCCCGAGACCACGCCCGAGACGCCCACTGCTACCAAGACGACGACCAAGAAGTCTTCTAAGAAGACCGAAACGGTCGACGAGGACGAAGACACCGATGAGCCGACGGATGAGTCGACTGATTCGGACGCTACCAAGACGACGGCCAAGAAGGAAGAGAACGAGGTCACGAAGGTCAAAGTCTCCGTTGCCAAGGGAAAGACCGCGTGGATTGAGGTCAAGGTCGACGGCAAGTCGGTCTATGGCGCCCAGGCGACTGGCCCCTTTGAGCAGGAGTACACGCCCGAGTCCTCGATCGAGATCACCACATCCAAGCCTTCCGACGTCACCGTTACCAAGAACGGTGAAAAGGTCCGCTACGACACCAAGACCTCGGGCGTGGCGCGTGTGACGATCACCGTTCCCAAGAAGGAGACGACTGATTCCGAGAATGGTGAAAGTTCTGATGGTACCGACACCACCGATGGTACCGATGCCACCGATGGTACCGATGCCCAGTCCACGGATGGCGCCGATACCTCAACTGACGGTCAGACGCCCACCGATTCTACCGACTATTCGTACGATAGCTACTAAGCCGCTCGTACGCGAAAGGAAACATCATGGCTAAAGATTCCAGCTTCGACGTCGTGTCCGAGGTCAACATGCAAGAGGTCGACAACGCCTTCCAGCAGACCACGCGCGAGATTTCCCAGCGCTATGACCTTAAGGATTCCGGCGCCACGATCGAGCTTTCGAAGGGCGACAAGCTCTTTACGATCAACGCCCCGGCCGACTTTGTCTCCAAGCAGATTATCGACGTGCTGAGCTCCAAGCTCATCAAGCGCGGCATCGACCTCAAGGCTGTCTCGTGGGATGCTCCGCAGGCGGCATCGGGCGGCACCGTGCGCGTGCTCGGCCATATCGTCGAGGGTATCGACCAGGCGACCGCCAAGAAGATCAACAAGGACATCAAGGACCAAAAGCTCAAGGTCAAGGTGACCATCGAGGCCGACAAGCTGCGTGTTTCCTCTGCTTCGAAGGACGCGTTGCAGACCGTGATCCAGTTCCTGCGCGACCAGGACTACGGCCAGCCGCTACAGTTCACCAACTACCGCTAATTATCATTCGAAAGGACCGCTCTCCAACATGGATACACCGTTGGGCTCCGTGCTCTACATCACCCTCGGGTGCGCTAAGAACGAGGTTGACACCGACCGCATGCGTTCTCTTTTGACCGCCGCAGGCTATGAAGAGGCATTCGACCCGCAGGATGCCGATATCGCCATCGTCAATACATGCTCGTTCCTCGCCTCCGCAACGTCCGAGAGCATCGAGACCACGCTCGAGCTCGCCAACGAGGTTCAGGACGGCGTTCGTTCTTGCCCCATCGTCATGTGCGGGTGCGTGCCGTCGCGCTATGGCGACGACCTGCCTGACGAGCTGCCCGAGGTCGTTGCCTTTGTGAAGGCCGACGAGGAAGACGGCATCGTGGCGGTCATCGATGGCGTGCTGGGTGTCGAGCGCGAGATTGCCGCCTATATTCCTCAGGTCAAGCGTACCGTCGAGGGTGCGGTTGCCTACGTCAAGATTTCTGATGGCTGCAACCGCTTCTGCAGCTTCTGCATGATCCCTTACATTCGCGGTCGCTATCATTCGCGTAATGCCGAGAGCATTATCTCCGAGGTGCGCGACCTGGTTGCCGGCGGTGTGCGCGAGATCGTGCTGATCGGCCAGGACACGGGCATCTCTGTCTCTTATACACATCTCCGAGCCCACGAGACTAGCGCTC
>CABSMS010000079.1 GCA_902478885.1 uncultured Collinsella sp. | reverse complement strand
TCGTGGGCTCGGAGATGTGTATAAGAGACAGAATTGTCGGAACGCTCGCAGCGGCTTCATCCCGAAATTGAGTGGCGTGGAATTATCGGCATGAGAAATTATCTTGCGCATGATTACGGCAATGTTGACCGCTCGGTTGTTTGGGATGCAGTGACGATGGAGTTCCCTACGCTGGAACGAGCCTGTAGACAAATTGTCTCCGAATCTGAACGCTAGCCATTCGTTCGCAACGGTCTGTTCGCGCACGTTTTTTAAGCGCTTGATACGCTTTAACCCTGCGGAAACATTTTTCTGCGATAGTATCTGCGATATAGACCAGTCGAAACCCGCCCGAAAGAAAGGGGAGCGACATGAACCAGCAGAACATCGATTACGTACTCCGCTCCGTAGAGCAGCGTGACATCCGCTTTGTGCGTCTGTGGTTTGTCGACATTCTCGGCCGCCTCAAGAACTTTGCCATTAGCCCCGAGGACCTCGAGGTCGCTTTTGAGGAGGGTATTGGCTTTGACGGCTCCGCCATCGAGGGCTTTGCCACGCCCGAGGAAGCCGACATGCTCGCATTCCCCGATGCTTCGACCTTCCAGATTTTGCCGTGGCGTCCGAGCCACAACGGCGTCGCCCGTGTGTTCTGCGACGTGTGCACTCCCGATCGCAAGCCCTTCGCCGGCGACCCGCGCGATGCCCTGCGCCGCATGTTCCGCAAGGCCGAGAAGGCTGGCTATCTGCTCAACGTGGGTGCCGAGCTGGAGTATTACTACTTCCCCGACGAGCATACCCCCGAGCCGCTCGACAACGTGGGCTACTTCGATCTTTCGGTAAGCGATGCCGCTCGCGACCTGCGCCGCAACACGGTCCTCACGCTCGAGAAGATGTCCGTGCCCGTGGAGTACACCTTCCACGCCGCCGGCCGCTCGCAGCACGGCATGAGCCTGCGCCACGCCGAGGCCTTAAGCATGTCCGACGCCATCACCACGGCCAAGCTCATCATTAAGCAGCAGGCCTACGAGAGCGGTTGCCATGCCTCCTTTATGCCCAAGCCGTTGGCGGGCGAGGACGGCAGCGCCATGTTTTTGCATCAGTCGCTGTTCGACCACGACGGCAACAACGTCTTTTGGGGCGAGGACGACGAGAAGTACCACCTCTCCGATATCGCCAAGCACTATATGGCCGGCATCTTGGCGCACGCACGCGAGATCAGCGCCATCACCAACCCCACGGTCAACTCGTACAAGCGCATCACCACGGGCGGCGACTCCGTGCCGCAGTACGCCACGTGGGGCCTGCGCAACCGCGCGAGCATGGTCCGCATCCCGGTCTACAAGCCCGGCAAGCAGCTGTCCACGCGCATCGAGCTTCGCAGCCCCGACCCCATGGCCAACCCGTACCTGGTCAACGCCGTCACGCTGGCGGCTGGTCTGGACGGCATCGAGCGCAAGCTGGAGCTCCCGCCCGAGGCCACGGCCGAGACGCTCAAGCTTACCGACCGTCAGATGGTCGAGGCCGGCTACACGCCGCTGCCGCGCTCGCTCAAAGAGGCGCTCGACGTGTTTGAGGACTCGCAGTTTATGAAGGATGCCCTCGGCGAGCACATCCATAGCTTCTTCCTCAAAAAGAAGCGCGCCGAGTGGCATAAGTTTGAGTCCACGATCACCGAGTGGGAGATCAAGCACTACCTGGCGAACTCCTAATCGCGCTGGCTTGTTCCAGTACGATTGAGCTCATTTCTTTGGAGGCCGATATGTCCGAAAAGAGTGCCCTGTTCATGGCGCGCACGACGCGCTTCCACGAGTTTGCCCGCAGCTTGACGACCACCCTGGGTGTCGAGGTGAGCCTGGCAACCCCCGATTCGCCGACTGCGGCGCACGACTTTGACCTGCTGATTCTCGATTCCGACGGCATCCGCAGCGACCGTATCGATCAGATTGCCAAGTGGCTTGACGATCGCGGCGGTGTCCCCATGCTGGTGATCGTCGACGACGAGGCGCTCGGTACCCTGCGCCTGCCCAATCACGCGCATGCCGACTTTGTGTGCCCCACGGCGACGCCCAACGAGCTTAAGGCTCGTGCGCAGCGCCTGATGGGCGAGGAGGAGACCGTCACCGCCGACGATGTGCTCAACATCGACAACCTTGAGATTAACCTGGCAACCTACCAGGTGACGCTCGATAACGAGCCCATCGACCTGACGCTGATGGAGTACTCGCTGCTGAGCTTTTTGGCGACGCATCCCAACCGTGCCTACAGCCGCGAGGTGTTGCTGCACCGCGTGTGGGGCTTTGAGTACTGCGGCGGCACGCGCACCGTCGACGTGCACATTCGACGCATCCGCTCCAAGGTGGGTCCGCAGATCGCGGCACACATCACCACCGTCCGCGGCGTGGGCTATCTGTTTAAGGACTAGCAAGTAAATAGAGGGCAATGTGAGGGTACCGGAGATTTCTCCAGTACCCTTTTCTCGTTTAGGGTGAAAAGAGGACCTTTCATCGATTAAAAGTGTGTCAGTAAAAACAATATCAAACGTATAGCACTATCTAGCGAATATCATTTAGTTACCTGCCAAGGATTTGTATAAACAGGGATATGTTGTTGATGCGAGCAAAACGATTTCGGGAATGATAACGCCAACGCAAACAGAAGTTATCAAAGAGACGAAAACCTACGCATGCGCGTTTCGGCAATGTTTTCTCTGGGAGGCTCCGGTCAAATGGCAGCGGGTGCGCAATGGCAGTTGTGGGCTATGTGGCAATGCATACCACATACTCAAATGCCAAGAAGTACCTGCTTGTGGTTTGGAACGGATGGATAAACCGGCTGCAGTTTCTTCCATATGACGTATCAATTTACACGGCTCACGACGGAACATATTGCAAGGGGTGATTGTACTCGTGAATGGCGACAAGTTCATTAGAAGGGCAATACCCCTACTGGTTCTTTTTCTTGCCTTGGTCGCTGCAGTGATTTTGTCCCTGCTAGGGGCGACTAATGGGGGAGAAAACGACACGGTTGTTGCGATCGAAGTTCGCACTCTATCGGATGTTCATAACGGGCAATTTGAGGCGTTGATGCCAAGTGGTTGCCATAAAAAGATTGATATGCGTCGCAAGTCAAGTTCCGGATATGTTGCAGGGTTGAAGGCAGGTGAAAAATGGATTCTAGTTTTTGTGGAAGATGAGGAACTTGACGGGACTGTTCTATATCCTCATTCAGCTGAGAAAGCCAAATCAAGTAGACAAGGGGAATGAAGAATGATTGATGGGAAGCAGCTCTTAGGCCTGATGGCAGGAGTTCCCATTTTGATGCGAGCTGGGATGGCAGAAGCCTTGGAGCTGCCGGACGCTCGGAAGTGATTGACGCTCGTGGTTGACACGGTGGTCAGAGATGAAAATGGCAATGAAAAAACGCGAACAAGAAGCAGAGAGACTTTTTCACGCCAGAGAGCGAAGCCGTGAGTTTTGCTATCGACTGTTGTATCGAATAGACAAAATGGAATAAAACGAATTGACCTACAAGCAAGGTATTACTTAAACAAAGCTGAAATCTTGGCATCTAGTGCTCGGGACTGCCCAGCTTGGGGTACAACTCAACGTGAACAATGATGGCCCGCCACATGTTTGGCGGGCCTTTGGTTATTTGACGAAAGGATCGCAGCTATGAGCGAGTACGATTCCCAGCGTCCCCAGGATGCGGGCAACGCCGGCGAGACCCAACAGCAGCCGCGTGTGCAGGTAGAGTCGACGCCTGCCGATGGCAACAACATTCCTTACGTGCAGGCCTACGACACGCAGACCGGCCAGCCGCTGGGTGGCCAGCAGGTCGTGAACAAGCACACGGTGGTCAAGACCAAGACCAAAAAGCTGCCGATCTTTATTACGGCACTTGCCGGCTGCGCCTGCGGCGCCCTGCTGGTCATTGCGCTCATTATGAGCGGCACGCTCAACATTGGCGGCGGAAAGAATGCCGTGACGGCGGGCGCATCTGGCTCGTCGACGCAAAAGATTACGATTGATTCCGAGGACACCACGCTGGCCGAGGCCGTTTCTGCCAAGGCCCTGCCCTCCGTGGTTTCCATTACCGCCACTTCGAGCGGCAGCCAGAATGGCTCGCTTTCGCAGTCTGCCGACGAGTCGGATGGTTCGGGCAGCGTCGGTTCGGGCGTGGTGCTCGATACCGAGGGCCACATCCTCACCAACAACCACGTGGTCGATGGTTACGACCAGTACGTGGTGACCATGGACGACGGCACCACCTACGAGGCCGAGTTCGTGGGCAACGATGCTTCGAGCGACCTGGCCGTCATCAAGCTCAAGGACGCCGACGCCTCCAAGCTTACGCCGATCGAGATCGGTGACTCCTCCAAGCTCAACGTGGGCGAGTGGGTTATGGCCATCGGTTCGCCGTTCGGCAACGAGCAGTCTGTCTCCACGGGCATTGTGTCGGCGCTGTATCGCTCCACGGCCATGAGTTCTACCAGCGGTAACACCATCTATGCCAACATGATCCAGACCGATGCCGCCATCAACCCGGGCAACTCCGGTGGCGCGCTCGTCAACGACAACGGCGAGCTCGTGGGTATCAATTCGCTCATCGAGAGCTACTCGGGCTCCAGCTCGGGCGTGGGCTTTGCCATTCCGGTCAACTATGCCAAGAACATCGCTGACCAGATTATCGGCGGTAAGACGCCGGTGCACCCGTACCTGGGCGCCACGCTTTCGAGCGTCAATGCGCTCAATGCCCGTACCAACAAGCTGAGCACCGACAGCGGCGCGTACGTGGCGAGCGTCGTCGAGAACGGTCCCGCCGCCAAGGCTGGCATCCAAGAGGGCGATGTCATTACCAAGCTGGGCGACGACGAGATCACGAGCGCCGACGGCCTGATCATCGCGCTGCGCAGCCACGAGGTGGGCGAGAAGGTCGAGATTACGCTTATGCGCGGCAAGGACGAGAAGAAGGTCACCGTCGAGCTGGGCTCCGACGAGAAGCTGCAGAACCAGCAGCAGGACGACAGCGCGACCGACACCGGCAACGGCGGTATTACCGATGAGCAGCTGCGCCAGTATCTGGAGGAGCTGCTGGGCCAGCAGGGCCAGGGTCAGGGCTACGGTCAGGGTTTCTAACGAGCCGTTTCGCACATACCAATGCCAGAGGGGCTGTTCCGCCAACGCGGGGCAGCCCCTCTTTTCTTATTGATCCGTTGGGGACGGAGGAAACGGATCATTTAGAAACGGCAAGGGCATGGTTTGATCGCGCGATCCACCCCGGTCCGGCCGCTGCCGATTCGGTGCGGTTTGAGACCGCTATTCGGCCCCTTTGCGACCGGTGGTACTCTAGTATCCGTTTGAAATCGAGCGAAGGAGTGCCGCTATGGAGCAATCGAGCCTGTTTGGTGACGGCGTGGACATCGATACCGAAACGCCCGCGAGCGCGGATGTCGCCGCACCGGCCGACGCCCGTGCCCAGGCGGCAGCGCGTGCGGCCGAGCTGCGCCACGAGCTCGATTACCACGCCTATCGCTACTACATGCTCGACGCGCCCGAGATCACGGACGCCGCCTTTGACAAAATGCTCGTTGAGCTGCAGGAAATCGAGGCGACCTACCCCGATCTGGTAGCGCCCGACAGCTATACCCAGCGCGTGGGCGGCTACGTGAGCGAGCAGTTTACGCCGGTCACGCACATGGCACGCATGTATTCCATGGACGATGCCATGGATCTGGACGAACTCGACGCATGGCTCCAGCGCACCGAGGATGCGCTCGGCGCCGGCAACGTTACCTATACCTGCGAGCTCAAGATTGACGGCTTGGGCGTGGCGCTTACTTACCAAAACGGCACCTTTGTGCGCGCCGCTACGCGCGGTGACGGCACAACGGGTGAGGATGTGTCGCTCAACGTGCGCACCATCAAGGACGTGCCCATGCATCTGTCCGAGGCGGCGCTCGCCCACATGGGCGCCGACCGCGAGCGCACCATCGAGGTACGCGGTGAGGTCTATATGCCCAAGGGCAGCTTTGTTCGTCTGAATGAAGAGGCCGATGCCGAGGGTCGCGATCCCTTCGCCAACCCACGCAACGCTGCCGCCGGCAGCCTACGTCAGAAGGATCCCAAGGTCACGGCGCGCCGCGACCTTGCCACCTTTATCTATGCCATCGCCGATACCGACCCGCTGCACGTCCACAGCCAGCGCGAGTTCCTCGATTGGCTGCGTAGCGCCGGCTTTAGCGTCAACCCTAACGTTGCCCGTTGCGCCACACCCGCCGAGGTTCACGAGTTCTGCGCCCGGGCCCTCGAGCACCGCGGCGACCTGGATTACGACATCGACGGCGTGGTCGTAAAGGTCGACAGCTTTCAGCAGCAGCTCGACCTGGGCTTTACCGCCCGCGCACCGCGCTGGGCCATTGCCTTTAAGTTCCCGCCCGAGGAAAAGCAGACCGTCCTGCGCGAAATTCGCATCCAGGTGGGCCGCACCGGTGTGCTCACGCCGGTCGCCGAGTTCGATCCGGTGACGGTCGCCGGCTCCACCATCGCGCGCGCCACGCTGCACAACATCGACGAGATCCGTCGCAAAAACGTGCGCGAGGGCGACACTATCATCGTGCACAAGGCAGGCGACGTAATTCCCGAGGTCGTGGGCCCGGTGCTCGACAAGCGCCCGGCCGATTCGATCGACTGGCACATGCCCGAGGTCTGCCCCGTGTGCGGCAGCCCCGTGGTCCACGAGGATGGTGAGGTCGCCTACCGTTGCGTCTCCATCGACTGCCCCGCACAGCTCAAGGAGCGCCTGCTCCACTGGGTGAGCCGCGGCTGCATGGACGTCGACGGCCTTGGCGACGAGATCGTCGACAAGATGATCGCCGCTGGCCTGATCCACGATGTCGCGGACTTCTACCAGCTTACGGTCGACGACATCGCTGGACTGGACACGGGGCGCACCTATGCCAGCTCCAACAGCAAAAAGGGCGTTAAGAAGGGCGATCCCATTCCGGTGGGCCTCAAGACGGCCGAGAAAATCATCGCCGAGCTCAACAAGTCCAAGAGCCAGCCGCTCGGTCGCGTGCTGTTTGCCCTGGGTATCCGCCACGTGGGCAAGAGCGTGGGCGAGGTCATCGCTGAGCGATTCCTGTCGATTGACAAGCTCATTTTGGCGAGCGAAGAGGACATCGCCGAGTGCGAGGGCATCGGTCCCAAGATTGCGGCGAGCGTCAAGCAGTTCCTGGCCGTGCCCGAGAACCTTGCCGTGCTGGAACGTCTGCGCCAGGCGGGCCTTTCGCTCGAGGTCGACTTGGGCGCTGCGCACGCGCAAGCCGCAGCCGACGCTGGCGTGGCGGGCGAGCTCGCCGACGCACAGCCACTCGCGGGTCTGACCTTCGTGCTGACAGGCACGCTCGTCAACCGCACCCGCGACGAGGCGGGCGCGGCGCTCAAGGTGCTTGGTGCCAAGGTCTCGGGCAGTGTGTCAAAGAAGACGAGCTATCTGGTCGCCGGCCCCAAAGCGGGCTCCAAGCTCACCAAGGCCGAGCAGCTGGGCGTACCCGTGCTGGACGAGGACGCACTCGAGCAGATCTTGGCGACTGGTGAGGTGCCGGAGGCTTAGCGCATTGATAACCAAATTGAAGAACCGCCCGGAAAGCATGATTGAACTGCCTTCCGGGCGGTTCTTATTTGGACGGGGCGACCGGCACTGTGATCTGCGTCACGTAGGTCGCGGGATCGTCGCTGATGATGTCGTCGATGAGGGCAATCTCGCGTGAGGGACCGGCGGGTGCCAGGCCGTGCTCGCGCATATAGCTGAGCAGCTGCTTATAGCGCGGGCCCGCTTGCCCGTGTGTGCCGCGGAAGCTTATGGTCAGGCACCGCGCGGCGGGTCGCACCTCGACATCGCCCAGGTATTCATCGGTGTCATCGAGCAGCAAAAAGACCTCGTCGTAGCCGTCAAAGTCGCCGGCGGCCAGGCGCTCGGCGCTAATCCCAACGCCCAAGTTGCCCAGAAAGACAAAGGTCTCGTGCTGGCCCTTCTGCAGTTGACGAATCTGCCACTCCAACGCATAGGCGTCGGTAGGGTTGACGCGTTCGCGCAACACGGCGCAGCGAAGCTCGGGCGCATCGATTGTACAAATGGTATCGAGCTCGGTGCTCAGGGCATCGTGCAGCAGGGCAAGCCGGTTATCGATCTTGCGCGACACGCGCTCCAGCTCGCAGCGCTTGCGCTCGATGAGCTCCTGCTGCTGGGCCAGCTGCCGCTGCATGAGGTCCACATCGCGCGTGGTCACAAACTCACGGATTTGTGCGAGCGGCAAGTCAAGAACGCGCAGGTGGCTGATGGTGTTGAGGGTGGAGAGCTGCCGCGATCCGTAGTAGCGGTACCCGCTTGCCGGATCGATGTGCGCCGGGTCCAGCAAGCCCATCTGCTCGTAATGACGTAGCGTTCCCGCGCTCAGGTTAAACAGGCGCGCCACCTCGCCAATGCGGAGCAGGCCCTCGGTATGTTCACTTGGCGAGTCGGTCATGGGACCGCTCCTTTCGGTAAAAAACAGGGGAGGGGCGCCAGGCTCGCGTTGCCCCGCTACGCGGCCAACTTGTCAAAAGCTCCGCGGCGGTTGAGTACGGTAAACGCCATCACGCAAATGACTGCCGACAGAATCGACCCGCACGGCGAGGCGATGCCCATGGGAAACAACGTGTCGGAATAGGCGTTCGACAGCAGCCACGCGCCGGGCACGCGAATGAGCGCCACGGCCAGCACGTTGTGCGCAAAGCCGATATAGCTCTTGCCGTATGCAGCGAAAAAGCCGCTAAAGCAAATGTGGATGCCGGCAAAAATCGCGTCGAAAATGTAGCTGCGCATATAGCCCTGTCTCTTATACACATCTCCGAGCCCACGAGACTAGCGCTCATCT
>CABSMS010000078.1 GCA_902478885.1 uncultured Collinsella sp. | reverse complement strand
CAGATGTGTATAAGAGACAGGCTTATGGTCCGCAGGGGCCGCGGGGGTGTAGTCGGCGACGGCGGCCGCACAAATTGCCGCATCGGCCGTCTGGAAGGCGCTCAGGGCCGCCTGGAGCATCTCTGCGGCGGTCTGCACGCGCACGCACTCCACGCCGCAGGGCACATCGAGTGATGTCGGTCCCAACACGAGCGTGACCGCAGCGCCGCGGCGTGCGGCCTCCCCCGCCAGGGCGATGCCCATCTTGCCCGAAGAGCGGTTGCCAATGAATCGCACGGGGTCGATCGGCTCGTGCGTGGGACCGGCGGTAATTACGATGCGCTTACCCGCCAGGTCCTGTGGCGCGGGGTTGAGCACCTCACAGACAGCCTCTACGATGTCCTCGGGCTCGCTCATGCGTCCCGTGTCCACGTCGCCGCAGGCAAGGTAGCCGCTGCCCGGACCCACCACATGGACACCGCGCTCGCGCAGCGTGGCCATGTTGGCCTGCGTCGCCGGCGCCTTCCACATGCCGTTGTTCATAGCGGGTGCGATCACGATGGGTCGCGGCGTCGCAAGCAGCGTGGTGGAGATGAGGTCATCGGCGACGCCGTTGGCCATCTTGGCGATGATATTGGCCGTCGCGGGCGCCACGACCACCAGATCGGGCTCCTGCGCCAGCGAAATGTGGTGGATGGGGTCGGAGGGATCGTCGAATAGGCCCACCGCGACCGGCTCATTGGTGAGTGCGCGGAAGGTAAGCGGCCCCACAAACTCGGTGGCATGCTCGCTCATAACGACCTTGACGCGCGCGCCGCGCTTTTGCAGCAGGCGCACGATATTGCACGACTTATAGGCGGCGATCCCGCCGGTAATGCCCAGCAGGATCGTATTTCCCTCAAGTTGTATTGAATTGTTGGGTGCCGCCATCGTTTAAGCTTCCTTGCTCGGGAGCACCAGGAGGCGGTGGCAGTACGGGCAGTGCGTAATCTCGCTACCGTCGTGGTTCAGGTCGCTCATGGACGATGCCTGCAGCGCGGTGTGACAGACCGTGGGGATGTTGCCCTGGATGGTCTCGACGGCCAGGCCGCGGAACTGCTTGAGCAGACGCTCGTAGTCGGTGAGCACGTCGGCCGGCAGCGTGGCAGCAAGCGCGGTGCGCTCTTTAGTGGCGGCGTCAATCTGAGCCTGAAGGTCGGCAGCCTTGGCGCGGGCGGCCTTGGTATCGGCCTTCACGCCCTCCTCGAACTTGGCGATGATTGCCTGCGCGCGGGCCTCGCGCTCGAGCGCCTCCTTATGGGCGACAACGACGTCCTTGCGGGTGTGCTCAATCTTGTCCAGACGCTTGGCCAGGGTGGCGAGTTCATTCTCCAGGTCCTGAACCTCGCGGTAGTCGGAGCCGTCGACATGGCGCTTCTTGGCAGCCTCGATGGCGTTGTTGGTCTGAATCTCGGTGGTGTTGAGATCGTCGAGCTCAATGTCCAGATCCTTGCGCTGGGCGTAGAGCTTGGTCATCTCGGACTTGAGCTTCACATAGGTCTTGCGCTTGGAAGCGAGCTCCTTGAGCTCCGGCATATTGGCAAGTTCGCTCTTGTTGCGGGCGAGCTCCAAATCGATCTGTTGCAGCTTGAGTAGCGTAGCGCCGGCGCTCATAAGTTCTCTCCTTTTGTCACAGTCCACCATTGGCAAGGGTTCAGTATTTTAATCGCATGACGGGGGTCGACCCCGGCGTCAACTGCAGAGTTCATCAATATATCAACGAACGGCTCCTCAGAGCGGTCGTGGCCGAGCAAGATCACCGACAGCCCGCGCAAGGCAAGGTCTTGCGCCACGTGGTAGCCCGCCTCGCCCGTCACGACAACATCTGCGCCTGCGGCGATGGCGAGCTCTCCAAAGTCGCCCAGGGAGCCGCCCAAAATAGCGACGGTTCGGCACGCGTGCTCGGCTTCGCCCCACACACGCGGGTCGCTGCCAAATGCCGTGGCGGCACGGGCGGCGAGATCGCGCAGGCTACAGGGGTTGTTGAGGGTCGCGAGTGCACCCAGGCCGGTGGACTCGGGGTCGTCCACGTGCTCCAGTGAGCTCACGGGTGCGGCACCCAGCAGCTCGCTCAGGCAGACGCGGGCTTCGTGCGAGCGGTCCAGGTTGGTGTGGAGCGAAATGATGCTCACGCCGCAACGCGCTGCCTCGTAGAGTGCCGCGCTGCACTGGGGGCGTGCGGCATCAGCTGGGCAAAACGCCTCGGGCGCCTTGATGTATATGGGATGATGCGTCAGCAGAACGTTGGCACCGGCTTCTTGTGCACGGCGAACATTTGCCTCGGTGGCATCGAGCGCGCAGGCAACGCCGGTAATCTCGGCAGCGGGATCGCCAACGGAGAGACCTACGTGATCCCAGCCCTCGGCGTCCGCCTTGGGGTAGCGCGCCAGCAGCGCACGTTCAAACTCGGCGACGATCATGCGGCACCCACGATCGAGAGCAGCGTCTGGGCAAAGTCGTCCAGGTCGGCAGGGTTCACACGGTCATCAAACGAGATACGCAGAGCGCCCAATGCCTGCTCGCGACCAATGCCCATGGCGCTGAGAACATGGCTCGGGTCCATGCTGCCGCTCGAGCAGGCAGAACCGGCCGATACCTCAAAGCCGGCGGCGTCGAGCTTGATGATGAGCTCCTCGGAGTCCATGCCGTCAATGTAGATCGATACCATGCCGGGCAGACGGTCGGCATGCGCATAGTCGCCCATGGTGGCGTGAATGCGCGGATGGGCCGTAAGCTTGGCGTAGAGCTTGTCGGAAAGGGCTTGCAGCTTCTCGCGCTCCTCGGCCACATGGAGCGTCAGCGTGCGGGCGGCAGCGGCAAAGGCGAGCTGCGTGCGCAGATCCTGCGTGCCGGCGCGACGTCCGGCTTCCTGTCCGCCGCCAAAGATGCGCGGGCGCAGCGGCGTGCGGTTCTTAAGGTAGAGCGCGCCGGATGCCACGGGGCCACCGATCTTGTGCGCAGCAACGGTCATGGCGTCAACTCCCAGCTCGGTAACATCGAGCGGAATATGCAGATACCCCTGGATGGCATCGGTGTGGAACAGGGCGCCCACGGTATGCGCGGCCGCGGCAAGCTCGCGGATGGGCTGCACCACGCCGGTCTCGTTGTTGGCAACCATGATGCTCACGAGCGCCACGTCGTCGCCTAGTAGCTCGACAAGCGTGGCAGGCTCAATGTAGCCCATGCGGCAGGGCTGCACCAGGTCGACTCTAAAGCCTGCGGCACGCAGCAGCGGCAGGTTGTCCAGAATCGAATCGTGCTCGATGGCAGATACGATCACGCGGTTACGCTTGCGGTCGCGCTGACGTGCACCCTCGGCAAGACCGAGTAGCGCCAGCTGGTTGGCTTCGGTGCCGCCGTTGGTCAGAACAATCTCAGACGGGCGAACGCGCGCGCCAAAGCTGCGGGCGATCTCGCGACGTGCAACCTCCAGACGCGCGGCAGCCTTGCGGCCGAGCGAGTGCAGCGAGTTGGGGTTGACGCCGGCAAGCTCGCTGTCGTCGTACTCGCGCTGCGCAAGGAGCGCCTCGGCGCGCATGGGCGTCGAGGCGGCATAGTCAAGATTCACGGGTATGCGGTTTTGACCTGCGGTCATAAGGGTTTATGCCTCCTGTGCAGCCTCGTTGCCCAGCTTCTGCAGCAGCGCAACCTCGGCGGCGGGATCTTCGGACTTAAATACGGCGGAACCGGCCACCAGGACATTTGCGCCGGCCTTGACGACCTCGGCGATGTTTTTGGAAGAGATGCCGCCGTCGACCTCGATCATGGGCGACACGCCATGTCGCTCGCACATGGCCGTAAGCTCGTGCAGTTTGGCGATTGTACCAGGGATAAAGCTCTGGCCGCCAAAGCCAGGGTTCACGCTCATCAGCAGCACCATGTCGACAACGTCGATGATGCTCTCGAGCACGCACACGGGGGTGGCGGGGTTGAGCACCACGCCGGCCTTGACGCCGCGCTGCTGCAGATGCGTGAGCGTGCGGTGCAGGTGCGTGGAAGCCTCGTAGTGCACGGTGATCATGTCGGCACCGGCGTCGGCATACCAATCGACCGTCTCGTCGGGGTTCGACACCATGAGGTGCGCGTCGACCGGTACATCGGTGGAGCGCTTGACGGCCTTAAGGATGTCAACGCCAAAGGTGAGGTTGCCGGTAAAGTGACCGTCCATAACGTCAAAGTGTACGTAGTCGGCACCGGCGATCTTGTCGAGCTCGCCCTTGAGGTTGGCCATGTCGGCCGAAAGGACGGACGGAGCGATTTTGATGGAACCCATGGTAGTAGCCTTTCTGCGCTAGTCGGTGAGTCCGTAGAACTCTTGAGAAGGGACGCGATCGGTAAGAATCTCGAGCGCCCTATCCAAAGTAACACCGTTGTAGAGCGTTTGCTCCACGGCAAAGGTGAGCGGAATGTCTACGCCCAGCGAACGGGCAAGCTCGCTGACGCTGCGGGCCGCGACGGCGCCCTCGACCACCATATGCGTGCGCGTCTGATACTCGTCGAGCGACACGCCGTGGGCAAACTCGTAGCCAAAGGTGCGGTTGCGCGAGTGCTCCGAGGTGCAGGTGGCAATGAGGTCGCCCATGCCGGCAAGTCCCATGCAGGTCATAGCTTGACCGCCGCGGGCGTGCACCAGACGGCTGATCTCTGCCAGGCCGCGCGTCATGATGAGGGCAAGCGTGTTGTCGCCCGCACCGGTACCGGCGGAGATGCCGCATACGATGGCGATGACATTTTTCATGGCGCCGCAGACCTCGACACCGGTCATGTCTTGCGACAGATAAATACGGAAGGCCGTGGATAGGAGCAGGTCCTTAAAGGTCTCCCCTATCTGCGGATCTTTGCTGGCGATGACGGCGGCAGAAAGACCGCCGCGGCAGATCTCCTCGGCATGGTTGGGACCCGAGAGCGCCGCCACGCGCGCCTCGTTGCCGATCTCGCTGGCGATGACCTCGCTCATGAGCAGGCCGGACTCGGGCTCAATGCCCTTGGTGAGGCAGAGCACCGGGGTATCGGCGGCGATAAAGGGCGCTGCCCGATGGCACACGTCGCGCAAGTGCGTGGAGGGCACGGCAAAGATGATCGCATCGGCACCGTCGAGCGCCTGGGCGAGCTCGGTCGTTGCTACCACGTTGTCCGGCAGCTCGTAGCCCACAAGGTAGCGGGGGTTGCGGTGCTCACCGTTAATGCCGGCGGCCGTCTGCTCGCTATGGGCCCACATGGTTACGCGCACGGCTCGCGCGGCGGCAAGGCCGGCGACGGCGGTTCCCCACGAGCCAGAGCCAATCAGCGCAACATTCATGACTCTCTCCTACTTATCGTCGGGCTCGGTGACGCGCTTGGTAAACGAGAGCTTGGACTCCTTACCGGTCATGAGCTTTTTGATGTTCGCGCGATGGGCCCACACCACGGTGATGCCGATTATCGCCATGCAGAACTTGAGGCCCAGGCTGCTGTACGGAAAGACCGCGCAAGCAGCGATGGGAAGACCGATGGCCGCGGCAAGCGAGCCCACCGACACAAACTTGGTGATGGCGACGGCCACGATAAACATGCCCAGCAGCGACAGGCCAATTGGCCAATACCAGGCGAGGATGACGCCCAGGCCAACTGCGATTCCCTTGCCGCCATGGAAATTGAGGTAGGGCGAGAAGATGTGGCCCCACACCGCTGCCAGGCAGATGACGCCGAGCATCCAGTCGCCGGGGGCTCCGGGCGCCATGATGTTCGGCGGAAATCCATAGCCCACGCTCGCGATGAGCGGACGGGCGATGACAACGCAGATGGCGCCCTTAAGGCAGTCGAGCAGCAGCGTGAGCGCGGCCACCTTGGGGCCGGCCACGCGCAGCGCGTTGGTGGTGCCGATGTTGCCGGAGCCCGCCTTGCGAATGTCCGTGTGGTTGAACACGCGGCCCAAGATCAGGCCAAACGGAATCGCTCCGATAAAGAACGAGACCACGGCGCAGATGGCGGTCAGCAGAATCGGATTATGCATCCTTTTGCTCCTTCTTCCTAAAGAAGAGTCGAATGGGCGTGCCGGCAAAGTCGAAGGTCGAGCGCATGCGGTTCTCCACATAGCGCTGGTAGGTGTCGTTGACCAAGTCGCTGTGGTTGACGAAGAACGTGAACGTCGGCGGGTTGACGCCCGTCTGGGTCACGTAGTGCATGCGCAGGCGGCGCTTGCCGTCCACCACGGTATGACCGAACTCGCGCAGATCGGTGAGGAACGTGTTGAGGCGCGAGGTGCTAATCTTCTGCGAGCGCGTCTTTTCGGCGGCGTCGACCATCGCCCAGATCTTCTCGACGCTGCGGCCGGTGAGGGCAGAGATGCGCAGGTACTGGGCCCAGGGAGCCATGACGCCCAGACGGCGGTCGATGGTCTCCATGCAGGCCTCGCGCTTGCGGTCATCGTCGAGCAGGTCCCACTTGTTGAGCAGCACAACGATGGCGCATCCGCGCTCGATGGCAAGACCCATGACCTTCTGGTCCTGTTCGGTAACGCCAACGGAGGCGTCGACGACGAGCAGCGCCACGTCGGCGCGGTCGATGGCGCGCAGGCCGCGAACCATGGAGTAGTACTCGATGTTCTCGTACACGGTGCTCTTCTTACGGATGCCCGCGGTGTCGACCATTCGGTAGTGCTTGCCGTTGCGCTCCACGACGGTGTCGATGGCGTCGCGCGTCGTGCCGGCAATGTTGGACACGATAGAGCGGTCGGCGCCCAGGATGCGGTTGAACAGCGAGGACTTACCGGCGTTGGGGCGGCCGATGATGGCCACGTTCAGCGCATCGGGGAACTCATCGGCGACCTCGTCCTCTTCCTCGGGAAGCAGGGCCACGATGTCGTCGAGCAGGTCGCCCGTGCCGTGGCCGTGCAGGGCCGAGAGCGGCGTGGGCTCGCCGATACCGAGCGAATAGAACTCCCAGATGCTGTCGTTCTCTCGATCGGGGTTGTCGAGCTTGTTCACCAGCAGAAAGACCGGCTTGTCGCAGCGCTTGAGCATGCGAGCGACCGACTCGTCCTCCTCGGTGACGCCGGTGCGGCCGTCGACCACAAACAGGATGACGGCGGCTTCCTCGGCGGCGGCGAGGGCCTGGTCGCGAATGGACGTGGCGAAGACGTCATCGCTCTTGAGCGGTTCGATGCCGCCCGTGTCGACGATGGTGAACTCGCGGCCGTTCCAATCGGCCGTGTGGTACGAGCGGTCGCGCGTGACGCCGCGGGACTCATGGACGATGGCGTCCGAGGTCTGGGCCAGGCGGTTAACGAGCGTGGACTTGCCCACGTTGGGGCGTCCGACGACGGCGACGATAGGTTTCATCTGCACTCCTTTAATGGGTAGGGTCAGTGGAAGTGTTAGAGTCGGCAGGCACAATGCCAAGGATGTGCTCCAGGGTATCGAGCAGCTCATGCGGCATGGTCGACACCACATGAACCTCGGCGCCGCGACTGGTAAGGCTTGCGAGTAAATCGTCACGATGATACTCGTCAAGCGTCATGCCGTCAGCGTTGAACATGAGCTTAGGCACAAAGAGCATAACCCCCGAGAGGTCCTGCGGCAGCTGTTCCAGAATGTCGCAGGCGACGATGAGGCCGGTCACGTCCACGTTGCCGCCAAAGTAGCGATTCTTGATGGCCGTGACGGTGCCGGCGAGCCCCTGCGGCGATTCCACGAAACGTGCCACGGTGTCGCGTGCGCTGGCGCCCGAGAGGCACAGCAGGTGCTGGCTGCGAGTGGCGATGGCCTCGCGGACGCGGGCCAGTCGTTCGGCATCGGCGGCGAGCACATCGTCCGTCTCGTCTAGGTATGAGCGGATCATGCCGATACCGTCGTAGTACTGCGGATAGCCGTCGTAAAAGTCCGCCTCGGGCGGATCGATGCCGGCGTCCAGGTAGAACTCGTCGCTCATCTGGAAGGTGTGGCGGCCAAAACGTTCGAAGGCGCGGTCCTGGTAGGGACGGATCATGGCAATGGTCTCGCGCGCGAGCTCGGGTTTGTCGCTGTAGGACCAGCTAAAGCGGTTTTGGTGCTTGGTAAAACCGAGCGGCACAATGCCCAGGCTTGTGATTTGCTCGTGCTCCTCGCAAAAGCGCAGGGTCTTTTCCAGCTCCTCGCCGTCGTTCATGCCGGGGCACAACACAATCTGCGCGTGGATCTCGATGCCGGCGGCCATGATGGCCTCGAGTACGTCCATGCCGCGCTGGGCGTTGCGGCCCATCATACGACGGCGGACGTCGGGGCTCACGGCATGGACCGACACGTTCATAGGGCTCATGTTGCGTTGGATGACGTTTTGCACGTCCTCGTCGGTGAGGTTCGTGAGCGTGACGAAGTTGCCCTGCAAAAAGCTCAGGCGGTAGTCGTCATCGCGAATATAGAGCGTTGAGCGGCCGCCCTTGGGGAGCATCGTCATAAAGCAGAACACGCAGGCGTTCACGCAGGTGCGCATGCCATCGAAGATGGGGCCATCGAACTCAAGGCCCCAGTCCTCTCCCGGGAAGCGGTCGAGCTCGACGGGGGTGACGGTGTTGTCGCGCGGGTCGAAAACCTCGAGGTCGACGGTATCATCGTCGGCCTCCCAGAGCCACACAATCATGTCGGTAAGCTGCTCACCGTTGACCGTGAGCACGCGCATGCCCGGCTCGATACCCACATCCCATGCGGGCGATTCGGGACGCACGTTCTTAACGAGCGCGCCCTCACCCGGCTCGGGGTCGCGGCTGCGCCCGTAATCGGCCACCTCGGCGGCGTATGCGGGTACGGTCTGGTCCATGATTAGCGGCAAAGCTCCTTGATGCGCGCGACGGCGCGTTCGATGTGTTCTTGCGGTGTGGAAGCGCCGGCGGTGATACCGATGTGGCGCGCGCCGGCAAACCATGCGGCCTCGAGCTCGCTTGCCTCCTCGATATGATGCGTGTGCTCGCAGGCGTCTGCGCAGATCTGCGCCAGGCGGCGGGTGTTGCCGGAGTTTTTGCCGCCCACGACGACCTGTCTCTTATACAC
>CABSMS010000077.1 GCA_902478885.1 uncultured Collinsella sp. | reverse complement strand
AGCGAGGCCGTAAAGAACGTCATGAGCTGGGAGAGTCCCACACCCAGCACAATGCCGGCGACAAAGGCCACGACCGAGACAATCACCGTCTCGAGCGCCATGATCGTGGCGACGCGCCCACGCCCCATGCCGAGCACCTGGTACAGGCCAAACTCCTTCTTGCGGCGTTTCATGATGAAGTTATTGGCATACACCATCAAAAAGGCCATGACACCGGCCAAAAAGTACGTCAGGTCGCCGAGCATGCTGCCCATTACCTGCGCCAAGCCCTTTTCATCGATTCCGGCGATGTCGACCTGCATCGAGATGGTGTTAAAGGCATAGAAGACCGTGACGCCCAGGGTGAGCGTCAAAAGGTAGACGAGGTAGTCGCGGCCGGCGCGGCGGACGTTGCCCCAAGCGAGTTTACAGAGCATCGGAGCCCTCACCGCCTATCATGGCAACGACCTCCATAATGCGGTCGAAAAACTCTCGGCGGTCGGTGTCGCCGCGGCGCAGCTCGGTGAAGATCTTGCCGTCGCGGATAAACAACACGCGGCTCGTGTAGCTGGCAGCAAAGCTGTCATGCGTGACCATGAGCACGGTAGCGCACAGGCGGCGATTGAGGGCCTCCAGGCTCTCGAGCAGCAGGCGGGCGCTCTTGGAATCGAGGGCGCCGGTGGGCTCGTCGGCCATGATCATGGTGGGGTCGGTGACGAGCGCGCGAGCCGCGGCAACGCGCTGCTGCTGACCGCCGGACATCTGGTAGGGATACTTGTCGAGCACCTGGCTGATGGACAGGCGCGCGGCCACATCCTGCACGCGAGTCGAAATCTCTGCCGAGTTTGTGCGGGCGATGGTGAGCGGCAGGGCGATGTTCTCGCGCGCCGTGAGCGTATCGAGCAGGTTGGAATCCTGGAAGATAAAGCCGAGCTCCTCGCGGCGGAACTGCGAAAGCTTAGCCTGCTTCATGCGTGTTACGTCCTGCCCGTTGATGCGGATGGTGCCGCTCGTGGCGCTATCGATGGTCGAGACGCAGTTGAGCAACGTCGACTTGCCCGAGCCCGAGGCGCCCATGATGCCAACGAATTCGGCGCGGTTGACGGTAAAGCTGACATCGTTGAGCGCGCGGGTCACGTTGCCCAGCGCTCCATATACCTTTTCGAGATGCGCGACCTCCAGTACCGGGGTCGCCGTGTGCGTGGTTTGCATACCGAGTCCTTTCTTGCGATTAGTCTACGGCATCTATAGTCGCAAGAAGACGAGTCGGCTACCATCGATATGGCTTACGCTTGCCTTACCGTTGTGTAAGGTACGGGTAGCTAGCCTGTCACGTGTTGATGTTGAGAGAGGACTCCTGTTGAAGACTGTTCATGTTGCCGCTGGGATCATTCGCAAGGAAGGATCCGACGAGCTACTGGCCGTGCAGCGCGGCTATGGCGACATGCAGGGACTTTGGGAGTTCCCAGGTGGCAAGCTCATGCGCGGCGAGACGCCCGAGGACGCCGTGCGCCGCGAGCTCATGGAAGAGCTGCAGGTGAAGGTCAACAACCTGCGCGATTTCTACACCGTTGAGTATGACTACCCCGATTTTCATCTCTCCATGGAGTGCTACTACTGCTCGCTGGCTAAAGAGTCCGACGAGCCCCAGAAGCACGACCGCCAGCTCGATATCCGCTGGATTCCGCGCACTTCGCTTGCCACGGTGGAATGGATGCCCGCCGATAAGGGGCTTATCGATGCTCTGATTGAGTTGAAGGAAGATCGGCTTGAGGCCAACGGCACTGCCAACGACGCCGAGGCCACCACGACCGACGAGCCCGCCACCAAACCCAAGCGCGCACCGAAGCGCCGCAGCAAAAAGCGTCCCAAGCCTGGCCTGCTGGACGGCATCGACACCTCGGACCTTTCCGCCGACGAACGTGAACTCGTGCGCCGTCGCGCCGCTATAAAAAAGTCCATGAAGGGCAACAAGCGCGCCAACACCAAGCCCGAGCTGCTCGTTCGCCAGCGCCTGCGCGCCGCAGGCCTTACGGGATACCGTCTGGAATGGAAGGTGCCCGGAAAGCCCGACATCGCCTTCCCCGGGCGCAAAATCGCCATCTTCGTCAACGGCTGCTTTTGGCACCGCTGCCCCAAGTGCAACCCCAGCCAGCCCAAGCGCAACGTTGAGTTTTGGGAGGCAAAGTTCCGTCGCAACGTCGAGCGCGACCGCGCTGCCGTGGCAGCACTCACTCAAATGGGCTGGACGCCCATAACCATCTGGGAATGCGAACTCAAGAAAGACCGCATCGATGCCACCATGGAAAAGGTCATCGAGCAGGTACGGGCTGCAGAGCCGCAGCGCTAACAGCGAGCATTCACACGCTCCGCACGTCCGCGCCACGTCTACGTCACAAACCTTAGAAAGCCCTTAAGCCCAAAACCTTTCAAGAGTGTTACTCAATAGCCTTGACCTGCGGTTTCATCGTAACACCAAACCAGGTTAAGCCTTTCTTTAGCGCTTCTTTGCAGCAACCGCGGCATAATACTGCCAGCGCACGGGACCTAGCAGCACACCCCGTGCGCAATCTTTTGGTGGACATCGAGGAGGCCGCATAAGCATGCATTCTTCCAACGGCGCAGCACAGCAGCCATCCCTAAATCATGCAAACCTTTTCTCCTTCCCCCCGACACAGAGAAACGGCCTCCTCGACTCCCCCACCACAAAAGCCAAACGCTCAACCGACCAGAACCACAACTTGCGAGCATCGTTCGAGAGGCTCCAAGTATCCCTAGACAAGGCGTTCCCCGAACAGGCAAGAGCAATCTAAGCCCATCGCGCTTTATACTGATGCCATGCGAAACATGGATCACATAGAATTGCACCGCGGAGGACGCGAGGAAGCGTTTCCCGAGACCGCCGAAGACTGGCCCTATATTGCCGAACGCGCAGAATTCGCTCGCTATCCGGGCAATTCCGTCCCCTGGCACTGGCATTCCGAAGTTGAGCTTTTCTACATGGAGCAGGGAGCGATTGACTATCGAACGCGCGCGGCTCATGAGCACGTACGCTTTGAGGAAGGGTCCGCCGGCTTTATCAACGGCGGCGTTTTGCACAGCACGCTGCAATCACCCAATTCGGCACCAGCCATTCAAATGATGCATATCTTTCAGCCGTCGATGCTCGGCGATCCCGCGGGACGCCTTCAAAAGCGCTATATCAATCCTTTGCTGCAATGTCGAGGCGTCGATGTGCTCAAATGGTCGCCCACCAACCCCGACGATATGCCCTTTATCGATTTGCTAAAGAGTTCCTTTAACCACGACCTTCAACGGCCGCAGAACGAGATGGCGCTTCGGAATAGCTTGTCAGAGCTCTGGATTCAGATTTACGCCAAGGCCGAACCGCTCTTTTCCTCCGACAACGCCTCTTGGATGACCAACCGCGACGTACAGTTCAAGGCAATCCTGGACTTTATCCGCGCAAACTATGCAGCCGCTATAGATGTGCCCCAGATGGCATCTGCAGCCGGCGTAAGCGAAAGAGAGTGTTACCGCATTATCGAAGCTTGCGCAGGAACGACCCCGGCGGCATATCTGCGCGCATACCGCGTAAACCGTGCTTGCGAACTTTTGGCACACACCACGCGAACGGTACAGACAGTCGCGCGCCAATGCGGATTTATAACAGCAAGCCATCTTGGCCAGGTATTTAAAGAACAAATGGGGTGCACTCCTTCGAGCTATCGAGCAGCGAGGCAGAATCTCGATAGCACCAGGCAGAAATCCCGCTAGCCCTTCTTCTGTCACTGCATCAAACTTGCAGGCAAACAACAGAGAGGAGCAATCATATGAAGTACTTTGACTATATCGTGTTTGACGTTGATGGGACATTGGCAGATACAGAAGAAAGCGTGCTGTCATCGCTTGGCCAGATTATCCAAGAAGAAACCGGCAAAACGCTCCCCCGACACGAGCTTGAATTTGCCCTCGGCATACCCGGCAAGGATGCCCTTGAGAAACTTGGAATCTACTCGCAGGCAACGTTGGATCGCTGGTGCCAAGTTGCCGCCAGCTTTAAAAGCACCATCAGCGTGTTTCCAGGTTTGCTTGAAGTCATCGCAACACTCGCCGATAGCGGCTGCAAACTTGGCATCGTCTCCTCACGTGCGCGCGACGAATACGCAAAAGAAATTGCACCCCTTGGTTTCGATAAGTATTTTGAGCACATCATCCTTGTCGAAGACACAACCGAACATAAACCCGCACCCGCACCCATGCTCGAATATCTCCGGCGTACGGGCGCGAATCCTGGCAACGTCGTCTACGTTGGCGACACCGTCTACGACGAACAATGCGCAACTTCGGCAGGGGTCAGTTTTGCCAGAGCGGCATGGGGATCACACCAAGACATCCCAAACGCCACCTACAACCTCAAAACCCCCAACGACCTGCTAACCCTAACAACCAAGTAACCCCCGCGCCCCACCCTTTCAGCCCCAACGCCACAAGGGCGATTGAGCAGGACGGTTTGGGCGGGTCCCGTACTTAGTTTCCAAAATCATTCCGCAGCGCGAAGGCCCCCGTTGTCAACGCTTCGAAGAAGCGAGACAACGGGGGCCTTCATGCGCGAGGACGTTTTGGAAACTAAGTACGGGACCCGCCCAAACCGTCCGGTGGGATCAGAGTACCCTTGCTGTTACTCTGCTTTGCCCACAGAGTTGAGGTTGGTCATGCGGATCTTAACCAGCTCGGTGATCTCACGCATGCCCTCCTTGGCCGGCTTCTTGGGATCGAAGCAGGCGGGGTTCTCGGCCATGTAGGCCATGAAGCCCTTGGTGTAGGCCTGACGCAGCTCGGTGGCGTAGTTAACCTTGCAGATGCCGTTCTTCACGGCCTCGGCAACCTGCTCATCGGGCACACCGGAGGTGCCGTGCAGAACCAGCGGCACGTCGACGGCGTCGCGGATGGCCTTGACCACGGACTGCTCGATGTGCGGATCGCTCGTGTACACGCCGTGGCTGGTGCCAACGCCAATCGCGAGGGAGGTGCAGCCGGTGCGCTCGACGAACTCCTTGGCCTCGGCAGGATCGGTGTAGGGGCTCTCGCCCTCAACCGCAGGACCATCGTCCTCCTTGCCGCCAACCTTACCGAGCTCAGCCTCGACGGGCACGCCCATGGCGCGGCCAGCATCGGCGACGGACTTGGTCAGGGCAATGTTGTCCTCGAAGGACTCGTGCGAACCGTCGATCATGACAGAGGTGTAGCCAGTGCGGAAAGCCTGCATGCAGCGGTCATAGCCATCGCCGTGATCGAGGTGCAGAGCGACGGGCACGGAAGCGCGCTCGGCGGCAGCCTTGACCATGCCGTAGAAGTAGTCCAGACCAGCGGTCTTGATGGTGCCCGGGGTGGTCTGCATGATGACGGGGGACTTGGTCTCCTCGGCAGCAGCCAGAACGGCCATAACAAACTCGAGGTTCTCGACGTTGAAAGCGCCGACAGCGTAGTGGCCGGCCTGAGCGTCCTTGAGCATCTTTTCGGTGGTAACAAGTGCCATGAGCGTTTGCTCCTCTCCCTCGCCCGCATCTGGACATCGGGCGTAGTTGTTCACAAGGCGTTTTACCTTGTGTTTTGCTGCGCTCATTGTATGAAATTCAGCGACTTTACACGCGCGAGATATTGTCATCGCGCGAGGTCCAACCTTCATTTTTGAAAAGCAAACGGAAGGGATCGAACCCGAGCTCGCGTGTTCGAAATTGAGTTTTGAGCCTTGATCGTCTTTCTTTTATAGAAAAAGTAAGTAATCGAAAGGTGTTTTCTTACTCAAAAAGAAAATGAACGAAAATAGAGTCAACACAATTCCTGCAAATTTAGCCGAGAATGGAGCAGACATGGCCCAAGCTGCCAACCGTGCTTTTGCCGACGAACGCCGTACCGCCATTATGGAAATGCTCGAACATAATGCCTCGGTGCAGGTAGCAGAAATCGCCCAGACCTTTGGCGTGTCCTCCGTCACCGCCCGCGCCGACCTGGACGCGCTCGCCGAAGCAGGCAAGCTGCGCCGCACACATGGTGGTGCCGTATCGCTCCATAAACGCCTGACCGTCTCCACGCAGGATCGCCGCATCAATGTCAACGTCGCCGCCAAGCAGGCCATCGCGCAAAGCGCCATCGAGCTCGTCAATGACGGCGACACGCTGCTCGTCGACTCGGGCACCACGGCTCTCGAGTTCGTCCGGCTCCTCGATCAGCGCAACGGCATCACCGTTATCACGGCCGACATTACCATCGCCGATTATATTGACGAGAGCATGCCCTCGGTCGATGTCGTCATGCTGGGCGGGGCACTGCGCAAAGGTCATCGCTATCTGTACGGCCCACTTACCATGCAGGCGCTCCAAATGGTCCACGCCGACCTTGCCGTCATGTGCCCTGGCGCTTTTGTTCCCGGCTGCGGCTTTACGACCGACTTTCCGCAGATGGCCGAGACCAAAGCGGCTATGGTCGCCGCGGCCCATCAAAGCGCTGCCCTCATGGACGCCAGTAAGGTCAACGGACGCGGCATGTACCGTTTTGCCGAGCTTGCCGACGTCGACACCATCGTGATGGACCGTGATCCCGATGGCGCCGTCGCCACCTCAATCGCCGAGACCGCCGACGATGCCCGCCCAAATCTCATCATCGCCGGCGCTTAAACAAAAACCACCACAAAGGTGCCTATCCCCTTTGTGGTGGTTTGAGCGGAGCAGAAGGTCACTCTGCCAGCTTGTCTCAATCTGTAACAGATAGGTCCCTAAAAGCAGGCTTATTGTTACAGATCGAGACAGTAAAGGGACACGAAGCGATCTTTCGCAGCAACGACCCCCTAGCAAAGCGATGCCACATATCGGCCGAAGCCTGGCAATGCAAACTCAAAACGTCCTTGCAGAGGCTCTTCAATTACCCCAGCCTCTACCAGACGCTTTTTATACGTTGAAATCGAACCGGAACTCTTCTTAAGCCTCGCTGCCAGCTCTTGCCTGGTCGTCGTCCCAACCGGATTCATTGCACGAAGAAAATCCAGGTCCCCTCGTGAAAGTTCCGCCGCTGTTGAAGCGAAAACTCGCGATTCCAGCTCCTCTTGCGCAAGTTTCGCGCCTCGTTCGACATCCTCAATAGAAACCTCGGAGGCTTGGCGCGAAGCATTCCACGCCCGATACCCCACCAACTGGAACATAAACGGAAAGCCATCGATCGCCTTGGCAGCGAGGTCGATCGCCTCATCAGAAATCGTCTTGCCGCCATCCTCAATCGTTAGTCGAAACGCTTCTTTTACCTCAGTCGGTGAAATTGATCCCAATGAATGTTGAGCCGCACGACGAAGAAACGATGTCGATTTCCCCGTCAGCAGCGCCAGCACGCGAAACGGCAGTCCCGCCATAAGCAAAGCTACCTTTTTATTCTCGCTTACAAAGTGCTGGTAGGTAGTAACAAGCTCCGTCATTTGCGCAAATGATGCATCCACTTCGTCAACGGCGATAAGCGCCCCGGTGTCAGTCGCTTCAAGCTGAGCAAACAAAGCGTTCATCTTAGTACGCCAGTTAGCGCCCTCAAATTCAATATCGATGTTTTCCCAGCTCACACTTCCTACGGGGGCAATGCCGACGCTGTTCACACGCCTAGAAGCGGGCTTTTCGATCAGATGGGCAGCTGATTCGTTGAGGCGCTGCAAAATGTCTTCGAGCATCCCCTCCGAGGCCGTCACATTCGCTGTAATCCAACCCTCTTGCTGGGCGCGATACGACAGATATGCCAAAAGCGCCGTTTTACCTGTACCACGCGCACCATAGAAAACCGAGCAAAGATTGGGATCGGAATCGTCATTTTCAAACGCCAGCACCATATCATCGATGATTTGCTCGCGGCCGGCCATATACGCCGGTACACGTCCGAACATCGGAGTGAATGGATTTGCCTGCCTGTACGCCGTCGGTGCCGCCATAAAGCCTCCCTTGAACTCATACAACTTAATTATGCCCCTACGATCTTTAATTTCTTTGAGTATCTTTGAGTTTTTTGAGCATCCTTGAGTTCTTTGAGGCGATTGGCCCCCGGCAGAACCAGTTGACTTTCTCTGCCTAAAACAAAACCACCACAAAGGTGCCTGTCCCCTTTGTGGTGGTTTTGCTCGTTAAAAGCGAGATATCGCTACTTGGACAGCTCGTCAGCAAGGGCCTCGATCTGAGCGCGCGAGGCTTCGTTGAGCGAACCCAGCACGGTCACCTTGTTCTGCGTCAGGGTGATGTCCTTCATGCCCTCGAGCTCCTTGGTCATAACCTTGGCAGCGGTGGGCGCCCAGGAGCCGGCCTCAACGAGCGCCACCGTACGGTTCTGATAGGCGTGCTCGGCAAGCGTGTGGATAAAGGTGCTCATGAACGGGAAGATCTCGCCCTGATAGGTGATGGAGGCGAGCACCAGACGGTCATAGCGGAACGCATCCTCAACGGCCTCGGCCATGTCGTCGCGAGCCAAGTCAAAGACGGAAACCTTCTGGCCGCGGGCCTCGAGCGCAGATGCAAGCTCCTCAACGGCGGCCTTCAGATGGCCGTACACGCTCGCATAGGCAATCGTGATGCCCTCGTCCTCGGGCTGATAGCTCGACCAGGTGTTGTAGGTGTCGAGGTAATAGCCCAGATTCTCGGTAAGAACAGGACCATGGAGCGGACAGATGATCTGGATATCCAGATCGGCGGCCTTCTTGAGCACGGCCTGCACGAATTTGCCGAACTTACCGACGATGCCAAAGTAGTAGCGGCGCGCTTCGCAAGCCCAGCCTTCCGGGTCCTCGATGTCGTTGGCGCCGAACTTGCCAAAGCCGTCGGCACTAAAGAGCACCTTGTCGGTAGACTCGTAGGAGAAGATCACCTCGGGCCAGTGCACGTTGGGGGCGCCGACAAACGTTAGACTGTGGCCACCCAGGTCGAGCACGTCGCCCTCTTTGACGACCATCTTGCGCTCGGGGTAGTCGGTGCCAAAGTAGTTGACCATCATGCGGAAGGCGCCCATGCTGGCCACAATCTGTGCCTGGGGGTAGCGCTCCATAAAGGCGGCGATACCGGCGGAGTGATCGGGCTCCATGTGATGGACGACCAGGTAGTCGGGCGTACGGCCGTCGAGCGCGGCCTCGAGGTTGCCGAGCCATTCGTCGACAAAGCCAGCGTCAACCGAATCGGCGACAGCGATTTTATCGCCCAAGATAACATAGCTGTTGTATGCCATGCCGTTCTCGGACACGTCGTACTGGCCCTCGAACAGGTCAATGTCGTGATCGTCGACACCGATGTAGCGGATATCCTTGGTGATCTCCATCAGGCAAAGCCTCCTAGATAGACAAAAGAGCCCGTCTATCATAGCACCTGTCTCTTATACACATCTCCGAGCCCACGAGACTAGCGCTCAT
>CABSMS010000076.1 GCA_902478885.1 uncultured Collinsella sp. | reverse complement strand
CCCCGGGTAGGACTCGAACCTACAACAGCGCGGTTAACAGCCGCGTGCTCTACCATTGAGCTACCGAGGAATTTAAAGCCCAACGGAAAGGGCTGGAAAATTCTGGCTCCCCGGGTAGGACTCGAACCTACAACAGCGCAGTTAACAGCCGCGTGCTCTACCATTGAGCTACCGAGGAATAGGTACGTGCTCTCAAGCAACGAAATTCATTATACGGACGAATCAGCTTAGGGCAAGAACTTTTTTAAGAAATTTTCCGACCTAGTCGTTGGGGACGTTCTTAAACGACTAGTCATTCAAGAACGTCCCCAACGACTACATGAAAGCACCCCCAAGCAGATGTGCTTGAGGGCGCTTCTTGCTTGACTAGCTCTCGATATAGTCTTTGAGCTTACTGCTACGGCTGGGATGGCGGAGCTTGGCCAGGGTCTTGGACTCGATCTGGCGGATGCGCTCGCGCGTGACGCCAAACTCGCGGCCGACTTCCTCGAGCGTACGGGGATGTCCGTCGACAAGGCCAAAGCGTAGCTCGATAACCTTGCGCTCACGATCGGCAAGCGAGTCGAGCACCTGGGTGAGCTGCTCCTGCAGCATGGAGAAGCTGGCGGCATCGGGCGGAACGATGGCCTGGGAGTCCTCGATAAAGTCGCCCAGCTGGGAATCCTCTTCCTCGCCGATGGGGGTCTCGAGCGACACGGGCTCCTGCGAGATCTTCTGGATCTCGCGGACGCGGTCGGCGCTCATGTCCATCTCGGCACCGATCTCCTCGGGGGTCGGGTCGCGACCCAGGTCCTGGAGGAGCTGGCGCTGCACGCGGACGAGCTTGTTGATGGTCTCGACCATGTGCACGGGAATACGGATGGTACGGGCCTGGTCGGCAATAGCGCGCGTAATGGCCTGACGAATCCACCACGTGGCGTACGTGGAGAACTTGAAGCCCTTCTGGTAGTCGAACTTCTCGACGGCGCGGATCAGACCGAGGTTGCCCTCCTGAATCAGATCCAGGAAAAGCATGCCGCGACCGACATAGCGCTTGGCGATGGAGACGACCAGACGCAGGTTTGCGCTGATGAGCGCCTGCTTGGCTTCGAGGCCCACGTTCTCAATACGCGTAAGGCGACGCATCTCGGCACGCGTGAGTTCGAGCTCACCAGCATCGGCAGCCTCGAGCTTCTCGGTGGCCTCGAGACCGGCCTCGATCTTCATGGCCAGATCGACCTCTTCGGAGGCGGTCAGCAGGTCGACCTTGCCGATCTCCTTGAGGTACATACGGACCGGGTCGCCGGTCAGCATCACCGTGGAGGCGTCGATGCCGCGCACGCGCGAACGCGAACGGGACGTGCGCACGGTGCGCTTCTTCTTGCTCTTGGAAGAACCCATCTCGGCGTCGGCCTGACGGGCCATCTTGAGCTCGTGATCGTCGAGCGAGCCGGAATCGTGCTCGTCGTCGTCATCGAAATCGTCGGTATCGGTATCGTTATCGTCATCGTCGACGTCCATGGGGGCGTCGTCGTTACCGCTCGCGGAGATAATCTGGATGCCGCTGTTGCGCAGCGCGGAATACACCGCGGTGAGCTGCTCGTCAGAAACATCGATATCCTTCAGGGCGACCTGAATCTCGTCCTCGGTTACCGAAGTCCTGTTTGAGCCGTTGCCCATGAGCTTTGCAACGTAGGATTCCAGCCCAGTACCCGTGCTCTCAGTCTTTTTTGGCACAGATTCTCCCTTCATAGTCCACAGGACTCAATACTTTAGCACACACATTGACGTCTATACCCAAAAAGAGGACTGGATATAGACGAGAATACGCTGGTTGACCACAACATCTAGGCCTGTTCTGTGCCTGCGGCCTCCAGGCCGATCAAACGGAACGGGTCCGCCACGCCGCCGATCGACTTTTGCAGTTCGCGCTGACGCTGCGAGTCCTGCGCGGCCTGCACGGTCAGCGCACGACGGGCCTCACCATCGAGCGAACGGTCCTGGCGCAGCTTGGCCTGTGCGGCACGCATGCGGCGCTTGATGGTGTAGAGCTCGAGCGTATCGAGCATAAACACGATGTTCGTCTCGGTAGGGTGCTTGCTCGTCGCCGAGATGCGCCCGGCACTCACAAGCGTTGCCGCCTCGGGACACACCGAGCGTGCCGCATCCATGCAGGCTGCAGGATCGGTTCCCGGCGGCGTTGCCAGAACGGCCCATGCGATGGACTCGTGACGTGGGTCAACCCACTCGATGGAGCAGATGCGGTCGGCATACGTGCGGAACAAGTCGGGGTAGCTCGTGAGCATCGTCAACAGCTCGCGCTCCCCTGCCAAGGACTTGCGCTCTAGATCGGTAAGAACCATCGGCGCCGCCACAGCCGGTGCGCCCGAACCATCAGCCACAGGCACAGCGCCCATACCATCAGGCACATCGATTGGCGGCAGATCGTCGACGACCTCCACGGGCGCGGCACCGTAGGCATCGAGCGGGACGTAGTCGTACGGCTCTTCTTCGACAGGCGCGGACACCGGCGGCGTCGCGCCCGATGCCCAAGCACCGCGACCGGCATCGTGAGAACCCGACGCCCGACCGCCCGCGCTACCGGACCGCTCAGCCTGCGCCCTCTGGCGTTCATAGTTTTGCTCGCGACGGCGCTCAGCATCTTCGCGCTTGGCGACATCGCGAAACACGCGGCCCGAGCTCGCACGCACGGTCTCCAGATCCAAACCCAGCAGATCGGCAATCTGGATAAAGTACGTATCGATCATATAGCTGTCACGAAGCGGATAGATGAGCGTGAGAGCATCCTCCAGCGCCTTGGCGCGACCGCCCGGCGTGGTGATGTCGCTCGACTCTTGCAGCGAACGGTACACAAAGTCCATGAGCGGCTCGGCGGCGTCAATGCGTTTCTGCAGCTCCTCTCCGCCGTGCGCCGTGATGAACTCCATGGGATCGTTGCCGTCGGGCAGCACCACGCAGCGCAGGTCCATCGAATCCTGCTCGATAAACTGAATCGCACGGCGAGCAGCCTTTTGACCGGCGGCATCGCCGTCAAACATATACACGATGCGCTTGGCAAAACGAGTGAGCGTCTTGACGTGATGCTCCGTGAGCGCGGTGCCCAGCGTAGCGACAACGTTTTTAATCCCCGCCTCCCAACAGGCGATGCAGTCGGTATAGCCCTCCACCACGATGGCGGTATCCTGCGCGACGATAAACTCCTTGGCCCAATTAAAACCGTAGAGGTTTCGTTTTTTATGAAACACGCTCGTCTCGGCGGTATTGAGGTACTTAGGCTGGCCGTCGCCCATAATACGACCGCCAAAGGCGATGTTGTGACCCTGCTCGTCAAAGATGGGAAACATCACGCGGTCGTAAAAGCGGTCGGCAAGCTGCCCGCGCCCGCGGCTCACGGCAACGTTGGCATCGATCATCTCCTGCGGGGTAAAACCCGCCTGGGACAGGTGCGACACCAGCGCGTTACGGCCCGGTGCAAAGCCCAGGCAGTAGCGGCGGCAGACGTCGCCACCCATGCCGCGACTGGCAAAGTACTCGCGCGGACGGCCGTCCTTACCGCGCATAAGCATGGTGTGGTAGAACTGGGCGGTCTCGGCGCACAGATCGTAGATGCGGGCACGCTTGGTGCCGCGCTCACGGCGATCTCCGGTGTCATGCAGCTCAATACCCGCGCGATCGGCCAAATAACGGATTGACTCGGGGAAGCTCAGGTTCTCGCGCTTCATGATATAGGTGAAGACGTCGCCACCCTCGCCACAGCCAAAGCAATGCCACACCTGCGTGGCGGGAATAATGTGGAAGGACGGAGTCTTTTCGCCATGAAAGGGGCAGCAGCCCCAAAACTCATGGCCGCGGGGCTTGAGCTCAACAGTTTCCTGCACGATGGCGACCAAATCGGACGCAGCGCGTACCTGGTCTTTTTCTTCATCGCTAATCACGGATGCTCACCCCCTGCTCACCCAAGTTGTGACGAATATCTTCGATATTACCCTCGACGGTCGCGATCAACTCATCCAGGGAATCGAACAGACGCGAGGGACGTAGCCAGCGCGTAATCGCCAGCGAAACGGAAGCGCCATAGAGGTCGCCCGTATAACCAATTAAATTAGCCTCGAGATGCGCAGATGCCGCATCGTCGGCATACGTTGGCGGCAGGCCGACGTTCACGGCAGCGGGCCACACGGTGTCATCGACCAGCACCAGACCCTCATACACGCCGTCCGCAGGCACCTGAATACCATCGGGAACTTGTAGGTTTGCCGTGGGAAAGCCCATGCCAGAACCCTCGTGACGGCCGCGAATAACACCGCCACGCACCATATACGGACGGCCGAGTAACTCAGCAGCAAGCTCCACATGGCCCTGTCCCAACTCATGACGAATGCGCGTGGCGCAAATGACCTCACCGCCCTCGCAAAGCAGGTCGTGACCATACACGTCAACGCCGTGCTCGGAACCCCAGGCGCGCATCTCGGCAACACCAGAAGCACCGCCACGACCCAGCCTAAAGTCACTGCCAACGCGAATCGATCGAATGTCGACCAGACGCGACACCAGCGAGAGAAAATCAACATGGTCAAGCGCCGCAACCTCAGGCGTAAAGGGAACGGCCACCACCGCACCGACCCCGGTTTGAGCCAGGGCATGCAGACGGTCGGCCGTCGTCATCAATTTTTGAGCGGGCGAAGGGCTCACCACAACGTCCGGGTCGGGATCGAAGGTAACCACGACCGCCTTAGAACCATGGGCACGGGCATCACGGACAAGCGCTTCGATGAGTTCCTGGTGTCCACGGTGAACGCCGTCGAACACGCCGATGGCAATCGATGCGGCACCCAAGTGCTCACACTCATCAAACGTATCGGCAGTAACGATGCGAGCCTCGTCCGACTCGCCCGCGAAAAAGATACGCGCGAGCTCGCGAGCGGACAACATCATCGAACACCGCCGATTGCCTGCGGAAACACGTGCTCCATGACAAAGCGGCCACTCTCAATGCGGGCGAGCGCCTTGAGTCCCCCATCGAGCACCAGCGCAAACGGCGCCTTCGAGGCATCAAAATCGACAAGCGCACGCTCAACGGGAATGCGTCGGCCGCAGAGCAGGTCGTCGGCAAGATTGCCCGGCAAGTCAACACGCGTGGCGCCCAAGGCCGCAATGGGATCCAGGGCAAAGCCAGCCGCGGACTCGGGAGAAAGCTCCTCCACCGCATGACAAGCGCCAATGGAAACAACACCGGAGGCCGTGCGGCGCAGCGCGGAAATATGCGCGGCGCTATCGCAAGCACGGCCCAGGTCGCGAGCGAGCGCACGGATATAGGTGCCCTTGCTCACTGAGAACGCCACGGTCCACACACACGAATCACCCTCGCCGCCCACGGCAATCAGGTCGGCGGCATAGACCTCGACGGGGCGCGGAGGTAGGTCCACCGCATTGCCCTCGCGAGCAGACTTGTAGGCGCGAACGCCATTGACCGAGATAGCCGAAAACGCCGGCGGCACCTGCATCTGCGGACCCAACATGGCGGCCAAGTGCTCACGGGCATAGGCAGAATCGCGGAGCTCGTTGGCAACAGCCACCGTGCGGACCGCCTCGCCCTCCGCATCATCGGTATTGGTCTCGGCACCAAACGAGATGTCGGCGACGTAGCTTTTGGTATCGAGGGTTAGCATGCCCAGCAGACGAGTAGCCTGGCCCACGCCCACCACCATGACGCCGGATGCCATGGGGTCGAGCGTGCCGGCATGGCCGACGCGCCGCTCATGGAGGGCGCGTCGGCATTGCGAGACCACATCGTGGGACGTGCAGCCCACCGGCTTATCGACGGCGAGCAGCATATTCAATTGAGAAGGCGTTCGACGAGCCATGTACCATCCAATAAGTTAGAGCTCGACGGTCACCGAAGCGGGATCCTCCCCCACCAGCTCGGCCAGCATGGGAAGTGCCACGGCGAGCGTCTCGCGAATTGTTCCGTTGTTGGAAAAGCCGGCGGCGGCATGATGCCCGCCACCGCCAAAGTTGGCAGCAATCTCGGACACATCGAGGTCGCCCTTGGAGCGCAGGTTGCCACGCACCTTGGTATCGCCCTCAATGCCCTTTAAGAACATGCAAACCTCGACGCCCATCACCGAACGCACCACATCGACCAGGCCGTCGCACTCGTCCGAGGTGACACCGCAGACCTCAAGGTCGCTCTGGTAGGCATAGCTATATGCCACGCGCCCATGCGCGACCGTCTTAATGCGACCCATGACAATGGACTTGAGATGCAAGAACTCTACGCGCATGCTCTGGTAGACCTCGAGCGCAACGCGCGCGGGGTCGGCACCGTGCGCGACCAGGCGCGAGGCGGCATGGAACGCAGTGGCATCGGCGTTTTGGTACTGAAAACGACCGGTATCGGTCACCAGGCCGCACAGCAGGCAGGTCGCGACACCATCGCGAGCCACAATGCCGCAATTGTCCAAAAAGCGGTCGATGATCATGGCGCATGCCGCGGCGCCGACGCACCTCAGGCTCAGCTCGGCAAATTCCTCGCGCGCCGGATGGTGGTCGAAACACACGACATGCGACGAGCGGCGGAGCACCTCGGCGGAGTTGTTCAGACGCTCGACGACCGGCACGTCCACCGAGATGAACAGGTCCGGATTGCCGGTATACGCAGATGCCGGCACCAGACGGTCGGCGCCCTCCATAAAGCGGTAGATGCGCGGAACCGGGTCATCGTCTGCCAACAGCAGGGCAATGTCCTTGTTGGGGAAAAACTTCATAAGCGAGAGGCCCAGACCCAGCACGGAGCCCAGGGCGTCACCATCGGGAGACGTATGTCCCGAAATCGCAATGGAGGACGCATCCTCGATGAGCTCGAGGATGCGTCGCTGAATATCTGCAGACTCGCACGATGCGAGGTCGGCGGAATTACTCATCTAAAGCTGCCTCCTGGGCGGCATCCGCTATTGGATAGCCGTCCTCGTCCTTTTCGATCCCAAGCGTGGCGGGAACGTTTTCCAGCGCACGCGTGATGCGCTCGGCCTCATCGGTCGAGCGATCGATGCGAAAATCGAGCTCGGGCGTGACGCGCCAATCGAGCGAGCGGGCCAACAGGCTACGGATGCGGCCCTTGGCGCTGGCGAGCGCCTCCATGACCTCGTCGTAGCGGCTCGCGTCGCACGACACGTACACGCGCGCGAACGAACGGTCCACCGCGACCTCGACCGCGGTCAGGGTGACCAGGTCGAGACGCGGATCGGAAACCTCAAAGAGCAGGATATAACCGAGCTTCTCGCGAAGCTGCTCGCCCAAACGGCGGGTTGCCTGCGTTTGCTTCATAGCGCTACCCCCTACTCGGTACGGGCAACCTGGTCGATGCGGTAACCCTCAATGGTGTCGCCAGGCTTGATGTCCTGGAAGTTCTCCAGGCCAATACCGCCCTCGGAGCCGCTCTTGAGGCTCTTGGCCTCGTCCTTGTAGTGGCGCATCGAGGCGATCTTGCCGTTGAAGACCACGATACCGTCGCGCACCAGGCGTACGGAATCGGTCGCGGCGATCTCGCCCTCTTCGACGCGGACGCCGGCGGCGATACCGACCTTGGGCACCTTGAAGGTGTCCAGAACGGTTGCGGAACCCGTGGAGACCTCGACCTCGGTGGGCTTGAGCATACCGATGCGGGCAGCGTCGAGGTCCTCGAGGCACTTGTAGATGACGTCGTAGCAACGGATCTCGACGCCCTCGCGCTCGGCGGCGGAGCGGGCCTTGCCGTCGGGACGGACGCCAAAGCCGATGATGATGGCGTTGGAGGCGTCGGCCAGGACGACGTCGGTCTCGTTGATGGCACCAACGGCGGAGTGGATCGTGTTGATGCGCACCTCGGACTGATCCATCTTGTCGAGGGAGTCCTGAAGGGCCTCGATGGAGCCCTGGACGTCGGCCTTGATGATCAGGTTGAGTTCCTTGACCTCGGCGTCGGCGATGGTCTCGAAGAGGTTCTCGAGCGTCACGTGCTTCACGCGGCTCTGCTCCTCGATACGGGCCTTGAGCGAACGCTCGTCGGCCAGCGCACGTGCCTCGCGCTCGTCCTCGAACACGCGGAACTCATCGCCGGCGTTGGGGACGGACTGCAGGCCCAGGATCTCGACAGCGTCGGAGGGACCAGCCTCGGTGACGGCGTTGCCCTTGGGGTCGAGCATGGCACGGACACGGCCGTAGGTAAGGCCGGCGACCAGCGTGTCGCCCACGCGCAGGGTACCGCGGGTCACGAGCACGGTGGCAACCGAGCCGCGGCCCTTGTCGAGCTTAGCCTCGAGGACGTTGCCCGATGCGAACGTATCGGGGTTGGCCTTGAGCTCGAGCACGTCGGCCTGGAGCAGGACGGTCTCGAGCAGGTCGTCGATACCGATCTTCTGCTTGGCCGAGATGTTGACGAACATGTTCTGTCCGCCCCACTCCTCGGGGATGATGCCGTACTCGGTGAGCTCCTGGCGCACGCGGTCGGGGTTGGCGCCCGGCTTATCGATCTTGTTGACAGCGACGACGATGGGAACGCCGGCGGCCTTGGCGTGGTTGATCGACTCGATGGTCTGGGGCATGACACCGTCGTCGGCAGCCACGATCAGGATGACGATATCGGTCACCTTGGCGCCGCGGGCACGCATGGCCGTAAAGGTAGCGTGACCGGGGGTATCGATGAAGGTGATCTTACGGTCGTTGATCATGACCTGCGAAGCGCCGATGGCCTGGGTAATTCCGCCCGCCTCGCCGGCAGCGACGCCGGTGTGACGGATGGCGTCGAGGAGGCTCGTTTTGCCGTGGTCGACGTGGCCCATGACGGTGACGACCGGGGCGCGCGGCTTAAGGTCGGCAGGATCGTCGTAGAACGAGAAGGTGTTCTCCTCCTCGGGGGTGATGATCTTTATCTGGCGGCCCAGGTCGTCGGCAACGAGCTCGACGAGGTCGTCGGACATGGACTGCGTCATGGTAAGCGGCGTGCCCAGCAGGAACAGGCGCTTGATGATGTCGTTGGCCGGAACGTCGAGCGCCTCGGCGAGCTCCTGGACGGTAACGCCCTGGGAGACCTTAATGGCGTCGAGGTCCTCGGGGTTCACGCCCTGGGCCAGCGCCTCCTCAATCTTGCGCTCTTCCTGAGCCTTTGCGGCCTCGCGCTCGCGCTTCTCCTTGCGCTTTTTGCGGCGACCGGTGGACTCGCGAGAGGCCTCCTCGACGGCGGCACGAGCCTCCTCGAGCACCTTCTCGCGGCTGTACTCCTCGGCCTCGCGAGCCATGCGGCTGTAGTGGTCCTCTTCGTTGTTGTGACCACCCTTGCGCTTCTTGCCCTTGCCCTGCTTGTCGGGGTTGGGGAAGTCCATGCCGGCAGCGACGTTGTTGCTGGCGTTGGTGCGATGGCTGTGCGGACGACTCTCGGAGGC
>CABSMS010000075.1 GCA_902478885.1 uncultured Collinsella sp. | reverse complement strand
GACGCCGCCCTCTCAAGGCGGAGATCACCAGTTCGAATCTGGTACGGGCTACCACTTCTTTTCTGCTGAGGCTAATGGCCCGTTCGTCTAGCGGTTTAGGACGCCGCCCTCTCAAGGCGGAGATCACCAGTTCGAATCTGGTACGGGCTACCACGCATCTGATACCCGGACTTCCTATGGAAGGCCGGGTTTTTTATTTTCAAACAACCGTCTGCAATTCCCGTTTGAACCAGAGCTTTGCGTTCTGCCTATGGCCCTTACGGGTACAATATCCAAGATATTTTGACTGTTAGAAGGAGTCTCATGACGGAGTCCTCTCAGCATACGTCTAAGCCCCAGGTCGAGGTTGAGGCTTCGGGCGGAGATGACAATAAGAGCGCACGCCGCGGCGCTATCTTTATCGGCGTCGTACTGGTGGGTTATATTGTCTATCTGGTGGTAACCGGGCAGATGGGGCAGTTCTGGGCCGCTATGTCGAGCGTCCAGGCGCCATGGCTCGTTGCTGCATGCTTCTGCATGTTCTTGTACCTCTTCTTTGGCATCGTGGCGTACGCGATTGCCGTTTGGCTCGATCCTAATTCACCCGTCGGCATTCGCGACCTCATTTCGGTCGAGGCGAGCGGCATCTTCTTTGGCAACCTGACGCCCATGATGATGGGCTCGACTCCCGCCCAGATCTACCGCCTGACCAAGGCGGGCCAAAATGTCGGCGAGGCCGGAGCAACGCAGTTCACGCGCTTTATCGTGTACCAGTTTGGTCTCGTTGCCTGGGGCGCTATCCTACTGCTTGCTCGCATGCCGTTTTTTGCCGAGCGCTATGGCGACATGACGCTGCTGTGCGTCTTTAGCTTTGGCGGGCACTGCTGCATCTTGCTGGGTATCTTTGCCGTCGCGCTCATGCCTAAGACCGTCACGCGCGTCGCCCATTGCATCATTAATTGGCTCGAGCGCATAGGCGTTTCGTCCACAAAGATTGAGGGATGGCGCACGTTTGTCGATAGCGAGATCTACTCCTTCTCCGAGAAGTTCAAGCTTTCAGCCGGACATTTTTCTTCCATGCTGCTCACCGTGTTTATCACCATGCTGCAGCTCGCGTTTTTCTATCTGGTGCCGTATTTCCTGATGCTTGCCTTTGGCCACCACGAGGTCGACTTTTTCTCGGTCATGGCCGCGAGCGCCTTTGTCCAGTTGCTGAGCTCTGCGGTCCCCTTGCCCGGTGGTACCGGCGGTGCCGAGGGCGGCTTCGCGCTGTTTCTGGGTCATTTCTTTGGGTCGGCTTCGACCGCCGGCTATCTGCTGTGGCGCCTCATTACGTTTATTGCGCCGACCATTTTGGCTGCGCCCCTGCTGGGACTTAAGAGCGCCCACAACGAGAGCATCCATGTGCGCTGGGATCGCGTGATGCGCAAACTCGGCCGCACGTCTCAGACGCCCTCTGTGGCCGCGAAGCCGCACCCCACGAATGCTGTTACCGTTGATCCCAGGAAGCGCGCTCAGAAGGCTTCTGGGGCCGCTAAGCCGGCTCATAAAGCCTATGTGCGCCAGACAGGCGATGGTATTCGCGTATCTCCGTCGGCACTCAATAAGAAGAAGCATCCTAAGTCGCAGTAGGGCAGTCGTGTGTTCTTCATGACGCAGGGCATATTTGTGCCGTATGGGGGATAATCCTCTTACGTAGATTATCTCTCATCTGTTGATGAATGCTCGCATATCGAAGGGACACGCCCATGGCAACCAGCAAACCGCGTCTTGACCGCCGCATCGTTCGCAGCCGCAATGCCATCCTTTCTGCTTTCGAGCGCCTGCTCATGGAAAAGCCGTTGGCAGACATTACGGTGAGTGCCATCGCGCGCGAGGCCAATGTCGACCGCAAGACCTTTTACGTTCACTTTGGTACGGTTGACGGCCTGCTCGATGCCATTGCCGTCGATGTGGTGGAGATGATTGTCGACTCGGTCGAGAAAACGCTTGCTTCCATGGACGGCGACACCAACGAGCGCGCTCTTGGCGCGGCGGCGACCTTCTTTAAAACCGTTAACGAGGCACTGTGCAACAACTTGGTGCTCAATCGTCAACTGATCGAGAACATTCCGCTCGATGATTTTATGGCTCGTCTTCGTGTGCCGCTCGAACACGAGATTGCCGAGCGCGATCTGCTGCCCCAAGGTCTCAAGGACGAGATGTTCGATTACTATCTGGCGTTTTTGCTGTCGGGTATTATCGGTATCTATCGCACGTGGGCGTTGTCTGACGGCTCGGTTGCTATCGAGCGCGTCTCGGATGTTGCCAATGACCTCACGCTCAACGGCCTGTCGAGCCTGGAATCTCGCTTGGATTAGGCCTAATTGGGTTCGTCGGCGTGGAAATTCCTGTTCACGAGGTTCTCCGGCGCCTTGGAGACCTCGCCGGCGTAGGAGCTGTAGCCTGAGGATCCCTAAAAGAAAGTCCAGTTTATCCTTCCCACTCCAATTGGGAATCCTCCGATGCGCCTTCGCACGCTCGCATGACCTCGATACCATGCGAGCGTGCGAACTCGACGAGCTCTGCGTTGCGGGCGTTTATGGTGCCGAAGGCGGCGGGGCACACGATAAGGCGCGTGCAGTGGATGAGGAGCTCTTTGGCGCGGGCTATGGTTTTATCCCCGATCGGCTCGAAGGCGCGCTCGGCCACGCATTCCGTCGCCAGGTCGCGCGCGAGCTCGCAGTCGATGTCCCCTTCGTGCAGAACGCCCGCGTAGAACGCCTTGCCCTGCCGGATGAGCTGGCGAAACACAGCCGACCCCGTACCTGCGCCGGCGATGACGAACGTGTGCGTATCGCCGTGCGGGCGCCCAATTTCCACGCTGCCGAAGCGCTCGTTGAAGGTGCCATGTTGAAGGCCGTAGAGCTCGCCAATCGTCTCGCGCGTGAATATGTCCTCGGGTGCGCCGGCGCGGAAGACCCGGCCGTCCTTCACGCAAATCACCTTGTCGGCGCTTTTCTGCGCGAGCTCGAGTTCGTGGATGGACATGATGACAGCCACATTCCGCGATTTCGCAAGGTGGCGAAGTATTCGCAGCAGGTCGATCTGGTAGCGGATATCGAGATACGACGTGGGCTCGTCGAGAACGAGCACACGCGGATCCTGCGCGATGGCGCGTGCGAGCATGACACGCTGGCGTTGCCCGTCGCTTATCTGCATGAAGTCGCGCTCGGCGAGCTCTTCCACATGTGCGGTTTTCATGGCCTCATCGACCCGACTATGGTCGTCGGGCGAGAGTGTGCCCATTCGCCCGGTGTAGGGATGCCTTCCCGCCTCTACGATATCGCGGCAGGTGAGGAGCTCGGTCCGGGGGCGATCCGTCAGCATAACGGCAAGGTTCCTTGCGAACTCCGCCGTCTTCCATCGGGAAATCTCCCGTCCGTCGAGCTCGACCGCGCCGGCAAGCGGTGCAAGATGGCGTGTGATGGTTTTCAAGATGGTCGACTTGCCCGAGCCGTTCGGCCCGATGAGCGCCACGACGTCGCCCGCGCGAACCTCCAGATCGACGCCTTCGACTACGACCTTCTTGTCGTAGCCCGCCGACAGGTCGCTTATGCGGAAAAGCGGCGCTCCGTCAGCCTGCGTTTCGACCGGGGTTTCGAGGTTCGACTCCGCTCGGAGGAGGCGTTCCGCGCGCAGTTCCGCACGAGCCGAAAGTGCCTTCTGGCGCTTTCGTGCGAGCTCAGGACTGTCTAAGCATGGAATGCCCCCTCCGAGCGTTTTGGGCCGCGGCACGAATTCCCCCATCTACCTCACCCGTTTCTTCAACATGAGCGCGATAACCACCGGCGCGCCGAAGATGGCGGTGACGGCGCTGATGGAAAGCTCGACGGGAGAGAACAGCGTGCGCGCGATCAAATCGCAGCCCGCGCAGAAGATGGCGCCTCCCAAGAAGCACGCAGGAATCACGCGGATGGGCCTCGACGACTTCAGCGCCGACTTCACGAGATGCGGAACCGCAATGCCTACGAATGACACCGGACCAGCGAACGCGGTCACGCAGGCGGAGAGCATGCTCGCTAGAAGGACGAGCACCACGCGGAAGCGTGCGACGTTCACGCCGACGCTTTTCGCGTAGGCTTCTCCCAGCTGGAAGGCAGAAAGGGGCTTCGATATCGCGAATACGCATGCGCTCACGGTGATCACCACGACCGCGATGACCGCGACGTCGTCCCAGCTCGAACCCGAGAAGCTACCCAAAGACCAGTTGTGCAGGTTCACGATGGACTGGTCGTCGGCGAAGGCGATGAGGAAGTTCGTCGCCGCCGAGCAGATGTATCCCACCATGACGCCCGCCACGATGAGCATGGCCATGGAACTTATGCGCCGTGCGATGAGGAGCACGAAGCCGATGGTGATAAGCGAGCCCAGAAACGCTGCGGCCACCATGGCCGGCGAGGACATGGCCTGGTTCGCGCCCAGAAGTACGATCATCGTAAGCGCGACGACGAACTTTGCGCCCGAGGAGACGCCCAAGATGAACGGGTCGGCGATGGGGTTGTTGAAAAACGTCTGCAGCAGGAACCCGGAGAGCGAAAGTGCCCCGCCGAGAAGCACGGCTGAAAGAACGCGCGGCAGGCGAATCTCCCAGATGACCTGGCTTTCCATGGAATTGGCCGCGCCGCCCGAAAGGATGCCGGGGATGTGGTCTGCGGGCACGAGCACGCTCCCGATGCACAGGTTGGCCCCGACGAGCACGATGAGGGCAACAGCGAGCAGCGCCGTCACGACGCGACACCGCGCGGCGCGCCCCGATTCGTCGTATGCCATGGAAAGCCGGCTTCTCATGGCGCTAGCCAAGCTTCCTCAGATAATGGAAGTCGCTCGCGTCATCGCCGGCGAACGCCCCGTGCAGCTCGTCGATAATGTCGGCGGTAGAAGTCATCTGCTGGTACATGTCGGCGCTTGTGACCCAGACGTTGCCGTTCTTCACGGCTTTGAACTGCGACAATAGCGCGTTTTTGCCTACGAAGTCGTTCAAGGTGGCAACCGATTCGTCGATGGTGCCGTTGTAGACGATGATGTCGGCATCCTTCGCCGTCGCGTAGAAGCGCTCCATTTCGAGCGTTACTGACGAACCTGATGTCGACGCCGTCTGCGCGTCATCGAGCGCGTAGCTGCCGCCTGCAAGCTCGATCATCTGCGCCACGTAGTCGCCCGCCCGCCGCGTGACGGCGGCCCCGTTCGAGTTAATGTAGAAATACGCCACGGTTTTACCTGACGACGCGAGCCCCGACGTTTGCTCGACGCGGGCCTTCTGCTCGTTGAACAGGTGCGTGGCCTCGTCTTCCTTGTCGAACAGGACGCCGAAAAGCTTAATCCACTCGACGCGCCCGAGTGCTTCGGGCTCGCTCGACGACTGTTCGGTGAGCACGACGAGCCCGAGTTTCTGCAGCTTTTCCTTCACATCGGGCGTGTGGTTGATCATGGTGTTCTCGATGGCGAGCGTGCAGCCCGAGGCCGATATTCGCTCGTAGTCGGGCGCGCTGTACTTGCCGCCGTAGGCAATCGCCCCACTTTCGAGCGCGCTTTTGAAGCCCGCGACCGAGCAATCGTCGGCCTTCGTGCCCGACATGATGATATTGTCGTTCGCATCGAGCGCGTCGACCAGGCACATCGTCGCCGACGACACGAGGTACACCTTGTCGGCGGGGCGCCTTATGACCGCGATGTCGGAGCTCAACCCATCAGGTACCTTCGCATCTTGCGGCACCACGAGGAAACGCTCCCCGTTCGAAACGCAGATAAGCCGCAGGCCGCCTTCGAACTCGTCGACAGTGAAGTGCTTGGCGTATTCAAGCTTAAGCGTCCCCGTCGGCTCCCAGCCGCAGCCCAAATCGGCGTTGTGGAAGTCGGCCGCGGCGCTTGAAGCCGTTCCCGCAGGGGAGCCGCCGCTTGCATCGTCGCCCGATTTCTCCTTCATGGTGGATGAGTCGAAGTGGAGCGTGTAGTCGATGGTGTGCGGCGTCGACATGGCGACGGTCTCGGCCGACACGGCTATGTCCTCGTCGAGCGTGACGGGTATCTCGAACGTGGAGTTGCCGCCGTCGTTTACGGGCGCGTAGTCCACGCCGTCGACGGTCATCTTGTCGTAGTTCGAACTCGACCAGGTGATGGTCGCGGTGTAGGTGTCGCCATCCTTCATAATTGTGGTAGGTGAGGCAATGCTTGCGCGCCCTGACCCGCCGGAAAGCGAGACGCTCACAGTGTATTCCTGAGAGTCCGTCGTGGCAACGGGCGCGTTCGGGCTCGCACTGCACCCCGCGAAGGGAAGCGCGAGCAGGGCGACGAGAACGCAGGCGATCGCGCGCGCCGCGATGCTGCGGCGCTTTCTGCTTTCCCCCTTGGGAAGAATCGACCGCATGGCGTTACTTCAGCGCGTCGGCGCGCAGATCGACGCCGGCGGATTCGAATACGAGCGTGCGGTCGTACCACCGCTCCCTTTTAATGCTCCACGCGGCGCAGGCGGTGTCCTCGTCGAGCGCATCAACGGGCACGTCGTAGGTGTACTTGCCTTCCGCGTTTTCCACATAGGGGATGAAGTCGGCCTCGCTTGCGGCGGCAGCCTCGTCGCCCGTGCCCATGAAGAGCTTGCCGTAGCCCGTGCCGGAAAGTGTCATCACGCAGTGCATAGAGCCGTTTTCCACGATGAGCTGGGCGTCCACAATCCTGAACATGTTCGAGCTGGAATCTACGGTGATCGGATAGGTGCCGTCGGCCACCTTGTCGGCGGTGATGGGGGCAGCGCTTGCGCCCTCGGGCGCATCGGCCGCCTGTTCGGTCTTTTCCTGGGAATCGGCATCGCTTGCCTTTGCGCTGTCGATTGAATTTCCGCCGCAGCCGGCGAGCGAGAACGCGAAAAGCGCCGCCGACAGGGCGAAGGCGAGGGTTTTCTTCAACATGGAGGGGTTCCTTTCAATCGCTTCGACCGCCCGCGCCGTGCGGTGGACGGGCGGGATGCGAATGCAACGGGCATGCGCCGTCAGTCGGGGAAGGCGCATGGCCGTTGCACGGGGACGCGACCGGCGCCCCCGTGTGCGGCGAGTTTACAGCTTGGCGATGGCGTCGTCCACGTGCGAGACGTAGATGTCGTCGACCGCGACGTTCTGTCCCAGACCCTGGAGCAGGCACGTCACTTCGAAGCCGGCGGCCACGAACTTCGCTGCCCAGCTGTCGGGGTCGGTCTCGTCTGCCATGTCGTTGTTCGCGTGGTCGCCCGCGACCACCATGAACGGCGCGAGCACGGCCTTCTTGTAGCCTGCGGCGCTCGCGGCGGCGATAACATCCTCGCAGGTCGGTTCAGCCTCGACGGTGCCGACGAAGAACTGCGTCAAGCCCTCGTTCTTGAACACTTCCTGCATCTTGGCATAGTCGTCGTTGGAATCGGCTTCGGTGCCGTGGCCCATGAGGCACAGCGCCGTCTTGCCGTCGTCGAAGGACGCCATGTTCTCCTTAATGGCTGCGGCCACCTTCTTGTAGTCGTCGTCGGAGGTGAGCAGCGGGTCGCCGAGCGAGATTTTGTCGAACTTGTCGGCGTACTTGTCGAGCTCGTCTTTCACGTCGGTGTATTCCAGGCCACCCATGAGATGCGTCGGCTGCACGACGATTTCCTTCACGCCGTCTTCCACGCAGCGGTCGAGCGCCTCGGTCATGTTGTCGATCGTGATGCCGTCGCGCTTCTTCAGCTTGTCGATGATGATCTGCGCGGTGAAGGCGCGGCGGATGTCGTAGTCCTGCCAGTACTTCTCGCGGATAGCGTCTTCGATGGCGCCGATGGTGATGTGGCGCGAGTCGTTGTAGCTCGTGCCGAAGCTCGTGACGAGGATGACCGGCTTCACGGCCTTCTCCTTTTCACTCGATTTCTCGGAACTCGCGGAGGTGTTGGAGCAGCCCGCGAGCGCGACTCCGGCGAGCGCGACGGCTCCGGTTGCTGCGGCGCCCATGAAGCCGCGGCGTGACATCTGGTCGGACATGGTTTTTCCTTTCCTCGGTTTGCCGGTCCCCCGGCGACAGTTGCTTGTCGGCACAAGCGAAAGAAAAGCGCACCCCTCGGGGTACACAAGGAGCTAACGCCACGGCGATGCCGTGAGGAAAAGGCGAAGCAGTCTGGCTTGGGGCGCGAGGCGGTTCGACCGCGCGTCCTATACAGTAATGTCCCTTGCCCAGGATTCCCACCTGGTTCCCTCCGCAAGCCAGCGCGGGCTGTGCGGGCGCCGCGCCGGTCATTTCCTTTTATCCGATTGTCATATGCTCGTTGCCGAAACTTTTATTATGATAGTGGGCACTTGTGAACGTGTCAAAGCCAGGACGGGCGGCATTGCGCCTCCTGCCTGCGTATTTGCGCCGATTGCCGCCGCAGGCGCCGTGTTTTGCCCGCTGCGCGAAGGGCGGCGTAAACGGTTGCGATGAGAAACGGGAAGGGAAGGCTCGGATGATTCATATCGTTGGCGCAGGCTCGGGCGCCGCCGACCTTATCACGCTGCGCGGGGCGCGCCTTCTGCGCACGGCCGACGTGGTCGTTTGGGCGGGGAGCCTTGTGAACCCCGAGCTGCTCGCCGAGTGCAAGGAATCCTGCGTCGTCTACGACAGCGCGCACATGACCTTGGAGGAAGTGCTCGACGTGATGTGCGCGGCGGATGCACGGGGCGAGGAAGTGGTGCGCCTGCACACGGGCGACCCGTGCCTGTACGGCGCCATCCAGGAGCAGATGGACGCGCTCGACGCGCGCGGCGTGGACTACGAGGTGGTGCCCGGCGTGTCGAGCTTTTGCGGTGCCGCGGCGGCGCTTCGCCAGGAATACACGCTGCCGGGAATCAGCCAGTCGGTCGTGATCACGCGGCTTTCCGGGCGCACCCCCATGCCCGCGGGCGAGGGCATGCGCACCATGGCGGAAAGCGGCTCGACTATGGTCATCTTCCTGAGCTCGGGTATGCTCGCCGAGCTTTCCGCCGAGCTTTTGGCCGCGGGCCGCAGCTCCGACGAGCCGGCGGCGCTCGTGTACAAGGCGACCTGGCCTGAGGAGCGCGTGGTGCGCTGCACAGTGGGCACGCTCGCCGATGCGGGTGCGCTAGAGGGCATCGACCGCACGGCGCTCGTGGTGGTGGGCCGCGTGCTCGGAGCTCGCGGCGGGCTTGCGCACGACGGCGCGCAAGCGGAGTCGTACGAGCGCAGCAAGCTTTACGACCCTTCGTTTGCCACGGGGTATCGGAAGGCGAGCAGCTAGCGTGGCCTTCGAGCACTACATATATACCGGGACGACCCGCCTGCGCTGCGGCTATACCACTGGGAGCTGCGCCACGCTCGCGGCGAAGGCGGCCTGCGAGATGCTCTTGTCACGAAAGCCCGTCGGCCACGTGTCGATCGTCACCCCCGGCGGGCTGCCCGTCGAGGCGAACGTGATCGACGCATGCATCGGCGAGGGGTGCGCCCAGTGCGCCGTGCGAAAGGACGCAGGCGACGATGCCGATGTGACCGACGGCGTGCTCGTTTACGCGCGCGTGGAACATGCGGGGTCGGGCACGGGTGCTGCGGGCGGCAAGGACGTGCCCTGTCTCTTATACACATCTCC
>CABSMS010000074.1 GCA_902478885.1 uncultured Collinsella sp. | reverse complement strand
TATAAGAGACAGGATAGATGATGCCGCCCTCCTCGAGCACCTCGGCCTGGCGGCAGATCTCGTAGGCAAGGCCATCGTGCAGGCTCTTAAACGAGTTGAGGTTCTTGAGCTCGGTCTTGGTGCCCAACTTGGTCTCGCCGCGGCGGCGCAGCGACACGTTGCCGTCGCAGCGCATGGAACCCTTCTCCATGGAGCAGTCCGAAATGCCCAGCGTCACAAAGATGCGACGGAGCTTCTCCATAAACAGACGCGCTTCCTCGGGCGTGCGCAAGTCGGGCTCGGTGACGAGCTCGATCAGCGGCGTGCCGCAGCGGTTGTAGTCGACGAGCGACTCGGCCGCGGCGGTAATGCGGCCCTCGGCACCGCCCACGTGCACCATCTTGGCGGCGTCCTCCTCCATGTGGATGCGCAGGATGCGGATGGGCACCGTGTAGGAACCGTCCTCGCGACGCTCGGGCATCTGCAGGTTGGACGCGTCATAGCTGGCCAGGTGGCCGGCGCGCTGGTTGCCTTCGCGCATGGTCGACGTCATGGACGTGGACAGGCCCTCGGCGTTGGCCGAGGCGCTCGCTAGGCTCTGGGCCTCGGCCTCGCCAAACGCGCAGTCGGGGCGCTCGGCGGCACCGCGACCGGTCACGTCCAGGTCCAGGTGACCGTACATGGCAAAGGCGACCGGACCCTGCGTGGTCTGGAAGTTCTTGGCCATATCGGGATAGAAGTAGTGCTTGCGGTAGAACATCGAGTGGCGCTGGATCTCGCAGTTGGTGGCAAGGCCGGCCTTGACGATGCTCTCGATGGCGCGCTTGTTAGGCACCGGCAGGGCGCCGGGCAAGCCCAGGCACACCGGACACACGTTGGCGTTGGGCTCGTCATCGTGGCTGAGCTTACAGTTGCAGAACATCTTGGTGTCGAGTGCGGTGAGCTCGGTATGGATCTCCAGGCCGATCACGGCCTCCCAATCCTGCAGGACCTCGGAAAGCTCCTTCATTACAGCTCGCCTCCCTTCCCGGCAAAATCGGGCGCGACGGAAAGCGCGGGCGCGCCCGTGGCGGCATCGGCAAAGCCGCGCTCCAGGGCGCGGGCAAACGTGAGCAGCTGACGGTCCTTAAAGGCAGGCCCCACCAGCTGGGCAGAAACGGGCAGCTGAGTATCCTCGCCCAGACCCAGCGGCACCGAGATACCACCGTTGCCGCAAATGTTGAGCGAGATGGTGTACAGGTCGGAGAGGTACATCTGCGTGGGGTCGCTGATCTCGCCAAACTTAAAGGCCGTGCGCGGCGAGGCGGGCATGAGGATGGTGTCCACCTTGGCATACGCGGCGTCGTAGTCCTGCGTGATGAGCGTGCGGGCCTTTTGCGCAGCGTAGTAGTACTTGTCGTACACGCCCGAGCTCAGCAGGTAGGCGCCGAGCATCTGACGGCGCTTGGCCTCGGCGCCAAAGCCGTGGGCGCGCGACAGCGAGCTCTGGTCGGACAGGTTGGCGCAGCCCTCCTCCTGGTAGCCGTAGCGAATGCCGTCGAAGCGCGCCAGGTTGGAGAACGCCTCGGCCGGACCGATGACGTAGTAGGCGGCGATAGCGGCGTCTAGGTGCGGCAGGTCGACCTCGACCAGCTCGGCACCCTGGTTCTGCAGCTCCTGGGCGGCGCGCTGGACAGCAGTCTTGACCTCGGGCGTCAGGCCCTCGGCCTCCATAAACGCAGGGATAATGCCCACGCGCTTGCCCTCGATGCTGTCGTTGAGATGCTCAGTAAAGTCGACGGCGCAATCCTGGCTGGTGCAGTCGTACGGATCGCGGCCCGCGCCGGTAAGCGCGTTCATGGCCAGCGCGACATCCTCGACCGTGCGGCCAAAGGGTCCCACCTGGTCGAGCGACGAGCCAAAGGCAACCACGCCGTAACGGCTCACGGCGCCGTACGTGGGCTTAAAGCCCACCACGCCGCACAGCGACGCCGGCTGGCGAATGGAGCCGCCGGTGTCCGAGCCCAGCGAGAGCACGACCTCGCCCGCGGCGACGGCGGCGGCGGAGCCGCCCGAGGAGCCGCCGGGCACGCGCTCGGTATCCCAGGGGTTGTTGGTGCGGTGGAACGCCGAGCTCTCGGTGGAGCTGCCAAAGGCAAACTCGTCCATGTTGGCCTTGCCCATGGGCAGGCAGCCGGCATCGAGCATGCGCTGGACGCAGGTGGCGGTGTAGACGCTCTGGTAGTTCTCGAGCATGCGGGAAGCGCAGGTGGTGCGCGTGCCCACAAGGTTCATGTTGTCCTTGATGGCCAGCGGCACGCCCGCGAGCGGAGGCAGCGGCTTGCCTGCGGCACGGTCGGCATCCACGCGCGCAGCGGCCTCGAGCGCAAGCTCGGGCGCCACCTGCAGGAATGCCTGGACCCCGCCTTCGCACGCCTCGATGGCGACAAGGGAGGCCTGGGCCACCTCGGTAGCGGTAAAGTCGCCGGCGGCAACGCCCGCGGCGATCTGGGCGGCGGTAAGGGAATCGAAGCTCTGCGCCATTACTCGCTCTCCCCCTCTCCCAAAATGGACGGCACGCGGAAGTAGCGGTCGCGCGCGCTGCCGGCGTTTTCAAGCGCGACGTCGAGCGGCAGATCGCGCTCGGGCTCGCGCAGGTCATCGCCCATCACGTTGGACAGGCTTCCGATAGGATGGAACGTGGGCTCCACGTCGGGCAAGTCATATTGCAAGACGGGCTCGAGCATCTGGACGGCGTCGTTCATGTAGGACGTCATCTGGGTGAGCTCGTCATCGGTCAGTGCGATCTTTGCGTACTCGGCGATGCCGCGCACGTCTTTCTCGCTGAGTGCCATAGGCGCTCCCTTCCGCATAACAGATAAACCGCTCTAGTATACAAGGCAACGCCGCTTGGAGCAGGTGCTTTACCCAAATGCAGCGAAAACGTAACGAGGACGGCGAACGCGGTCCGGCAGCTCTGCAGCGAAAACCGCATAGCTCACAACACAAACCATCACAACATTCGACGCTTATCGCCAAAATCGAAATTTTCATCGAATGTTGTGATGGTTTGGAACCCCCGACCACCACAAAGGTGCCTGTCCCCATTGTGGTGGTTCTGGAGAATGTCTTATGCCGAGGCCTTGGCCTTGCGGCGCTTGCGGACCGCGTGGACCACGATGTCCAGCAGCAACAGCACAATGGCTACGACCACGATGAGCACGGCAAACTCGCGCTTGCCCCAGTGGCGACCGGCCAGCGACTTTTGCTTGTCGACGTCCTTCTTGTTGTACTTGGTGCGCACGCAGTGCACCAGCAGGCGATGGTCGTTTACGCCGTAGGGCGTGCAGGTGACAAGCGTCACCTTGTCGGCGCCGGGCTCGATGGTCAGCGACTCCATCTCCTCGGGCAGCACCACCTCGGAGTCCACCATCTTGTAGGCGAGCGTCTTGTTCATGGTGTGAAGCAGCACCAGGTCGCCGGGCTCCAGCGAGTGGATGTCGTCGAACATGCTCAGGTTGCGCATGCCCGAGTGCGCGGTGAGCACGCAATGCGTCGAGGTGCCGCCCACCGGCAGGCTCGTGCCCTCCAGGTGGCCGACGCCCGCCATGAGGACTTCTTCGCTCGTGCCGTGGTAGATGGGCATGCTCACGTCGATGGAGGGGATCTCGACCCAGCTCATCATGGGGTCGCGGTCAAAGATGAGCTGCTGGGCGTAGGGCTCGATCTGGTCGGCGGGGAGCTCGGTGGCCTCGCCCGCCAGCTGCTCGTTAAAGGAGCGCGCCTGGAGCAGGATGCGCTCGCGCTCCTCGGCAGACAGCGCGTCCACGGTGCTGGACACCGTGCTGATCTGGTTGAACACGCCCGAGGCCTCGAGCCGGTCCAAGATCCACGGCCAGGTCATAAGGCCCACGCCAATAAGGATGATGACGATGGTGATGAGCCGGTCGGCCCAGCGCGGCAGCCGCTTGCGGCGGCGCTTGGGCTTTGGTTGAGGTTTGGGCTGAGGGCTTGAGCCACCGTTGGCCGCGGCGTTATCGCTCTTCATGTGTTTGGCACCCTGCGCCATCGCCGATCACTCCTTTACAGCTCAAGTTGTCTAAACAAATAATAGCCGATTCGCGAGCCCCTACCCCGGACAACGCAGCCAGACTGCATTATCCGGACTACCTAACCTCGCTCAACCAATCAGGCCATATGTTGCTTTCATCGTCTCGACTAGCTGTGTCGTCGTTACGCCCGCAACCCCGATCTGCTTCAGATTGATGTCACTCGCCTCACAGTCTTTAACAAACGCAAGCATATCGTCCTTCAGCTCTTCGACTAGGTTGACACCCGCCGACTCACCAAGCAGCTGAGCAAGCCTCAGCGCATCGCGTTTATGCTTTTTGACCTTCCTCGAGTCAACGTTCTCCCCGGCTTCCCTTCTAGCTTTTAGGTCGAGATACGCCTTCGCTTTGAACGGGACAATGTATTCCGTATCCAGGACCGAAACACCGTCTACTGTCCGAATTCCCTGAAGAAACAAGCTGTAGTAGGCATCGTCCAACAAAATAGCCGAAAGACTGCTTATGTTTTCATCAACGTGAATTGGCGTCACATCAACTCCCTCACGACCCTTTAGAAAGTCGGGGCACTTCGCGAAGAGCTCGATCATATGGGGATAACCCGGCCTCTTTGGTTCCGTAAACCGATAAAAACACGAGGCTTCGCTTTCACCCCAGCCGCAGCGGTAGCCGCCATCACGCACCAAGGTCCATATGGCTTCGGCCGTCTGAGGCAACCGGTCATCGGCGACAATGACCACATCAAAATCGTGGGTCGCCCTAAACGAAAGTCCCGCCTCCGCGAGCAAAATGTCGCATGCTGTGCCGCCGATAAGGGCATACGACCCTTCAGCTTCCTGCATATGCTGCCGAAATACCTGGAGACCTTCTACAGCGCTTCCTGCCATGGATATTCCTTTCCAAACATGTGATCGAGTTCGAGCTGAATTCGTTCATCGTCGATTGCCGCCAAAGATAGCGCAAGTGAGATGTCGTCGATACGGGAGGAGTCGGCAAACACGGGCGCATAGCGCCACACTTGGATCATCGCCGTTTCGTTATCCGGCAGCTCCCCGTCTGCGACTTCAAGGTCGCTCAGTTCACGCCATGTACTTCTTAAGACGGCCTTTTGCTCCATGCCCGGCGCAGCGAGCATCGAACGCACAGCGAGCGCCGTCTCCCCAGCGTCAGCAAGACCGTCAACCCGCGGCGTCTTCCTAGCAAAAAAGACCTTCGAGACAGGCGAAGAGAGCTCCGCCATGTGCTCACTGAGCAGAAGATCAACGGCCACGGGGAACACAATGACACGCCGTTCGCGCCGCTCGCGCCTTGCGAGCCCCCTGTCTACAAGCTCGGTTACGGCCTCACTCGCGCGGCTTGCCGAAATCCCAAGCGCACGACAAAGGTCATCGGAATGATATGACTCCTGCCCTGCTCCCCAGATTGCGGCAGCCTGCGCGTTGGATGACATCTTGGTCGCGCGATTATGAAATCTAGTGCCGCCCCTCTCCGTGCAGGCCGCGCCCATAAATGGAAGAAAGGCCTGTCTACCAGGGCAAACAAAGGGGATTCCTTGTGCGACCAATGCCTTGCGCTGGCGCGCATCGGCATCAGGAAACGAAACGACGACAGGAGCCTCCGCACGCAAGGCTAGCTGGCTATAGACTCTCTTAGCCTCGGGAAGCCCAACGCCAGTAGGCAAACTTGCAAGCAAAAAAGAAAAACCGTTTGCGTCAACGGCGCGGATCTCAATCGACCGCAGATGCAGCGGCAAGCGTGCGGATCCAGGCCAAGTTTTAGCCTTGGCGGAGAGGCCTAGTGCTTCTTGTAAGTAGGTAAGCGCTTCGTTCATTTCCATCTTTTTCGCTTAGTTCCAGTTTATATTGGAATTATACATAATTTTCGGAAATAACAAGATTTCTATCAGGCATAGGCCCGTATTTGAGTTTTCAAAAAGCGCGAATCGACAGAGTGATTCGGGATACAATAGCTACAGGAAACGACGCATCCCGCGTAAGTGATCGAAAGCGCGGGCGGCCTAGTTTTCTGGTTTTGTTAAATGCCCGGGCCTCTAACCCCGGGCATTCTTATTTGCGCTTGTTGCGGCGCAAATGCCTTCTACCGTCCGCACCGCGCGAGCGCCTACGGACCTTAAACCGAACCTCATACGAGTCAAGAAACGCGATGACGGATGAGTCCGCACCGGACGGTAAAGGCTGCCTGTGTTGTCCAAAAAGAACGGGGCAAACTCCAGCGCGGAGTCTGCCCCGAAAAGAGAGTGGCAAAGCAAGAACGTCGATGGACGAGAAAAGTGTCCGCAAGTCTCATGACCATCACATCCCACCTGCCAAAGGGATGGGCGAGTGAGTGTTACTCCTGCTCGGACTCCTCAGCCTGCTTACGGCTGCGGATGAGGTGCGCCACGCCAATGCACAGCACCGCGCCACCAGCGATCCAAGTGAAGGTCACGCCGTTGAGGCCGGTCAGCGGGAGGCCAGAACCCTTCTTGTTCTTGATGGTGAGGGGAATCATGGTCGTGGGCGCGTTATCTTCAATCGTGGCAGTGACCATATCGGAACCAGGAGTCACGCTGAGCTTTTTAAGCGTGCCGTCTGTATTGAATTCAGGCGTCACCGTGATTTCGAAGTCGGCGATGGTGTTGTAGCCCGCAGGCGTCTTGCTCTCGGAAATCAGGTATGTGCCCGCAACAAGCCCGGGAATAGAGACCTTGTTGCCCGCCCCCTCGGTTTCAAACGTATAGGCGTCGTTTACGTTGTCGCTGAAGCTGCCGTCTTGCTTCAACCATTTTTCAACTTTTTTATTGGACCCTTCCGTGATCATTTTGACCTTAAACCCCGCAACGAGTTTGGCGTTAGCGTTGTTCGGGTCAGTCTTAGTTACATCGAGACCAAAGACGTAGTCAGTGACCTTGTCCGACTTAGAAGTGCCCTTATCATTAGTCACGGGATTGTTGGAATAGACAAGCTTGACCTCATTGGTGTTACCGGTGGTCGTGTATTCGGCATCGCTGGTGAGCTGAGCTTTGTAGGTCACGACGACCGTGGAGTCTTTGTCGACAGTGATTGCAGCGCCGTTCTCGCCCTTGACGGCCTTGAGGTCATCGAACTTGACTGTAAGGAGCTCGCTGTTCTTGACGGTATCCTGCGCCGCAGCGACGTTCGCGCTGAACCCGGACTTGACCTCGGTCTTGGCCTTGGTTTTGCCGTCGACGATGTAGACGTGGAGGCCCTCGGGGGCGTTGTTCTCGCCCTTGATAACGATGAGGCCCTTGCTCAGCGTATCTTGGAATTCATAGTAATACGTACCGTACGAGGCAATATTATCTGCAACGCTACCGGTCAGCCTGTAGTCAATTTCCTGTCCGATCCAAGCATCGCCGCTGTTCTTCCAGTAGCTCTCTTCAGCATCGGCAGCATCCTTACCTGCAGTGTCGTCGAGAATCTTTTTGTCGACCCTGGGGATACTGGTCTTCTCGGTAACGACCACGGGATCACCGCCAACAATCGCGAAGATCGGAGAGGTGCCAGTGTTCGGCTTGGCCTGATTCGTAAGACCATCAGACACGAAGAGATAATAGCCATCACCGTAAAGGCCAGCTTCATTAGTGTTCGGGCGCGTCCACGGAGTACCTGCGTTAAGGGGATCTCCCGCAGCGGTCTCCGCCTTAACACCTTGCTTCATGCCTGAAACCGCAGCCGCAATTTCATAAAGCACATCGCCGGGGGCAACACGCGTACCGTCGCTGCTGGATGCAGTGCTGGCAGTGCCATTCACATTTTGAGAAAGCCACTCAGCCACAACAGAAGCTGAAGCATTCTTATCGAGCTTCTGGGTGGGGTCTTTCTTCACGAGTTCCTGATACTCAGCAGATCCCTTAATGGCGACAATCACCTTGGAGCCGATAGCATCATTTGCCCATTCAATATCAGAAGCAACCTTGCCATTGTCTTTCTCGTCAACGACTTTTGCCTTGAAGATCTGATAGGCCTTGAACGTATTGCCTTGGTTATCCTCGGCAACCTTATTGATGGTGATGCTGTTATTCGGAGCCGCCACATCCTCAGCAAACGCCATCGTGACGGGCGCCATAACTCCGCCGAAGCTCAGCGCTGCTGTGAGGCCGGCGGTTACTGCCAGGCGGGCGATGTTCTTGCTCATGCTCATCTTCTTTTCCTCTGCTTTCTGCTTGAATTCCATTTGATCTAAATCTGTCTGTCTGTGTCTTAGCATCTGCTTCGCTACGTCTCGCCCCGCTCTCTGCGGGGCTGCCAGCTACTCTTTATGGCTGCCACCTCCCCGCTTGACCAGGAGCGCGACCACGATGAGCGCGGCTCCGGTGACCGCTGCGGCGGCCGCGGCGTACATTGCCATATCGCCAGTCGAGGGCATAAAGCCTCCGGTGGTAATGCTAGGGGGTGTGCCGGTGGGCGTGTTAATGAGCGACGCCTCCAGGCTGCCCGTCGACCCGTCCGCGCTGTCGGCGCGCAGGGGCGACTCGGCCGTGATGGTGAGCTTGGGCTTGGCGGCGGCCACCTGGTCGACGTCCAGGCCCTCGGCCTTGACCGTCACGGAGCGCGTACCCTCAAAGGCGGTGTAGCCCTTGGGCGCCTTGAGCTCGCGGACCTCCAGCTTGCCCGAGTCCACGCCCGAGACGGTCACGCGGCCGTCCTCGCCCGTGGTGACGGTGGCCTTGCCCTCCGCATCCCACGTACCGTCGGCCGCCAGTGTGCGACCGCGATCGTCGGCGATGCTCAGGACCGCCCCGGCAAGCGGCTTGTCGCCGTCGCTGCCGCGCTTGGTAAGCGCGAGATCCCAGGTGTAGGCCGTCGCGTCATCGCTCGGCGTGCGGGTGAAGCCGGCGTCGCCGGACTGGTCGGACAAGGGAGAGCGCGGGTAGCGCAGGTAGACCTCGTTGGGGTTGCCCTTGGCGATGCCGTGGTTGCAGCCGCTGGCGAGCGGCGCGTTGTACACAGCGACCACGCGGGCGCCCGCGGTAAAGGCTTCGGTCCCGCCGAGCGCGGCGATGAGGTCGCCGGTGCGCACGGTGAAGGTCTTGCCGTCGGCCGCTACCTTGGTGGCGCACTGGGCCGTGATGTCGGTCCAGCCCTTCGCGGGCTCGGTGCCGGCGCGGCCGTCCCTGCCGGCCGAGACGGCGTCGAAGCCGCCGTCCGCACCCGCCGCCACGTACACGCGCATGCTCGCGGCCACCTTGGAGGGGTCGAGCCCCGCGCTCATGGTGTCGACGAACCGCACCGCGTAGGTGTCGTAGGCCGTGAGCCCCGCCGGGACCGTGGCCGAGAGGCGCCAGTACAGGTCGTCGGCGACCGTGGCGTCGGCGGCCTTCTGCCAGGCGGCGGTGCCGTCCTCCAGCACGTGCTTGGACACCTTGGGCGTCGCCGCCTTGGGCTTGACGGTGACGGCGCTGCCGCCCACCAGGGCCATGATCGGCGCGGTGCCGACCTCGCCTTGGGCGATGGCGTCGTCGTCGGCGACGATGAGCCAGTAGCCGCAGTGCAGCTCGGCCGCCGTACCCGCGTTAAGGGCCACGAACACGGCGCCAGAGCTCTGGAGGGAACGAGCGAGCTGTGCGCTCAGCGCGCTCGTAAGGTGGGAATCGGTGTTGAGCCACTCGGCAGCTTCCTGCGCGGTGGTCTGGGAATTGGGCATGCCGGCGCTGTGCAGCACAGGCAGTGCGGCGTCGCGCGCGGCGTCGCTTGCCCAGGTGAGGTCGGTGGCGATCTTGGCGTCGCTGTCGCCGTCGACGACGTTGGCGCTAAAGATCTGGTAGGCATCGTAGCTGCTCGCCACGGTGCCGCCCACCGTGATGGAACCGGTCGAGGTCGGCGCAGCCTGCGCGGAAGCGGGGAACACAACCGCGCAGGTGCCGATCAGGAGGGCAAGCAGCGCAAACAAGATCGGGAAGGAGCAAACTTTCTTATTCACGACGCTTACCTCCCTTCGCATTCGCCTTGCGACGAATGTGCATCCAGGCTGCAGCAGCGCAAAGCACCGCCGCGCCGGCAAGGTACGTCAGAGTGACGCCCGACATACCAGAAAGGGGCAAAGAGGTGGAGTAGGTGTTGGTGAAGGTGGGGGCTGTCTCTTATACACATCTGACGCTGCC
>CABSMS010000073.1 GCA_902478885.1 uncultured Collinsella sp. | reverse complement strand
CTACACAAGGCTATTCGTCGGCAGCGTCAGATGTGTATAAGAGACAGCCATTTGCCACGGCGGTGATGCCGGCGGCGCCGCTAAACTGCCCCATCATGTACAGGTCAGCCATGCCGTAGAGCATCTGCAAAAAGTACGAGAGCATATAGGGCAGGGCAAAGACCGCGATGGTCTTGAGGACATTGCCGCGTGTGAGGTCGTGTTCCATGGGCGGGGCTTTCTGGCTGGGTTCGTTTATCTACCAGTGTAGTGAAAACCCTACAACGATTGTAGAGTCAAGGTTTGTGTTGGTAGTGGGGCGAAAAAGGTCACGCTTCGAGCGCGGTCATTTCCAATTGAATACGGGCACGCGCCCTGTAAAGTACGATGCTTTGACCCCTCCGTGCCCCTCACCTCGCCTCAAACCATCACAACATTCGACGTTTTTCGCCAAAATCGGGAAAAGCATCGAATGTTGTGATGGTTTTTCTGCCGCTCGAACGGGCGGAATCGCTTTCTTGCGCACGAAGGTGTGCGGACTCGTGGGCAGGGGAATAAGGTTGGTTATCCGACTCCATTGGAGGACTCATGGACCTGCCGATCGTCCTGTCCCATAAGACTGCCTGGCTGTACCACAACGTGGCGCGCCCGTCCGAGCCGCTCTCGCGAGCAAGCAGCCTATACGATGAGGACTCGCTTGCCAACGAGGCGGAGCCGACCGCGAGCCTGCCCAAATTGGGACTCGATGCTAAGGGGCTGAGGGCTTCAACGGCTGTCGGGATTGTTACCGACTATCTGGTTTCGCTCGGTATTCCACGAGAAGAGCTCGATCATATCGACACGCTCGTCAACTTCGATTTTGAGCGCTCGACGCCGGCTGGATTTAGGTGTCACGTGTTTGGAGCGCCGGTACCTCCAGGCCATCTTATCGAGATGGCAGAGGGCCTTCTAGTGGTTGATGAGGCCATGTGCTTTGTCCAAGCGGGTTCGTGGATGAGTGAGCCCGAGCAGCTGGAATATGGGTATGAAATCTGCGCCCGATACCATTTGAATCATCTGTCGACAGGCGATTATATCGAGATGGGGCAGAGGTATACCGTTGCCGATTTGATTGCTTATTGCAATGAGAACCGATCTCGTCAGGGGGCCATACGCGCGGCCGCCGTGCTCAGGCGCGTGCACGATGGCGCGCGATCGCCCATGGAGACGGCCACCGCAATCATGGTCGTAGCAAAACGTTCCCAGGGCGGTCTGGGATACGCCAAGATCGAGCTCAACCACCGGGTCGATGTTCCCAACGAGTTCAGGTATCTCGCAAAGGCCGGATATTTCGAGATCGACGTATATGCGCCTGCGAGCGGTACGGGGATTGAATACAACGGCTCGGACCATCTTGATAAACAGCGCAGCGCGTCGGATGCGGAGCGTATGACCGTGCTGAGCGCGCTGGGCTTTAAGATGATCGTCCTCACCGGGACTCAGTTTGCCCATCAACTGCAATTGCATCGGGCAATGAATGCCATCGCGCTCGTTATGGGCCTTAAGTGCGACCGAAGCGAAGCGTTCCAGAAACGTCAGAACGACCTGCGAGAATTCGTGATTCGGCACTGGGACGGCGGCCTTTAGGGGCGTTTTGGTCCTTCTGCGGGGTGCTGTGGGCAGGCAAACCATCACAACATTCGACGTTTTTTGCCAAAAACGGAAAAAGCATCGAATGTTGTGATGGTCTGTGTTGAGGATGGGCTTGGAAAGTCCGTTTTGCTCGAAGCGACCTGTCCTGTCGTACGGGTGTCGGCATGATTCTCTCGTGGGGTATTATGTTTTCCGAAGAATAAAACGCCGCGTGAGGGGAGGGCTGCGTGGACGGGTACGTGCAACATGACGGTTTTGGCCGCGATATCAACTACCTGCGCATTGCCGTTACCGACAAGTGCAATTTCCGCTGCATCTATTGCATGCCGGCCGATGGCGTGGCGCCCCGCGCGCACGACGAGCTGCTCAGCGCTGAGGAAATCGCCCGCTTTGTGCGCTTGGTGGCGGGGGAGGGCATTCGCCGCGTGCGTCTGACGGGCGGCGAGCCGCTGGTCAGCCGCCGTATTATTCCGCTCATTCGTGATATCCGCGCGATTCCGCAGATCGAGGACATTTCGCTCACCACCAATGGCGCCCTGCTGCCCAAGCTGGCGCCGCAGCTCAAAGACGCCGGTCTTAACCGCGTCAACATTTCGCTCGACACGCTCGACCCTACGCTCTTTGGAAAGATCACGCGCCTGGGTCGACTCGAGCAGACCATGGCCGGCATCGACGCGGCGCTGGCTTGGGGCTTTGAGCCCGTTAAGGTCAACTGCGTTGTGGTGCGCCGACTCAACCAGGATGTGGCGGCCCTTGCGCGGCTCACGCTCGACCGACCCATCCACCTGCGCTTTATCGAATACATGCCCATCGGTGACGAGCGCACGAGCTCGCATTGCGCCGTAGACCCTCACGCGCCCACGCTCAATCCCGAGCTGTGGGACGCGAGCGACACCGTGCCGAGCGACGAGCTGCGGGCGCGCATCAATGCCGGGGCCGCGGCGGCGGGACTGGGCGAGCTCGAGCTCGAGCCGCTCGACATCAACGACGCTCCTGCCGGCGCGGGCCCTGCGCGCTACTGGCACTTTCCGGGCGCGGCGGGAACGGTTGGCTTTATCAGCGCCATGTCCAACCATTTTTGTGCGAACTGCAACCGTCTGCGCCTGACGGCCGATGGCAACGTGCGTCCGTGCCTGTTCAGCGATGCCGAGTATTCGGTGCGCGACGCCCTGCGCCGTGGTGATGATATGCAGGTACTTTCGATTTGGCGCGATGCCGTGGCCCACAAACCGCAGGAACACGCGATAATTGAGGGCACGCAACGATTTATGTCCCAAATCGGAGGATGATCATATGGCCAAGAGCAGGTACGCCGATGCCACCAAGGCCGCTCGCAGGGCCGCGATGTCTGCCCACAAAGGCACGGCTGCGGCGAATGCTGGTAACGCCGACGCGTCCGCACAGCCGACTGCCAGTGCTGCCACCGAGCCCGCCCGCGACGCCCGTCGCGACGAGCTGACGCACGTGGACGCCAAGGGCGAGGTTCGCATGGTCGACGTGTCCGACAAGGCCGAGACCCATCGCATTGCTATCGCCGAGGGCACCATCCTCATGCACCCCGAGACGCAGGCCATGGTGCTGCAGGACCGCGCCAAAAAGGGCGATGTGCTCGCCTGCGCGCGCGTGGCGGGCATCATGGCCATCAAACGCACGAGCGACATCATTCCCATGTGTCATCCGTTGCTCATTACCAAGAGCAAGTGCGACATTGCGCCCATCGCTCCGGCGGGGACGCCGGCCGAGGACGTGCCCGAGGGCTGGGCGCCGGCGCGCGCGGACGGGCAGGTTGGTTTTCACGTGCTGGTTACGGCCGGCGTGACGGGCAAGACGGGTATCGAGATGGAGGCGTTGACCGGCGCGAGTGCAGCGTGTCTGACCATCTACGACATGTGCAAGGCCGTCGATCGCGGCATGGAGATCGTCGACGTGCGCCTGCTGCACAAGGAGGGCGGCCGCTCGGGCGTGTGGGATCGCGCAGAGCGTCAGGCCGCTGCTGTTGAGGCCGTGGCCGCTGACGGTGCCGCACCCGCGAGCGCACCCGTCGCCGTCGCACCCGCAGCTCCGACACCGGCCGTCCCCGCGATCGCGTTTATCGGCTACCAAAACTCGGGCAAGACCACGCTTGTCGAGAAGGTTATCGCCGAGCTCACCCGCCGCGGCCTGCGCGTGGGCTCGCTCAAGCATCATGGGCACCACGGCTTTGATATCGATGTGCCCGCTAAGGATACGTGGCGCCATCATCAGGCCGGATCCAAACACGTGGGCCTCATCTGCGCCACGCGCTGGGCGGAGTACGCCGACACGCGCGAGGAGGACGAGATGCCTGCGCGCGAGCTGCTGTCGCGCTACAACGATGTCGACGTGGTGATCATCGAGGGCTACAAGACCGAGGGTTTCGACAACATCGTCGTCGCGCGCTCCGGTGTCGACCGTCTGCGCGGCAAGAGCTCGCTCGACCTGGTCGACGGTCACACGCTAGCCCTTGCCTGCAACGAAGCCCTGGCGCGTCAGGCCTTCGACGCCGGCTTTGCGACCCGAGCCATCAACATCAACGACGCCCGAGCCATCTGCGATCTCATCCAAGATCATCTGGCCTAAAACCTGCCAAAAAGGGACAGGTTTATTTCGGCAGGTTTTATCTGGGCAAACGCCATTTCCACCACAAAGGGGCCAGGCACCTTTGTGGTGGTTTTTGCTTTGGTAGATGTGTGGGACATGCCTTACAATCTACCAAGTGATTCATGACGGGCGAAAAACGGAGAGGAGGGGCTAGATGCGTCCTTAATGTTTCATGCGGATAGATTGATTTGACAGACGGTGGCGAATGCCCGCCGCCCGTATTCGTATGAAACAAGGAGTCTCCATGCTCGCCTCTCTTTTCTCAAAGCCTCAACCATCGCTGTCCGTGCAGGCCAAGCGCCTGGTGGCGATGCGCTTTCTCATCTACACCGGTTTTCAGACCAGCTACTTTATCGGCGTTATCGGAACACTCACCTATGCAGACGATGCCTCGGTCGTCGCGACATCGCTGGCCGTCCTGTTTATGAACGTGTTCGTGATCCTGGGATCCTTTGCGGGTGGCGCGGCGCTCGACGCCTGGGGCCCGCGCCGTCATTTCTTGCTGAGCATCGTGGGCACGCTGGCAACCGGCGCGGCGATCCTCGTTTTTGGCAGCGCGACCGGCATCGTCCTGCTCGGCGCGGTGCTCCTGGGCTTTGTGATGGGATTCGCCCAGCCCATCGCCACGTCCTATCCGGCATATCTCACCGACGACCCCGTCGAGCTCAAAGACATCAACTCCGCCATAACCATGTTCTCCAACGTGAGCATTATCGTCGGCCCCACACTGGGCGGCTTTGTCGCGGCGGCTACATCGTCACGCGCGGTGTTCGTGCTCATGATGATCTTTACAGTGTTGGCGCTCGTCGCTGGTTGGGGCTTTAGGCCGCAGACCAGCCATGTCGCCGGGGATGCGGATGCCGATTCGGCAGAGGAAGGGGAGCGTGCGGGACAAAGTCCCGATCCCAACGCATCTTCCCGCGCTACCTTCGCAGCCAGCATCAAGACGGTCTTCACCAACAGCGTCCTCGCCCTGCTGTTCTGCATTATTTTCCTTTCAAACTTTGGCTACGGTGCCTTCGATCCGCTGGAGTCGTTCTTCTACCGCGATGTCCTGCGCGTCGGCGTTGAGTGGATGGGCTGGCTCTCGTCGGCCAGCGGTGTGGGCGCGGTGCTAGGCGCCGTGGTCGCGCTCCGCTTGCCGCCGCACCTGGTCAACCTTAAAACGTTGCTCGTGGCGCTTATGTCCGTGGGTCTGGGAAGCCTGCTCTATGTGGGGACGCCGTACGTGGGCGTAGCCCTTGTCGGCCAGATTGTCCTGGGCGTGGCCTGGGGCGTCGTCAACCCGCTCCACAACACGATCGTGCAAACGACGGCCCCGCTCGAGCAGCTCGGTCGCGTCAACTCGGTCATGGGCTTTGGCAATATGTTCGCCGGCGTGGCGCCGCTGGCGATTGCCCCGTGGCTGGCGGCGACATTTGGCGTGCAGCAGACGCTCGTAGGGGCGGGCATGGTCGTGACGGCAGTTCCCGCGGCGTTGCTGCTGTTTGGCCGCTGGCACTTGGATCGTGCCGCAAAGCAGTAAAATCCATCACAACATTCGATGAAAATCGCGATTTTGCCGAAAAACTTCGAATGTTGTGATGGTTTGCGCTCCGGGCAGGCCGCCCTTCGGGTTCGGCCACCACAAAGGGGCCAGGTACCTTTGTGGTGGTTTTTGCTTTGACGGGCCGCGGCTGTGCCTTGGTATACCATGTACGCCGTTCACGAATACACCCCACACCGCCGCACAACCCAGAAAGGCCCCCATGGACACCACCTTCAGCCATATCAAAGCCGTGTTCTGCGATATCGACGGCACGCTGCTCACGAGCCAGCACACGGTGTCCCCGCGCACCGTGGCGGCGATCCGCGCCCTGCGCGAGCGCGGCGTGCTCTTTGGCCTGTGCACCGGGCGCGACGCCCACGCGACCGAGGCCATGTACGAGCTCTGGGGCATCGAAGGCCTGGTAGACGTGATGGTGGGCTGCGGTGGCGCCGAGGTCATCGACCGCGCGCACGACATCAACGAGCTGAGCTATCCGCTGCCGGGCGAAACCATCGCGCGCATCTGCAAGCACATGGCGGACCTTCCGGCAACGCCCGTCTGCCCCCGAGACGGCGTGTTCTACGTGCCCGAGAGCAACGCGTGCGTCGAGCACCTGTCGCGCGTCGACGGCGTGCCCTACCAGGTGGTCGATTTTGCCGAGTTGTTGCGCGAGCCGCAGCCCAAGGTGATGTTTACCATGGCGCCCGAGGTGATGCCGCGGGTGATTGAGCGGGCGTCGACGTTTGCCGATGACACTGTTAAGGCGGCGGCTCTGCAAACCACGCAACGGCTCTACGAGTTCATGGATCCGCGCGTGTCCAAGACGCGCGGCCTTGTGCGCGTGGCGGAGCTCAACGACATGGAGCTCCAGGACATCTGCGTGTTTGGCGATGCGGACAACGACACCTGCATGGTGGCTGACGCCGGCGTGGGCGTGGCCATGGCAAATGGCAGCGATGCCACCCGTGCCGCCGCCGATTTTGTAACCGCGAGCAACGACAAAGACGGCATCGCGATCTTTATCGCGGAACATCTGCTATAGCGCCGGGGGGGGACCACCGCAAAGGGGACAGGCTCCTTTGCGGTGGCCTCTGGCGATTTGGGTGAATTGATACCTAAAATCTGCGCGAAAATTCAAATAACGTTGTCTGAACATCATGCTTCTAACCACCGATGGGTTAAAGATATTCCCATCAATTTGGTAGTCTATTCCTCCCGGTTGATGACCTACCGCTCACGGTCGATTTTCGACCGTGAGCAGGATGTTTGCTCTTGAGCAAAATGTTGTGCAAATAAATCTAATGCCATTAAAAAATGATGGGCAACTAAATTACCAGTAGAAACAAAAAATAGATAGCGAATAAACGAAGGTAAATCTGAGTAAATGTCAAGAGAATTGAGAATTCGCTACAAAACTATCGGTTTTCTTGTTCAGATGTTCAAACAATCGTTACAATATGTACTATAAGCGTGCGCAATTACAGATTGCGCAGATACGTTTGATAGTGAAAGAGCAAGATCGCGGTCTCTTGGGGAGGAGACATCGATGAAAGCGAATTCAGAAAAAACTAAGCAGAGTAAAAAAGCGACGCGTCGCGTACTGGCAGGCGTTTTGTGCGGAGCCTCCGTGTTGAGCCTGGTACTGTCGCTCGTCATGCCTCCAATCTCGCAGGCCATTGCCAACGATGCCCAGACGGTTCCTACCGAGGAAACTGTGATGGGGGGGGGTTCCTCAAGTGAGTCTACTGATGTAGACAACACCAACAACGGGGATACCGAAAACCAGAATAGTGACGAGACCGAGGGCGACGAAGCTGGCGACGATAGCCAGCCTGAGGAGCAGCCCGAGGAAGAGCAGCAGAACGAGGGTAGAACGACTTCGGATGGTGAAACCGTTGTTACGGCTGCGCAAAACGAGCAAACTGAAGCGGCTGCCGTACAAATAACTAGCGCAGAAGAGCTCCGCGATAAGCTTCAGGGTGTTAAAGCGGGTGAAACGGCCAGCTTCGAGCTGATGAGAGATATCGTTTACAACGACGAGATTTTTCTTAACGAAGATGGCAGCAATATCACCCTTAATCTTAATGGCTGCAAGATAATGCACTCGGGCGGGGACAGAAATCTGCCGCTCTTTAGCGTGAGCAAAGATGCGAACGCGAGCAATGGTGCGAACCTTACTATCAAGGATTCTATCAAGGATTCGAAGAGCGTACAGGAGACTGTTGCCGACGTTGGGCAGCTGCAAGATAAGGGCGAGACTCTGACAACAGCCAATTATGGCAAGACGGCAAAAATGAATTATGACACCACCAGTGGTATTCCGACTGAGCTTACCTATTACGTAACCGAATCGACCGCAAGTGATACAGGTACCACTGAGAAGATCTGTGAGCACAAAGCGACTATTCAGGGCGCAATTGTCTCAACTGCGCCCAAGGATTCCGCATTGAAGCTCATTAACGTCTACGCGGGCGGCAAGTTTAACCTTCAGGGCGGTACGCTCACGCAGGCAAAGGATTGCAACGTCGGGCATCTCATCTATGCCGAGAACGGCTCTACTGTCAATATGAGCGGTGGCTATGTTTGCGGTGCTTCTACGAGAACTTGGGCCAACGGTGCAGGTGTCATGGTGTCTAATGAAGGGGGTAGCGCTTCGACCCTTGACCTGTCCGGTGGCGTAATTGCTGGCAACTGCGCTTCGTGGGGCGGCGGTGTATATGCCAAGGGGTCTGCGGTCAAGGTGACCGGTGGCGTAATCTCCGGTAATAGCACACTCAACGAGGGACTCGGTGGTGGCATTATGGCCGAGGGCGGCATCGTAACCGTTTCTGGTGGCCATATCACGAATAATAGAATGGCTAAGTTCTGTCGTAATGATGGTTGGGGTTGTCATGGCGGCGCTGGGCTTGCTGCCAATAGCGGCGCCCATGTCACCATTTCTGGTGGCAAGATTACTGGCAACTATTCCGAGGAAGCTGGCGGCGGCGTTTACGTTACCAATCTTAAGCAACAAGGTAAGGCTTGGCTCAACATCACGGGAGGAATTATTGCCTCTAACGTGAGCTACCGATCTGAAGGTGCCGGCATCCGAGTGGGCCAGAGGGTTGACGCGTTTATTAACGGCCCTAAAGATAGTAACGGCACTAAAAAAAGTACAGTCTACATCACAAACAATCACTGCATGTCTCGCTTTGACTGGGGTGGCGGCGGCATCTTTGTTCAGGGTGATTCGAATGACGCGACTAACGCAGGCAGACTGTTTGTATACAACTCGTATATAAGCAGCAATACCGCTGGCGGCTATGGTGGCGGCGTTGCGGTCTGCCCATCGGGTAAGACCTTGGTAACGAACACTGAAGGCACGGCAATCTTTGGCAATTCGTCTGCCGGTAATGAGAATCCTGGCGAAGATCATCCTAATCCTGCTTACAAGCAAGAGGGCAATTCCGGCAATGACAAAGCGCCCCATCTTTCTGCCGGCAACGACGGTAAGGATCAAGACAAAGCCGCCTATTTGAAAGACGTTTTTCGTGACAATGGTCATGCCGATTTCTTCCTCGCAGCGCATGATCACAATACGCCGATCGCAGTTGTGACTGGTGAGATGCTTGGTGGTGGAGACGCCCGGTACTCGGGAAGCATCGAACTTGAAAAAGCTATCAACATCCCCGCCAACGGTGCTGTTGGGGTAAAAAATAGCATCGGCCTGACCTCGGGTGTTATGTCGGGTGTTACGGCCGGGGATAAGGCGGCGATTAAAGCGCGGAATGATGCGCAGAATGAAGCGACAACTTTCATCACGGGCAACTATTCCTGGGACCATGGTGGCGGCATCATGTCGAATGGTGACCTGTACTTGGGTCAGCCAACGGACGCGTATGTCTACCCAAGCATTAAGGCGACCAAGGAGCTAATTGATTCGCAGACTGGTGAGAACAAACCACTCAAGGAGTTCACCTTTAGGGTCTACCGCAAGGATAAGCAAGATCCTTTTGCTAATGGGACATTCGATCGCGGCGCTTGCGTTGAGGTGGGAAATGCAAAAAATGATGCAAGCGGCAACATCACGTTTAACCTTGGTGAGCAGTCTGCTCCGAGCAGTTCGGCTGGCGAGATTACATACTACCTGGTTGAAGATGCTGGTAATGATCCCTATATCAAGTACGACCCTGCTGTGTATGAGATTGTGGGAACGCTCAAGGATAACGTGACTGTACTCATGTCTGTTCCGACGCTGAATGACGAGAGCAAGACTAAAGAAATCAGTGTTCATAACTACACGCTTACAAACGCGAGGGTGATTAAACACTCCGGAGATTCAACTGATTCGCTGGGCGCCCTGAAAGATGACGGCCAAGGCTATTATTCGATTGTCAACTCCGATGAATCAAAGACCTTCACCAACACGTATACCTCCAGTTTTTCCTGGACTCCTAGGGCGACTAAGGTCGTTGAGGGTGGCGAGATGAAGATGTTTACGCTCAAGCTCGCAGACAATCCGAAGTTCGAAAACGCTCAAGAGGTAAAGACTCAGGCCAATGGCCTCAGCTCTCAGCTCCTGAAATTCGGAGATATTAGTTACACGCTTGACGACCCCACCAAGGGCGCGGACTCCACGGGCCGTAGCGCTTCCAAGGACTTCCCGTATTATTACGTGCGCGAGGAGGACGAAAGCGAGAAATATCCGCATTACAAGTTTGATCATTCGGTCTATAGGTTCAAGGTTGATCTAACGGATGTCGCCAATGGAACCATCAACTATAAGGTGACCTACATGAAGGGAACCGTTGACTCCGAAGGCAATTGGACACCAGAAGACAATGCCGAAGCAAAGACGTTCATCGACACCTCCGCCCCCAACTCCACCGACACCTCCACCCCTGTCTCTTATACACATCTGACGCTGCCGACGAATAGCCTTGT
>CABSMS010000072.1 GCA_902478885.1 uncultured Collinsella sp. | reverse complement strand
CAAGAAGGAGTAACATCGGGACTTGCAGCGACGGACCTCAGGACACTCTTACACCACGTCTGCGCGCGCGACCCGAGGTCTATCGAAATTACTTCATTTTGTCTCAAGGTTGAGCCAAATTAGCGTACATCTGTTGCGTAAAATGAGCAAAAATGGCTTCATGAAATGTCTCTATTTTCATGTCAGTACTCATATTTGCCACTTTTTGACCACAGGGGCATCTACCGCGCGAAATCGATATGTCAAATCTGCCAAAAACGGCCCATAACAAAAAAGCTCCCATTGCTGGGAGCTCTTTCAATCAATGGTGCGGGCGAAAGGACTTGAACCTTCATGGGGTTGCCCCCATACGGACCTGAACCGTACGCGTCTGCCAATTCCGCCACGCCCGCGTGCAGGAATTAGAATAACGGAGCGCCACCACGAACGCAAGAACTATTTTTGAAAAAGTTTGTAGGCATTTTCCCAAGCGGCTTGCGCGATTGTTTCGGCATCCTCACCAGTGCGATCGACACGGTCGTTAACCAGCGTGTTTGCCGTAATAGAAATCATTGCGGGCTCGCATTCAAGACCGCGGATGGGCTCCGGAGCCATATACGGGCAATCCGTCTCGAACAAAATTCGATCGAGTGGGGTTGCCGCAAATGCCTCGCGCACGTCGTCGTTGCGCTTAAAGGTGGCCGCACCACCATAGGCGATATAGCAGCCCAGCTCCACAAAGCGCTCCATCGTGGCGCGGTCCTCGCCAAAGCAGTGCAGCACACAACCGGCCTGGGGCACGCCCACCTCACGAAGCACGTTGTAGGCGTCCACGTGCGAGGTTCGCTCCTGGTCCGTGTCCTCGTGACGCAGATGCAGCTCCACCGGCACGTTACGGCACACGGCAAGCTCGAGCTGGCGCGCCATGCAGTCAATCTGCACGTTATGGGGTGCCGGCGCGATATCGTCGTCATAGTCCATGTGGTAGTCCAGGCCGATTTCGCCAATACCGGCGCATAAGGGGTCATCGAGTGCGGCAACGACCTGTGCGTGAACGTCGTCGGTATAGTCCGGCGCGCCATACGGATGCACGCCGGCAAGATACTTGATCTGCGGGATATCCTGCATCGGCAGAATTTCGCGCACGAGCCAGTCGCTATAGTCCGTCACGCTGCGCTTGTCGGCGATGGGGTCGAGCATCGTCACCAACAGGTCGACGCCCGCGGCTTTGGCACGCAGGAGCGTCTCGGGCACATCCTTGCCCCAGAACGAAAGCAGATGTGCATGCGTGTCGGCAAGCGGCGCCAAGGGCACGGGACAAGCAACCGTCTTCTTTTTCTTGGTAAACGTCACGCGTTCGGCATTAAGCGTCATGGATTAGCTCCTGGGCCAGGCGGACAAAGTCGGCAACATCAAGCGTTTCGGCGCGCGTGGTGGATGCGATACCGCAAGCCTCAAAGGCGGCATCGAGCACGTCCTTGGCAAAGCCGTTGGCGCTCATGGAATTGCGGATGGTCTTGCGACGCTGAGCAAATGCAGCATCAATCACGTGGGCCACAAATTCGCAATCGAGTCCTTCGGGCACCACGCCGTCAACACGGTCGATACGCACGACGGCCGAGTCCACGTGCGGCGCCGGCATAAAGCAACGCGGCGGCACCTCAAAGCGACCCGTCACCTGCGCATACAGGCCGAGCTTTGCCGTATAGCCGCCATAGGTCTTGTTACCCGGCACTGCGGCAATGCGATCGGCAACCTCCTTTTGAACCATGACGACGGCGCGCTTGAGCGCGGGCATCGTCTGGAAGAACTGCAGGATGATCGTCGCCGCCACGTTATAGGGCAAGTTCGCGACAAATACCGTGGGCTCGCCGCCGGCAGCCTGCTCAATCTGCTCCGGGCCCACCTTAAGCGCGTCGCCCATGATAAAGCGGAAGTTGGCATAGTCGGCGGCGTGGGCGTCGAGCACCGGTTCGAGCTCAGGATCGGCCTCAATGGACGTAACGCACGCCGCTTCCTGCAGCAACGCAAGTGTCAACGTACCGCAACCCGGACCCACCTCGAGTACGCGCTCGTCACCTGCAAGCTCGGCAAGCTCGCAGATACGCTCGATCACATGATTGTCGATTAGAAAGTTCTGGCCCAGGCGATGCTTGGTCGCAAGGCCAAACTCCTCTAGCAGCTCCCTGGTGGCCGTGGGGTTTGCCAAAGGCGAAGTTGTCATGGTTGCCTCCTTAGCATGATGGCGGCGTCTTGAAACAAAAGGGCATGGACCGTGGTGGCCATGCCCTTACAGCTAAACAGCAAATTGCCGATATGGCGCTCGCGCGGTCTCTACGCCAGACGCGGGAACAGCGGATCGCCCTTCTCGACGGGCTGACCACCAGCAAGCAGGCCCCAAGCGCAAATGCCCTTGAGGTCGTCGCTCGCGGCCTCGTCCTCGCAGGACAGGCGGCGCAGAGCCTCGGCAGAAGTCTGGGGCATGAGCGGCATCAGCAGGTGAGCGGCAATGCGGATGGCCTCGAGCAGGTTGTAGATCACAAACGCCAGCTCGTCAGCCTTGGCCTCGTCCTTGGCAAGTGCCCAAGGCTCGGAGTCCTCGATGTAGTGGTTGGCGGCGTGGATGAGCTCCATGACCTCGTCCTTGGCTCCACCGTAATCGAGCACGTCCATCTTGGCCATGTAGCGCTCGACCAAACCGTCGGCAATCTTTGCCAGCGGGTTGTCGAACGCATCGAACGATGCGGGCTTGGCGGGCGCGCAACCGTCAAAATACTTGCCGCTCATGTTGAGCGAACGCGAGATGAGGTTGCCCCAGCTGTTGGCCAGGTCGGCGTTGTAGACCTGCTCCATGCGGTCGAAGCTGATGGCACCGTCGGTGCCGGGGACGACGTCGGTCATAAAGTAGTAGCGATAGCCCTCGACGCCCAGCATGTCGATAACGTCCTGCGGAGCGATGGCGTTGCCGCGGCTCTTGGACATCTTCTCGGCCTTGCCGGTCTCGGCATTGCGCACGGTCAGGAAGCCGTGGGCAAAGACGTGCTCGGGCAGGGCCTCGCCGATGGCCATGAGCATGGCGGGCCAAATGACGCAGTGGAAGCGGATGATGTCCTTACCCACGATGTGGAACTGCGCGGGCCAGCGATAGGCCAGCTCGGCACGCGCCTCGTCGGTGTCGACACCGTAGCCGACGGCCGTCATATAGTTGAGCAGCGCGTCGAACCATACATAGGTCACATGGCCCTCGTCAAACGGGACCTGGATGCCCCAGTCAAAGCTCGTGCGGCTCACGGAAAGGTCGTTGAGGCCGCCCTCGACAAAGCTGCGAACCTCGTTCATGCGGAACGCAGGCTCGACAAAGTCGGGGTGCTCGTCATAGAGCTTGAGCAGCTTGTCCTGGAAGGCGGAAAGCTTAAAGAAGTAGGACTCCTCCTGCACGCGCTCAAGCGGACGGTGGCAGTCGGGACACAGGTGCTGGCCGACGCTGCCGTACTCCTCGTCGCCCTTCTGAACCTGCGTATCGGTGAAGTAGGTCTCGTCAGGCACGCAATACCAACCGTCGTAGCTGCCCTTATACAGGTAGCCGGACTCCTTCATGCGCTCCCACAGGTGCTGCACGGCATGATGCTGGCGCGGCTCGGTGGTGCGGATGAAGTCGTCGTTGGAGATCTCGAGCTTGCTCCAAAGCTCCTTGAAGTGCGGAGCTTGGCTGTCGGTCCACTCCTGCGGCGTCATGCCGTGCTTGGCTGCGGCCTCGGCGACCTTCTCGCCGTGCTCGTCCATGCCGGTCAGGAACTTGACGTTATAGCCGGCGGAGCGGCGATAGCGAGCCTGAACGTCGGCGATGATGGTGGAATAAGCCGTGCCCAGGTGCGGATCGGCGTTGACGTAGTAGATGGGCGTCGTGATAAAGAACGAAGGCTTGCTTTGATCCATGGGGTTTGTCCTCCAGAAAAACGTTGCATACAGAGGATGATTCTAGCGCAAGGGCTGGATATCCTCCATCTATTGCATATCGAGCACCATGGCATAGACATCGCGCTTGCGGCGCGAATACTTCTGAGACAGGCGCTTGGCCACCGCAGACGCGGGCTCCCCCTCCTCGAGCGCGGCGCGGATATCCTCGCGCAGGGCCTCGTCGGGATCCGCTGCCGCGGCGCCAACCGGCACGATACCGGCCTCCTCATCCTCGCTCGGCGGCGCGATGACCAGCGCAATCTCGCCCTTTACCTCGCCGCGAGCACGCAGCTCCTCGGCAAGCTGGGCAGCGGGCCCGCGCAAGACCTCCTCGTGCAGCTTGGTGAGTTCGCGACAAACGGCAACCTCACGCTGGGGAAAGACCTCCGTCACGGCCTCGAGCGTCGCCACGATACGATGTGGAGACTCGTAGAAGATGAGTGCGCCGGGCACCACGGCAAGGCGCTGCAAACGGCGCACACGGTCGCCGTGCTTTCGGCCCAAAAAGCCCTCGAAGAAAAAATGCTCGCAGGGAATGCCGGACGAAACGAGTGCCGTGACGCAAGCAGAGGGCCCAGGAATAACTTCGACGGGCACATCGGCCTCACGCGCCGCCTCGACCAGCGCCTGGCCGGGATCGGACACGCTCGGCATGCCGGCGTCCGAGGCAAAGGCGAGGGTCTCCCCCGCCAGCAGACGGTCGACCAGGCCGGCGGCGCGGCTGGCGATCACATTCTCGTCGCAACGGACAAGCGGCTTGGAAATGCCCAGGTGCATCAGCAGCTTTGACGTCACGCGCGTGTCTTCGCAGCAGATGACATCGGCAGCGGCAAAGGCCTCGCCAACGCGCGGGGACAGGTCGCCCAGGTTGCCGATGGGCGTGCCGACCACATAGAGTTTGCCCGTATGGGCGCTGTTTTGCGTCATATCAACCTATTCAATCATGCCGCGCTCGAGCGTACCGAGCGCCGCGCGGGCGTCCCATGCTGCAATGCGCTTCTCGGTCTTCCACGTTTGGAAGAACCAACCAGCAGCCGGCGCAAACGAAGCCAGCTGGTTGGCGATAAACACGCGCTCGTAGGCATTGCGGCCCTCGGGCGTAACCGACGAGTTGGCAAAGATCGCCGCGCCCGACCATTCGCCCACCAGCACGGGGAACCCAGTCGAAATCGCTTCTTTAAGCTCGCGCTTGTTACGCGAAATCGCCGTCGTCAGCCCGCGGGGGCTCGTGATGTCGAGCGCATGCTCGTCGCGGTAATGGTACAGGTGAAGGTCCATGTAGACGTTCTTGTACTTGGCACCGCGCATAAAATGCTTCCACTCGCTGGGATGCCCCGACGACGAGAAAACGACGATCTTATCCTCGGGCATATACGAACGGACGAGCTCGTAAGCATCGCGATAGAAATTGCGCAGGTAGTGAGCAGGAATGCCATCCGTCATGGTGAAGAGGCTCTTACGGACACTCATCTGCGGCGTATCCAGCAGCTCAATGCCCAGCAGGCTCTCGGCCTCGCCGTAACGCTCGGCCAAGCGCTCGAGCACGTCAAGTGCGACATGGCGGCCGTTAGTGGACGAATGCCACTCGGCAACAGCCTCCGGCGTGGCGGGCGAATCGTTGGAATCGCCCTGGCCACCGGGCACAGTCGCCAGGTCAAGCAGCACGCGAATGTTGTACTTGGCAGCCCACTCAATCGCGCGGTCGATGTAATCGACAACCGAGATGTAGGAGGCATCGGACTCCTGTGAGCCAAAGGCATACCAAGGCACCGGCAGGCGCACGGCGTTGAGGCCGATCTGCGCCATGCGACGGAAATCATCCTCGCTCACAAACGTCTCGTAATGACGGCGCATGCGCTCGTTATAGGCGGCGGTGCCCATGGCCTCCTGCAGCTCGGCTGCGTTGGATGCACCGGTCGCCGCATACAGCGACGGGGTCACCCAAGGCTCGGGAATAAACCAGCCAGAGAGATTAACGCCGAGTATCCTCTCCATCACTGCCCCCTTCGGATCGTGCAGGTCGAACCCGCATCGTATTGCGTAGGATAAGTATCGTTTTGAGTATACCCGCGTGTGCGGACAGGCGACCGAACGGTCTGTAAAGTGACGCGAAAGTGGGAGGAATGTCTGAGCGGGCCCGAGATGGCGCGCCGAGATGTGCACGCACGTCGGAAGTACGCGCCGGAAAGCGCATCCCGTTCTGAGCGCGGGATCTGGGACGCAGTTTCCGCCAAAGACCGCAAAAGGAAAGCACATCCCATTCTGACGCCGGATTCCGGGTCGCGCTTTCCCAAGCGGCCTCAAAGCGGAAAACGCATCCCACTCTGAAGCCAAATTCCGAGACGCAATTTCCGCAGAGCCCTCGATAAAAGAAAAGGACCCCTTTGCAGAGATCCTAGTCAATTCAAGGTGGCGGGGAAGGGAATCGCGTCCGCGCGCTGCGCGGACGGACCGCTGCGGCGTTTACGCGCCTTGCGAGCTGCGCTGGCAAACGCTTGCGCGTTTACTCAGCTCCGCGCCCTCACGGGGTTCGATTCCATGTGGGGTCTGCATAAAAGAAAAGGACCCCTTTGCAGAGGTCCTAGTCAATTCAAGGTGGCGGGGAAGGGAATCGAACCCCTGACACGAGGATTTTCAGTCCTCTGCTCTACCAACTGAGCTACCCAGCCATTTGAGGTGTGCCTTGTTTCAAGGCTTGATTAGTATAACCAAGGACGCGTTCCGGTCAACCGAGAATTTTAAAAAAGTTTTTGAGCACAGCCTCGGTTCTATAAATCGGCACGTCAGAGGCATCAGCCGGCAGCAAGAAGTTTTTCACTCAGAGCCGCACGGGCAAACTCACTTGGCGTCATCCCCTCGGCAGCCGCCCGTCGACGAATGGCCTCCTTCATTCCCAGAGGAATCTTGACCGACAGCGTTGCCGTCCCCTCACCTGAGAGCGGGGGCCGTCCATGCACGATTCCACCAACGGTGTGTTCGCCATCCGGAAACTCTCCGCGCTCGTACGACTCGCACCACGCGTCAATCATTTCATCCGTTACAACCTGACCATTAGCGGCCGTATACGTCTTGCCCATCATCGACCCCTTTGCCGAGCTCGCTCGATCTCTTGCCAGAATTTCTTCTGAACCGGAGACAGGGCATGAATAATGAGCCATCCACGAATTAGTTCGACCGCAACAAGTTCCACACTTCGACCATCTGGAAGCCATCCAATGGCAAGCCATCTCGGCGGCTCGTCCTCCGACTCGCGGCGAATGCACTCAGTAACCGCGAACCAGGCACCAAGCACCTGCTTTTCCGTCAAGTGTTTTTTGGCGTTCGGATGGATCTCAACATCCATGCATCTTCTCCTCCATCTTACCCAATTTCGTATGACGAAAGTCCGCCGTCGCCAATCTCTTACGCCGGTACTTGTTGGAGGGCGGGAGGTGTAGCGAGGATTGAAGGGCGTTCCAATACCGCCCAGGCACCGGGACAGGAACACATGTGCCAAGGACGGACGTTTTCGTAGCGCGCGAGGACATTGCCGTCGCGATCGATGAAGGCGATGTCGATGGGATAGGCCATAAAACACGTATGGACCGAAGAGCAGCGTGGAAACGCCATGACGAGCGGCAGGCCGTTGGCGGCAACCGGACGCCGTCCCAGCATGCCGCGCAGGCGCACGACAAACGACTCCGCCACCACAAACTCGGCCGGCGTCCAACCCAGCCTGTTGAGTGCCCGCGCGTAGGCGATGTAGGACGAGACCGCGGTCACATGACCACCCCCGGACGCCATGGATCGACCGTCACCGCACGCTCGTGCGACAACGTTGTCGGCGCCCCCAGCGGAACGCCAGCGATGCTGAGAGAAGTCGGCCACGGCTCATAGTGCATGGTGCAGGTGTAGGTCCTAAACGTACCGGATAGGGAGAGCAGGCCACCATCCAATGCCTTCGCGCCTTGCTCGCTCGACACTTCGATCTGCAAGTCATAGCCTTCCATGGCATTCAGAATTTGAGTCTGAACCGTCGCCGAGGCATCGGCAGAGCTTTCGTCGCCCTCCCCCTCCGACGCCACGGCGTGCGCCAACACGATGTCGGGCACCACGCGGTCGAAGCGCGCGACAGCGCTGGCAAAGACCATGACGTTGTACACGATGAGTGCCAGCACCAGCAAAACGGGCGTAACCACTGCCATCTCCACCGTCGCTTGGGCGCGCTCCTCGCGCAGACGCATGCGGATACTCATTACGACCCACCGCCCAGAGCGCCAACCAGCGTGGCGACATCGACGGTGAGCGGGATGGAGCCGCCGCCGGGCAAAGGAATCTCCGCAAGTGTGAACACCGTACCGCTAATGGTGCGTTCGACTTGATATTCCAATGCCTCGCAAAGCGCCTTGGGATCGGTCACGCCCAACGGAATACTTCGCAGTTTGTCTTGCGCTTGAGAGAGACCCGCAATGTCAGACCCCGGACTCTTAATGACATTGGCGGAATCGGTCAGCACCGGCTTTCGCAGGCGCAAGTCGCACGGCTCCAGGCCCAACGCCGCCACGGACGCCGAAACGGTATCGCCGAGCCACGATGCGATGGAGCCCAACGCGCCGCTGCCCCCTCCTAGGCCCTTAATCATCTCGTCCATAAGTTCGTCGGCCGAACCTTGGATGTCTCCGTATCCCACAAGCAGCCGTCCCCAAACATCCATGACGCCATCGAGTACGCCGGCAACGCCGCCCGAGCGTTCCTTCAATGTCGAGAAAAATCGCGAAAGCACGTTGTTTTGCGCCGTCGTCTCATCGGGTGCCAGCACCGCGGCAGAAATAGCACCGCGATCGCCAAGCCTGACTGCCGTGTTAAACGAAGAGTTGAGCTCATCGGGGCTCGAGATGGCACCCGAAGCCGCAAAGGCAACCACGCCGTTGCGACCGGGCGGAGCGATATGCGGACGCTTGCCCGAAAGCGCTTTAATGGCCTGGTCAAAAGCATTGCCCGCACGGTCGGCCTCATCCTCGGTCTGACGCTCAAGTTCGAGTTCTTTGTTGCGGCAGTCGACGTAGTCTTCCAGAGCCTCTTTGAACTTGTCAAAGTGGTACTCGAAGCCGTTTTCGATGAACGATGGCGGCATGAGGGCGCTTCCAAGCGTAACCACGCCGAAGCCGCACGCTTCGCATGTATCACGACCATCATAATCAGCAACAGATGCCAGCCCACTCGGAGTCCCTTTCTGATAGACGGGGCATTCGACTCCATAATGCAGGTATGTTCTGCCGTCGTTGTTGCTTACAGGCCATGCGGCATCGGTGTAAAGTTCGGTCGGCCGCACCTCGTTTGGGACACGCGGCAATAGTGGGATATAGGCAGAAAACCGTTCGCCATCATCTTTTATGTATGCTCGATCGACCTCTTCAATCGCATAGGCATAGAACGCTTTTCGAGCGGCTGACTGCGCTTTCATCTCGACGCTCGATCCCTGAGGTTTTTCATTCGCCAAGCGCTGTCGGTAATAGGTTTTCGCGCGATCGAGCGCTATTTGCGGCTCCCATGTGATGCTCGACTTTTCATGACGGTTCTGGCTGTCAGATAGTTCTGCTAGTTTTTTCGCACGCTCCCACATACACGAGTACTTGCCAATCGAACTCTCGTCCGACCCGCCACAATCCGCCAGCCAAGCGCGCTCTTTAGCCTTCGCCGTCTCCTCCGAGGCCTTCCGCAGCTCCTCGGCCGCACGCTCTAAATCATCTGATGTGTCTTTAATGGTATCGGTCGAGATCTCGGACCCTTTGAGCGCAGCGAAGTCCGACTCGGATGTCCTGGGCACGGCAAGCGCCGTACCGGTATAGGCCACACTATCGGTATCCTGCGCCGACACCGCCTGCGTGGCACGCGCGGCGATCAGATACGGCAGAGCCGTCTCGATTTTCTGCAAGCCTTCCGATGCGCTTTTGGCAAACTTGTTGCGCGTTTTAATGATCTCAATCCCGGTGTCGATCATATTGCCGGCAACTGGTTCGGCACCTGGGATGAGGATGGCGACCAGGCCCGTCCCGATTGTGGCAAACCCTGCCAGCCCCAGACTCAAGATGCTCGCATCAACCACCGTGGCAGCCGTGTGATAGGACGACACTACGTTGGCACCCGCCAGCGCGCCGCTATCGGCCGCCACCTGGGTGTCCCCGGCACGCGACATGCTCCATATCGCCGCGGTCGACGAAAACAACAACGTGAGCACCACTAGGATGACCACGGCAGAAGAAAGCGTGGTGTAGGCACCGTCTTCGATAAACAGGTCGATACCGGCGCGGCCCATAAAGCCGCCTCGCTTGCGATGGCAGCTCGGACGGCGCGTCAAAACGCATCTAGACCAGAAACGCTTAATCCCATGCAGCAATCCACGAATCATAATCTCCCTCCAGCCATTCGGGACGCGATTGATACGAGACATCGACCTTGAGCTCAACGTAGCCGCCCTCGGCGGTACCACCCATAGCCCGCGCAAACGCGCCGATCACAGGCAACGGCTTGACCTCGCCAGAAACGGACACGGCCGAGACGCCACCCGCACCGGCCCGGCCAAGCTCGATATCCCACGACAACGGCCCGCCGGCATGAAAGATCGAAACGTTGGGCACTGCGGCAAGCCGGCGGCGGGTGAACTCCTTAAGATCGTCGTCCTCCGCCGTCGTCGTGGTCATGAGTCGCGCGGTCTCGGCGGCAGCAGACTCCATGACCGCGCGCGTATAAAGCAGGCACACCGGTTGCAGTGCGAGAAGGATGAGCGTCAGAAACGTCGGCAGCAAAAAAGCGGCCTCGACCGTAGACTGCGCCCGGTCCTCACGCGCGATATCAATCTGTCTCTTATACACATC
>CABSMS010000071.1 GCA_902478885.1 uncultured Collinsella sp. | reverse complement strand
CCTGTAGCCCGTGAGGATTTGGGCGCGGGCGGTATTCCCCGGGGCGCCGGCGCTCGCTCGCCGCTGTTCTGGAAAGTTCTGCTACTTTCGGTGGCGGTCATCTGGGGCTACTCCTTTACCACTATGAAGGGTGCGCTCGACACCATTCCGGTGTTCGAGCTGGTCTACGTTCGCTTTCTCCCGGCATCACTGGTTATGTTTGCCATTTTCCATAAACGCATCATCGCTCATTTCAATGCCCGCAACCTGATCGTCGGGCTGGGCATGGGTGCGCTCATGTGGGGAGCATACGGACTGCAGACGATCGGCCTGGCGCAGACCACGGCAGGCAAAAGCGCGTTTTTGACGGGCACGTACTGCATCTTGGTTCCGTTTGCGAGCTATGTCCTAAGCGGCGAAAAGCTTACCCGTTACAACTTGGGCGCCGCGTTGCTGTGCCTGGCGGGCATTGGCTTGGTGGCGCTCGATAGCGTCGAGTTCAATGCCGGCGATGCTATTACCTTGGGCGGTGCGATCTTCTTTGCCGTCCAGATGGCGGTGACGGCCAAATACGGTCGCAAGATGGACATCAACGTCATCACGTTTTGGATGTTTGTGGGCAATGGCGTCTTGAGCTTGGCAACGTCGCTGCTATTCGAGACCCAAGCGCCCGCGTCCGTGTGGACGCCGAGCTTTATCGGCGTGATGGCCTTCCTCTCGGTGGGCTGCACGTGCGTGGCGCTGCTCATCCAAAACGTCGGCTTGGCGCACGTCCCGGCCTCGACGGGCTCACTGCTTCTTTCGATGGAGTCGCCTTCGGGTGTGCTGTTCTCGGTGCTGCTGATGGGGGAGGCGCTCACCTCGCGTCTGCTTGCCGGCTTTGCGCTCATCTTCCTGTCGATTATCTTGAGCGAGACGCATTTCGATTTCTTGCGCCGAAAATCTCGCCCGCAATTGTAAACAACTTGTTGCGCCGCCCTCCCAGGGCGGCATTTTTTATGTCATGCCTTTACAGTTGTGCCTTGCACTTTACGCTATCAAAGTGCGTGCTGCAAAAACGTTACTGGAGGGCATCTATGGCACCAGCTCTGTCCGATTTTCAACCGCAACCAGCGCCTCAGGCTACCACGGCGGCGCAGACCGCTATCGGCGATGGCCTGGTCAAAGAAGCCCAGGCATTTGCCGATGAGCTCGCTGCGTGGCGACACGATCTACACCAGATGCCCGAGCTCGGTAACAATCTTCCGCAGACGTCTGCCTATATCCAGGCACGTCTGGACGAGATGGACATCCCCCATACCACGCTCGTCGACGGTTCCTGCGTCGTTGGCCTGATCGGTGCCGGTGCGGCCGCGGCCGCTCAGGGCAATGGCACGTGCAAGGACGAGCAGGCCGGAACGGTCGTCATGCTCCGAGGCGATATGGATGCCCTGCCCGTTGTCGAGGAATCCGGCGAGCCCTTTGCATCCACCAATGGCTGCATGCATGCTTGCGGTCACGATATGCACGCGACGGCGCTGCTTGGTGCGGCGCGCCTGCTCAAGGCTCGCGAGGCCGAGCTTGTGGAGGCCAACGCCACGGTGAAATTGCTGTTCCAGCCGGGCGAGGAGACCTTTGAGGGAGCACGCGCTGCCATCGCCGATGGCCTGCTGCAGAACCCGCGCCCTCAGGCGGCCTTTGCCATGCATGTCAACAGCCAGTCGCCGCTTGGCCTGGTGCTCTACGGCAGCCCGGCGCTTTCGGGCGTGTACGGTTTTCGCATCACGCTTCAGGGCAAGGGCGGCCATGGCTCGAGCCCCGAGATCTGCATTGACCCCATCACGGCCGGCGTCCATGTGCACCTGGCGCTCCAGGAGCTTATCTCCCGCGAGGTGCCGGCGGCCAAGGAAGTCGCACTTACCGTTGGTAAGTTCGCTGGCGGCTTGGCGGCCAACGTCATCCCCGACACCTGCGTGCTCGAGGGAACGCTGCGCGGCTTTGATGTTGAGCTCATGGAGCACCTCAAGACCCGCATCGCGGAGGTCGTTAACGGCGTTGCCACGACCTATCGTACGCCGGCGACCATCGAGACGCTTTCGGATGTTCCGCCGCTTGTACTCGACAGCGATATGACTCAGGCGTCGCTTGGCTACGTGGGCGCAGTGCTGCCCAAGGCGGCTTTCTTGCCGCTTTTCCATGCCATGGCGAGTGAGGACTTCGCGCTTATCTCGAGCGAGATTCCGAGTGCGTACTTTACCGTGGGCGCGGCCGTAACCGACACGGACGAACACTTTGCCCAGCACCATCCCAAGGCACGTTTTAACGATGCCGAGCTTCCTCTCGGCGCCGCGGCTTATGCAGCCGTCGCTCTCGGATACATTGCGGACCACAAGGAGTAACCAATGCCCCAGCAGCGTAAGTTCTTCCCCGGCTGGCTCGTGGTGACCTCCGGCTTCGTGATCATGGCCACGTGCTACACGATTTTCGTCAACTGCATGAGCCTGTTCCAACCGCTGATCGTCAGCGACCTGGGCATTTCCCTTGCGCAGTACAACATCTCCAATGCCATCTCCACCGTGGTGAGCGTCGTGGGTTCGCTCGTTATCGGCCATGTTGCCGATAAGGTGAGTGGCCGCGTATTGGGCTCGCTCACCGTTATCGCTACCTCGGCGGTGCTTGCCGGTATGAGCTTTGTCGGTGAGCTGTGGCAGGTCTACGTGCTCTTTGCCGTTTCGGGCTGCTTCGCTGTGGCCTCGACCCGCCTGCTCATCAGCCTGGTGACCGCCAACTGGTTTACCGCCAAGCGAGGCCTTGCCATCTCCATCGCACTTTCGGGCTCGGGCTTTGGCGGCGCTATTCTCTCGCCGATCGTGAGCTCGCTTATCGTGAGTGTGGGCTGGCGCTCTGCGTTCCTGGTACTCGCTGCCGTCTGCATTGTGGTGGCACTGCCCATCACGGCCTATTCCTTCCGCACCAAGCCTTCCGAGATCGGCCTTAAGCCGCTCGGCGAGAACCCGGGCGATCCGTCCGTCTCGACGGCTGGCGACAAGGACGAGCACACGGCGCCCGAGGTTAGCGTCGGCTGGTCGCGCATTAAGAAGAGCCCGGCGTTTTGGCTGCTTGTCGTCGCCTTCCTCTTTATGGGCTTGGTCAATGGCGCCATCCTGCCCAACCAGGTTACCAACATGACGAGTGTTACCGTCAACGGTGCCAAGATCGTCACGGGCGGCCACGATCCCATGTGGGCAGGTACCGTGCTTTCGGCCTACATGGTCACCGTCGTTATCGCCAAAATTTCGCTCGGTGCGATCTATGACCGCTTTGGCCTGCGCTTTGGCAATATCCTTGGCTCCGTTGCGTGCATTATCGCCTGTGTGGCGCTGTGCTTCCCGACGACGGACCTCGGTCCTATTGTCGCCGCTGTGAGCTTTGGTATCGGAACGTGCATGGGCACCATCACGCCTACCATCGCCGCGTCCAAGCAGTTTGGCATGGCCGACCTCGGCAAGGTCACGGGCACCATCACCTCGCTCGAGATGGTCGGCGGCACCGTGGGCGCCATTGTCTCGGGCGTGCTGTTCGATGCCACGGGCTCCTTTGCGAGCACCTGGATCGTGTGCCTGGTGTGTTCTGTGGCTATGCTCGTATTCCTGCTGGTCTCGGAGCCCATCGCCGCCAAGCTGCGCGCGAGCGTGGCGGGGGAGTAGACGTCCGTCGCTCTTTTCTGTTCGCCCCGTTCTGTCCGTGGCCGCCTTGGAAGCCGAATGGATGCTCGTACCATCATTCGGTTTCCAAGACGGCCACGGGCCTACGAAATGATTCCTATTCCTCCGTCCCCAAGGGATCACGTGATCCGAAGGGGACGGAGGAATAGGGATCACAAACAGCGGCGGCGCGTCTGGCCGAACGAGTCCCCATACCCTCGTTCGGTCAGACGCGCCGCCGCTGTTTGTGTTTGTGCCGTATAATGACCGTTACCTATGACGCGATACAAAAGAAAGGTGTTTGCCCATGCAGGCACAGAAGGCGGAGGGAACCCGCGACCTTATCGGCGCCGAGATGCGCGCCTGGCAAAAGATGCAGCAGATCGCTGCCGGCGTATTCGAGCCGTTTGGCTTTAAGCCTATCGAGACGCCCGCGATCGAGCAGGTGGACGTCTTTGTCCACGGTATCGGCCAGTCGACCGACGTCGTGCGCAAGGAGATGTTCCGCGTCTTTAGCGGCGCCAACCTGGAGCGCGTCTTTACCGAGGGTACCGATACCAAGCTCAAGCCCAAGCAGCGCTTGGCGCTTCGCCCCGAGGGCACGGCCGGTGTGGTGCGCGCCGTCGTGGAGAACAACCTGGTGCCTCAGGGCTCCACGCCGTTTAAGGCCTACTATGCCGAGGCCATGTTCCGCGGCGAGCGCCCCCAGAAGGGCCGTCTGCGCCAGTTCCACCAGGTAGGTATCGAGTGGCTCGGCGCTCCCGATCCGGCGGCAGACGCCGAGTGCATCATCATGCTCATGGAGTTCTACAAGCGCCTGGGCTTCGATCTTTCCAAGCTTCGTCTGCTCATTAACTCGATGGGTGACGCCCAGTGCCGTCCGGCGTACCGCGAGCAGGTCAAGCAGTTCATCCTCGATCACGCAGACGAGATGTGCGATGAGTGCCGCGAACGCGCCGAGCTCAACCCGCTGCGTGCCTTCGACTGCAAGAACGACCACTGCCGCGAGATTATGGCCGACGCGCCGCTGATGGGCGACAACCTGTGCGACGAGTGCCGCGAGCACTACGAGCAGGTCAAGCGCTACTTGGATGCCGCCGGTATCGAGTATGTCGAGGATCCCACCTTGGTGCGCGGCCTGGACTACTACACCCGTACTGTCTTTGAGGTCGAGGCCCCTGGCGCCGGCGTCGGCTCCATCGGCGGCGGCGGCCGCTACGATGGCCTGGTCGAGCTCGAGGGTGGCAAGCCCACGGCAGGCGTTGGCTTCGCTGTCGGTTTTGAGCGCGCGCTGCTGGCCCTGCAGGCCTTTGGCAGCGATTTGGGTGCCGATGAGGCCCCGTGCGTCTATGTCGCCAACGCCGGCAAGGAGCTGCGCCAGAACGTCTTTGCCATTACGCAGGAGCTTCGCGCCGCAGGCATCGTGACCGAGGCCGACTATCAGGGACGTTCGCTCAAGGCCCAGTTTAAGCAGGCCGATAAGGTGGGCGCCAAGCTCATCCTAGTCCTGGGCGGCGACGAACTTGCCGCCGGCAAGGTCAAGGTGCGCGACATGGAGAGCCATGAAGAGGCCCTTGCCGATCTGGCCAACGTCGTCGAGGCGGTTCGCGAGCGCCTGTAGCGCATCTATTTGAGCTGCGGGTCCGCTGACATGTCCCGCTCGCGGTGAGCGATTGTTACGGGGGTGTTTCGCATTTATGCGGAATGCCCCCGTTTGTGTATGCCGTCCACCGAGAAATACGACCATTTAGAGCAAAAACCCTTGCAATGCAGAAAATACTTTTGTGTGGTAAAGCGCAATCAGTGTCGAAAGTATTTCTCAAGCGCCTATAATGAATACCGCATGTTACGTGCATAGAAGGAGGAATGGGAGGAAACGTGGCTGAGAACCTAAGCAACCAGTCTGTACCCGAAGCCGCGGCGCGCGTCGCTGCCGTGGTCAACCGCCTCGTTAACCGAATCGGCTCGAATGCCGAGTCCAGGGAGCGTCTCGCCGAGATCGAGATCCCCGAGGAGCTGCGCGACAATCTGGCGTTGTTCCTGCGCCTGGAGCGTCGTGTGCTTAGCGAGTATGATCCTGAGATCGCGGACCTGTTCGACAAGATCCTGTCGGCCGAGATTGTGGCCAATGCCGGCAACCCCGGTACCCGCGCTGCCGACGAGGCCGTCGACGAGCAGGGCGTGCCTACTGCCGATGAGTCCACCGCCGTGGCATTCCGTGAGGTCGTCGATCTGATCGACAGCCTGCCGCTCGATAAGCAGCAGGTCATCGTTCGCGCCTTTACGAGCTTCTTCCATCTGGCAAACCTGTCGGAGGAGAACTACCGTGTGGCGCAGCTGCGCGAGCGCGAGGCCGGTGCGTCGACCGATACCGAGGTCGATCCCGCCAACGAGCTCACCGTCGCCTATCACCAGCTGGTGAATGAGCTGGGCGTCGAGGGTGCCAACGAGCTGCTCGGCAAGCTTGAGTTCCATCCCGTCTTTACCGCGCATCCCACCGAGGCCCGTCGTAAGGCCGTCGAGGGCAAGATTCGCCGTATCTCCAACCTGCTGGAGGAGCGTCCGCGTCTGGGCGGCTCCGACCTGGTGGAGAACGAGCGCCATATGCTGCAGGAGATCGACGCCCTGGTGCGTACGAGCCCCATCGCGCTCAAGAAGCCCACGCCGGTCGAGGAAGCCGATACCATCATCGACATCTTCGATAACACGCTGTTCGACGTCATTCCCGTCATCTATCGTCGCTTTGACGACTGGGTGCTGGGCGACAAGGCCGGTACCGTGCCGCCGCTGTGCCCGGCGTTCTTCCATCCCGGCAGCTGGATCGGTTCCGACCGCGACGGTAACCCCAACGTCACCGCCAAGGTGAGCCGTGAGGTCGCCGCCAAGTACTTCACCCACATGGTGCTCAAGCTCGAGGACAAATGCCGCCGCATTGGCCGCAACCTCACGCTCGAGGCTACCTACAGCAAGCCGTCTGCCGAGCTCATCAACCTGTGGAACCATCAGGTCGAGATGAGCACCCAGTACACGGCCCGCGCCGAGTTGATCTCCGAGCACGAGCCGCATCGCGCCGTCATGCTCGTCATGGCCGACCGTCTGAACGCCACCGTGCGCCGTATCACCGACACCATGTACCACAGCGCCGATGAGTTCTTGGAGGACTTGCGCGTCGTCCAGCGCTCGCTGGCTGCCTGCGGTGCCGTCCGTGCTGCCTACGGCCCGGTCCAGACCATCATCTGGCAGGTTGAGTCCTTCGGCTTCCACATGGTCGAGATGGAGTTCCGTCAGCACTCCGTGGTGCATGCCCGCGCCCTTAAGGATATCCACGAGAACGGTATCCATGGCGACCTGCAGCCCATGACGCGCGAGGTCATCGATACCTTCCGCGCTATCGGCTCCATCCAAAAGCGCTACGGCAAGAAGATGGCGCACCGCTACATCATCTCGTTCACCAAGAGCGCCCAGCATGTGGCCGACGTCTTTGAGCTTGCCCACCTGTCCTTCGCACACGAGGAGGATGTCCCCGAGCTCGACGTGATCCCGCTGTTCGAGCAGCTCGAGGACCTCGAGGGCTGCGTCGACGTGCTCGACCAGATGCTTACGCTGCCCGTGGTGCAAAAGCGCCTTGCCCAGACCAACCGCCGCATGGAGGTCATGCTGGGCTATTCCGACTCCTCCAAGGATGCCGGTCCTACCACGGCCATGCTCGCGCTGCACTCCGCGCAGGAGCGCATCGCCAAGTGGGCCGAGAAGAACGATATCGACCTGGTGCTCATGCACGGTCGCGGCGGTGCCGTGGGCCGTGGCGGCGGCCCGGCCAACAAGGCCGTGCTGGCGCAGCCCAAGGGTTCGGTCAACTGCTTCTTTAAGCTCACCGAGCAGGGCGAGGTCATCTTTGCCCGTTACGGCAACCGCACGCTGGCTCAGCGCCATGTTGAGTCCGTTGCCGCCGCAACGCTTTTGCAGTCGGCTCCGAGTGTCGAGAAGACCAACACCGAGACCACGCGGAAGTTCTGGGATATGGCCGAGAAGCTCAACGCCGCAAGCCACGAGCGCTATCTGGACCTGCTGAACACCGAGGACTTTACACCGTGGTTCTCGACCGTGACGCCGCTGACCGAGGTCGGTCTGCTGCCGATCGGCTCGCGTCCCGCCAAGCGCGGCTTGGGCGCCAAGTCGCTCGACGACCTGCGTACCATTCCGTGGATCTTCAGCTGGAGTCAGGCGCGCATTAACCTGGCCGCTTGGTACGGCCTGGGCACCGCCTGCGAGCAGCTGGGCGACCTTGACCAGCTCAAGGCTGCCTACCAGGAGTGGCCGTTCTTCCGCACCTTTATCGACAACATCGAGATGTCGATCGCCAAGACCGACCAGCGCATCGCCAAGATGTATCTGCACCTGGGCGATCGCCAGGATCTGTCCGAGAAGGTCTTTACCGAGATGCAGCTCACGCGTAAGTGGGTCCTTGCCATCGTCGGTGACGAGTGGCCGCTGCAGCGCCGCCGCGTGCTCGGCTGCGCCGTTCGCGTGCGTAACCCCTATGTCGACGCCCTGTCCATCGCCCAGGTCCGCGCCCTTCGCGAGGTGCGTATGAACCAGGACGAGATGGCCGAGGAGAAGAAGGCCGAGTACATGAGCCTGATTCTTTCGACTGTGACCGGCGTCTCGGCAGGATTGCAAAACACGGGGTAATCGATAGCCCTGTAGTCGTCCGGGCCCGCCATCAGTTTACTTTTAGGCACGTCCTCGGACATGCAAGAAGCCCTCGCTGCGCACTTCGTGCGGCGAGGGCTTCTTGCGTCCTGCGGAGTGTGCCTAAAAGTAAACTGATGGCGGGCCCTGCGATGTCCGGTCTTCGGCGGATTACTGCTGGGGGAATAATGGCGCGCTTCGCGCGTTTTGGATGGGGTCTGTCCCGGCGGCGCGTTTGGCGCTTCGCGCCTTATCGATCGGGATTGAGATGCATTTGGCGCTTCTGGCCTTGTGACTGTAGCGGCCGCGGTCCCGTTTGGGGTCGCGGCCGTTTTGTTGTGGGTCAAATATGAACGTTGTGTTAATGAGTCGGTGGACGGTGGTGTTTTTCGGTGAGCGGCGTATCCTTCCAACGGTTTATCTAGTGTGTCAGTTGAAAGGAAGAGGGCGCTCATCATTGTTTGAATGTGAACTGCCGTTTGACCACAAGACGTTGCATCTGGAGCTCGAGGATAAGAACTTCGCGGGTGTGATGGAGGGTCATCAAAACGAGTTTAAGACCACAAAATCGCAGGAAGAGCTGGTAGAGGAGTCGCTTGCCAACCCTTATGGCTCGCCTTCACTCGAGGAGCTTTGTGCTGGCAAAAAGGATATTGTCATCATTAGCTCCGACCATACGCGCCCCGTTCCCTCGCGTGTGACGATGCCTATTCTGCTGCATCACATCCATTCCGCTGCGCCCGAGGCTCGCGTGCGTATTTTGGTTGCTACGGGTATGCATCGTCCGTCGACGCACGAGGAGCTCGTCAACAAGTACGGCGAGGAGATCGTTGCCAACGAGGAAATCGTTATGCACGTCGCGACTGACGACAGCATGATGAAAAAGATCGGCACCCTGCCTTCTGGTGGCGAGTGCATCATCAACAAGATCGCCGTCGATTGCGATTTGCTGCTTGCCGAGGGCTTTATTGAGCCGCACTTCTTTGCTGGTTTCTCCGGCAGCCGCAAGTCCGTCCTGCCTGGCATCGCCAGCTACAAGACCATCATGTACAACCACAACGGCCAGTTTGTGAACGATTCTCATTCGCGTGCAGGCAACCTTTGCCACAATCACGTGAGCGAGGACATGTTTGCCGCTGCCGAGATGGCTCACCTTGCCTTTGTGCTGAACGTGGTGCTCAACGGCAAGCACGAGGTCATTGGCTCCTTCGCCGGCGACATCCACAAGGCACACGAGGCTGGCTGCGAGTTCGTAAAGAGCCTTGCCGGCGTTGAGCCCGTCGAGTGCGAGATTGCCATCACCACCAACGGCGGCTACCCGCTCGACCAGAACATCTACCAGGCCGTGAAGGGCATGTGCTCTGCCGAGGCCACGCTTCCCGAGGGCGGTGTGATTATCGACGTTGCCGGCTGTGCCGACGGTCACGGTGGCGAGGGCTTCTATCACAACATCGCCGACAACGATCCGGCGGAGTTTGAGCGCGCCTGTATCGACCGTCCTAAGGACGAGACCCTGCCCGACCAGTGGACGAGCCAGATCTTTGCCCGCATCCTGGCGCATCACCCTGTGATCATGGTTACCGACCTGTGCGATCACCAGATGATTAAGGATATGCACATGACGCCGGTCAACACCCTCGAGGAGGCGCTCAAGCTCGCCTTTGAGATGAAGGGTGCCGATGCCAAGGTGGCCGTCATTCCCGATGGCCTGGGCGTTGTCGTCGCTCAGCACTAGCGCGCGGCCTAAACGAATCGTTTATAACCGACAAGAAAGATAAGGTTTTATGCTTACCAAACTCCTCTGCGAATTCGGCGCAACGGCCCTCATGATCATCTTTGGCGTGGGCGTGCACTGCGATACCGTGCTCAAGGGCACCAAGTATCAGGGCTCCGGCCATATGTTTGCCATCACCACTTGGTCTTTTGGCATCTCGGTCTGCCTGTTTGTCTTTGGCGGCGCCGTGTGCATGAACCCGGCCATGGTACTTGCCCAGTGCATCGTAGGTCTGGTGCCGTGGAGCAGCTGCATCCCCTTCATGCTTGCCGATATGCTCGGTGGCTTTGTGGGCGCCGTAATCGCTTGGCTTATGTATGCCGATGAGTTCAAGGCTTCCGAGGGCGTCATCGACCCCATTGCCCAGCGCAACATCTTCTCGACCAACCCCACCACCGAGGGCACCAACTATGCCCGCAACTTCTTCTGCGAGGCTATCTGCACCTTCGTGTTCATCAGCGCTATTCTCGCCACCGCTAGCCGTGCTGGTGAGAACGTTCTGATGCTTGCCATCTGCGTCGGTCTGATCGTTTGGGCTGTCGGCATGGGCATGGGCGGCATCACCGGCTTCGCCATGAACCAGGCTCGTGACCTTGGTCCTCGCATGGCCTATCAGGTGCTGCCGATCAAGAACAAGGCTGACAACAACTGGAAGTACGGCCTGCTCGTTCCTGGCATCGCTCCGTTTATCGGTGCCGCTCTGGCCGCGCTGTTTGTGCATGGTTTCTTGGGCATGTTCTAGTCTGAGGCTACATAGTTGTCCGCTGGCCGCATGGGGTAACTTCCCAGCGCGTCCTCGGACATGCAAAAAGGCTCGCTGCGCACTTCGTGCGGCGAGCCTTTTTGCGTCCTGCGGAATGCGCTGGGAAGTTACCCCATGCGGCCAGCTGCAGGGTCTTTGCTGCGCTCGAGCAAGCAACCCAACATATAGATCTGAATTTGGATGGGAGGGGCTTGTTGCTGTCTCTTATACACATCTGACGCTGCCGACGAAT
>CABSMS010000070.1 GCA_902478885.1 uncultured Collinsella sp. | reverse complement strand
AGACAGATTATGGACGTAGGCAGCCACGGGCGTGTCTCGCTGGGCGACGCGGCAACGTGGTTTGGCATCGAGTTTGACGAGTCGACGGGCCACGCCCATAGTGCTTTGGCCGATGCGCGCGTAACCGCCAAATTGCTCAGGCAGATGATGGACGGGGACTACCACGTGAGCCCGCGCGCCCAGGAAGTCCGCCAGCGGTGGGGGATGGGCGAGCGGGCCCAGACACGCCTTTCCAGCAAGTGCCCCGAGCTGGGCGACCTGCTGCTGAGACTGAAGGCGGAGGGGAGGTAGGCCTTTTGAGAACGCCATTCGGTTTGGCATGGCGGAGCTGTAAGCGCGACTCCGCCCTGCTGTTTGAATCGAAGCGTCAACCAGTATGACGAGCTGTCTGGTCTGTCTGCCTACACCCCCGCGATCCCGCGCGCGGCACTCAGCAGCTCGTACTCCCTCTGGCTCCATTGGCGCAGATCGGTCGCGCGTACGGCGTCGCGGCACAGGTCCAGGAACACCTCGGCTCCCTCGCAGAAGCACTCGCGGGCAAAGGCGCCCGAGCCGCTTGCGATGCACGTGCCGTCGGCGAAGAGCTTCCAGCTGGACGGCTCGCGCGGGTCATCTCCGAGCAGCTTGATCTGCAGTACGTGCGGGTCACCGGCGGTGCAGAGCTCTTCCTCGAGCACCTGCACCGTAAAGCGCATCTGGTGGGAGAGACTGCTCTTGACCATGGCCGAGGCGTAGCCATTCGGCTTGTCCAGAAAATGCATTCGTTTTGGCTTGACTGCCAGGTTGTGGAAGTTGCGCTCGCTGCGCACGGAGAAATTGTCCATACGGACTCCTTTCATCGATGTTGGCAGGGCCACCGTGCCTCTTGGCCGGTTGGCGTCGGGATCGTGGAGCCAACTCTCTACCCCGACTCTGGATAAAACGCGCCCGCTCCTTGCGGGCACGATGGAGTCTATCAGCACGCGCGGACAGAAATCAAGCGCCGCCTGCGAAATGATGTGCAGACGGCGCTTGATTACGCGGCAATTATTCGGCCAACATCCGGAAAAGTGTCGAAATCAGCCGTATGAAAGTACGGAAAAGTGTCGAAATCGGCACCTCAAAAGTACGGAAAAGTGTCGAATCTGATGGTCTCAACATCCGGAAAAGTGTAACCGGATGACAAAACAGCACGTAGAAGCTGGTGCTACATATGGACACTTCAGCCGCCCCCGATCCTCGCTACTCGTCTCCGTCGTTGGGGTCGCCCTTGAGGGTGTTGATGTCCAGATACTGGTTGTCGTCCTCTGCTTGCTGCATTGCCGATTCGGATGCGGTGGGGCCGCGGAACAGCTGGAATCCCTCAAACGCGATCACGCCGAGCAGAGCGATGATGAGGGCGATAAAGACAACCTTTGCCGCCTGCGAAAACTCCGAAAAGCGCGGCGGTTCTTTTTCGGTGTGGTAATCGGCAGCGCGCTTATCGTCGGTGCCGTGGGTATACGACGATGCCGAGGCTGCCTTTACGCTCGCTTGGTTGTAATCGGGAGCGGGCGTGGCGGCAAACGGGTTACGAGAATAGCCGCTCGACGTTTGGCCGTAATCCTCAGTTTCGATACGGCGTGCGCGAGGTTGTTCGCTCGGGCGGTTGTCGTATGCTGCGGTGTTGTCGTATGCGGAGCTGCGTTCCTCGGCAGCCGCAAACAGGGGGTTTACCGGAATGTCGAGCGCCGGCATGCCGCCCGAGGTCTCGTCCAGATCTGCCGTCGCCCAGGAATCAAAGGCAAACTGGCGGTTGGAAAGATCGTCCAGATCCATGACGGGCGGCTCGAGCTCGGACTCGGGAGCCGTGTATGCCGACTGCTGCGGGGCAGCATAGCGAATCGTGCTGTTTGCCGTGGGGCGCTGTGCCGCTGCAGCGAGAAACGCCGCCGTCTCGGACGGATCGCTAGCAGGACGGGGCACAGGGGCGGCTTTACGCGTCGTCTGCACGATGGGGCGGGTGGCAAAGTCGTCCGCGGGCACGGATGCCGGCGCGGGCGTGGCGGAAGGTGCGGGCTTTGCACTTGTCGGGCGAGCTCCACCGCCCATGAGTTCCTCGGCGGTCCAGGGGCGGTCGCTCATCACGTCGTCGAGGCTCAGCGCAAAAAGGCCCTCTTCGCCCTCGTCAAACGCGTGTTTCGCATGCCTGGCGCCAGAAACGGTGCCTCCGCGGCCGTTGCGTGATGCGTTGCTCGACCCCATCTTGTTCCATCCTTTCGAAATGCTCATATTCATCGATTATATGGAACTTGCCTTGCGGCCGACTCTCGGATTCGTGCATTCCAGAACTCGTGCCCAAAAGGGGAGGGGCGCAGGCGCGCTGACTATTTGTCGCCGGCGGCAGCCTTTGCCTCGTTGAGGTAGCTGTAGAAGCTGTATTTGGAGATGCCAAAGAACTCGCAGGCGCGTTCGCTCGACTTGGAGATGAGGAAGGCGCCGCGACGGTCGAGGTAGCCAATGGCGCGGATGCGCTCGTCTTTGGTCATGAGGGCGGCGGGCTTGCCCACGTACTGCTCGCACTCGCGCAGCAGATCCTCGAGCAGGTCGCCGATGTTTTTGGTGATGGGCTCGGGCTCGGTGTATCCCTTGTCGCCTGTGCCGGTGAGCGCGTCGAGCGAGCGCTCAAAAGCCTTCATGAGCGTAATGTCAAAGTTAATGCCCAAAATGCCGACGGGCCTGCCCTCGTCGTTGCGGATAAAGATGGTCGAGGACTTGAGCAGCTTGCCATCGGCGGTTTTGGTGAGGTATGGCTCGCGGTCGTGCACGTCGGCGGTGCCCTCGTGCATGGACTCAAGCACAATATGGCTGGGGCCGTCACCTAGTTTGCGCCCGCTGACGTGGCCGTTTTCGATCACTACGATGGAGTGGTCCACGTCCTCGGTCTCCAAGTCGTGGACGACGACTTCGCAGTTGGGGCCAAACTGGAGCGCCAGGCCGTGTGCAAGGCGCTTGTAAAACTCTATCTGTGCGGGGGTCATGGGTGCCTTCCTAAAAATTAGTTTGGGCTCACTTTGCCATAAACCCCACTTGTTCGCAAATAACGAAAGCGTCGCTGCGTTATGTAACCGTTCAGCGGCGAAAAGGTACCGATTACGGCAACAAACAATTTGTTAGGTTTGCCAATCAAAAAGTGTGATAGAACAGTGCTAACAAACTTTTTGTTTGGCATCCACATAAAAGTTCAGTCGCATGAATGGGAATGGGCTGAAACGCGTATGCGGGGGCCGGCAAGAGAGAACTTAAGGAGTTCACCGTATGGCCGATAAGATCCAGTGGGCGGGCAACACGATGCCCAAGAGCGATGACAAGCACTTGGGAATCATGAGCCTCGACCACGTGAAGAAGGCCCGCGCCTTCCACCAGTCGTTCCCCCAGTACACCGTCACTCCGCTTGCCCGCCTGGACGGCCAGGCCGCGCGCCTGGGCCTGTCCAACCTGTGCGTTAAGGACGAGAGCTATCGCTTTGGCCTCAACGCCTTTAAGGTTCTGGGCGGTTCGTTTGCCATGGCCAATTACATTGCCGACGAGACCGGCAAGGACGTTGCCGAGTGCACCTTCGATTACCTGACCTCCGATCAGCTTGCCAAGGACTTTGGCCAGGCTACCTTCTTTACCGCCACCGACGGCAACCATGGCCGCGGCGTGGCATGGGCTGCCAACAAGCTGGGCCAGAAGGCCGTCGTGCACATGCCCAAGGGTTCCACCAAGCCCCGCTTCGACAACATCGCCGCCGAGGGCGCCACGGTGACCATCGAAGAGGTCAACTACGACGAGTGCGTGCGCATGGCCGCCGCCGAGGCCGACGCCTGCGAGCGCGGCGTCATCGTTCAGGACACCGCCTGGGAGGGCTACGAGAAGATTCCGTCCTGGATCATGGAGGGCTACGGCACCATGGCTTCCGAGGCTGCCGAGCAGCTGCGTGAGATGGCCATCAACCGCCCGACGCACGTCTTTGTCCAGGCTGGCGTAGGCTCGCTGGCCGGCGCCGTGGTGGGCTACTTCACCAACCTGTATCCCGATAACCCGCCCACCTTTGTCGTGGTCGAGTGCGCTCCGGCCGCCTGCCTGTACAAGGGCGCTGCCGCCGGCGACGGCGACCCGCGCATCGTGGACGGCGACATGCCCTCCATCATGGCCGGCCTGTGCTGTGGCGAGCCCAACATCCTGGGCTGGGATATCCTGCGCAACCACACCACCGCCTTCGTGTCCTGCCCCGACTGGGTCACCGCTCGTGGCATGCGCACCCTGGGCGCTCCCGAAAAGGGTGACCCGCGCGTTATCTCCGGCGAGTCCGGCGCGGTGACCACCGGCCTGGTCGAGACCCTCATGCTCGATCCCGAGTACGCCGAGCTCAAGGAGCTCATCGGCCTGGACAAGACGAGCTCCGTGCTCTGCTTCTCCACCGAGGGCGACACGGATCCGGATCAGTACCGTCGCATCGTCTGGGAGGGCGAGTACCCCACCTGTTAGCAGGCCTGACCTGTCCGGGTGGCGGAGCATATATTTGCTCCCTGCTCGAACAGTCCTGCGCAAGACGGAAAGCACATTAAGTGCTTTCCTTTGCGTGCGGAACTCGCGACGGAGCAAACATATGCTCCGCCACCCTACGTCCACTTGCTTGTGGGGTGCTCGACCTCACGCTACTTGGCACAAGTGATCTATCTGAAATATCTACCTGTAGGTAAACCCTTGTAGAAAGGTTGACTGTTATGGCTAAAGAACTCGATTTCGACGCTATCAAGGCTGCTGCTGAGTCCCATCGTGCTGATATGACTCGCTTCCTGCGCGCTATGATCTCCCATCCCTCTGAGTCCTGCGAGGAGGGCGAGGTTGTCGCTTGCATCAAGGCCGAGATGGAGAGCCTTGGCTATGACGAGGTCAAGGTCGACGGTCTGGGCAACGTCATGGGCTTTATGGGCGAGGGCGACAAGATCATCGCCATCGACTCCCACATCGACACCGTCGGCATCGGCAACATCGAGAACTGGGATGCCGATCCCTATGAGGGCTACGAGACCGACGAGATCATCTACGGCCGCGGCGGCTCCGACCAGGAGGGCGGCATGGCTTCTGCTACCTACGCTGCCAAGATGATGAAGGACATGGGCCTCATCCCCGAGGGCTACAAGATCATGGTCGTCGGCACCGTCCAGGAAGAGGACTGCGACGGCATGTGCTGGCAGTACATCTACAACAAGGATGGCATTAAGCCCGAGTTCGTCATTTCCACCGAGCCCACCGACGGCGGCATCTATCGCGGTCACCGCGGCCGCATGGAGATCCGCGTCGACGTTCACGGTACCTCCTGCCACGGCTCCGCTCCCGACCGCGGCGACAACGCCATCTACAAGATGGCCGACATCATCGCCGACGTCCGCGCCCTCAACAACAACGGCTGCGACGAGTCGACCGACATCAAGGGTCTCGTCAAGATGCTCGACCCCAAGTACAATCCCGCGCACTTCGAGGATGCCCGCTTCCTGGGCCGCGGCACCTGCACCGTCAGCCAGATCTTCTACACCAGCCCCAGCCGCTGCGCCGTGGCCGACTCCTGCGCCATCTCCATCGACCGTCGCATGACCGCCGGCGAGACCTGGGAGTCCTGCCTGGACGAGATCCGCAACCTGCCGGCAGCCAAGAAGTACGGTGACGACGTGAAGGTCTCCATGTACATGTACGACCGTCCGTCCTGGACCGGCGAGGTCTACGAGACCGAGGCTTACTTCCCCACGTGGATCAACAAGGAGACCGCTCCGCACGTCAAGGCCCTCGTCGACGCCCACAAGGCCATGTTTGGTGACGAGCGCATCGGCTGCGAGCCCAGCATGGACAAGCGCACCGGTCGTCCGCTGTGCGACAAGTGGACCTTCTCCACGAACTGCGTCTCCATCCAGGGCCGCTACGGCATCCCCTGCGTGGGCTTTGGCCCGGGTGCCGAGTCTCAGGCTCACGCTCCCAACGAGGTCACCTACAAGGACGACCTGGTCACCGCTGCCGCCATGTACGTGGCTGCCCTGAACCTCTACGATCCGAGCAAGGCCGATGGCGACGCCACCGTGTTCCGCGCCGGTCTGACCAACAACAAGATCGATTAGTCCCATTCCTCGATTTTGTTGAGCCGGGGGCCGCTCGTGTCCCCGGCACCCCCTGTTGACTTGGGGCCCGCGGTCGTTATCTCCCATGCTTCCTCAACGGTGGCGGGTCCTCGTCATGGTGCTCTGCATGTTCTGCCACACGCGCATGCCGGAGCACATCTACTCATTGCGATCGTTTCATCTTTAGAAAGGACATTTCCATGGACGCTAAGTTTACCGAGCTCGTCGAGCAGCTGAACGGCCTCGATTTTAAGGGTATGTACGGTAGCGACTTCCTGCACACTTGGGACAAGACCACCGACGAGCTCAAGGCGCTCTACATCGTCGCCGACGCCCTGCGCGAGCTGCGTGAGAACAACGTTTCGTCCAAGATCTTCGACTCGGGCCTGGCCGTCTCCCTGTTCCGCGACAACTCCACCCGTACGCGTTTCTCTTTCTCTAAGGCCGCCAACCTGCTCGGCCTTGAGCTGCAGGACCTGGACGAGAAAAAGTCCCAGATCGCTCACGGCGAGACCGTCCGCGAGACCGCTACCATGATCTCCTTCATGGCCGACGTCATCGGCATCCGCGACGACATGTACATCGGCAAGGGCGACGCCTACATGGCCGAGGTCTCCGAGTCTGTCCAGCAGGCTTACGAGGACGGCGTTCTGGATCACCGCCCCACGCTCATCTCCCTGCAGTCCGACTCCGATCACCCCACGCAGTCCTCTGCCGACATGCTCTACCTCATCAACGAGTTTGGCGGTCTTGAGAACCTTAAAGGCAAGAAGGTTGCCGTCACCTGGGCCTACTCGCCCTCTTACGGCAAGCCGCTGTCCTGCCCGCAGTCGCTGATCAGCCTGCTGCCCCGCTTTGGCATGGACGTTACCCTGGCTCACCCCGAGGGCTACGACCTCATGCCCGAGGTCGTCGAGCGCGCCAAGAGCTATGCCGCCGAGTCCGGCACCACCTTTAAGCAGGTCAACACCATGGCCGAGGCCTTCGAGGGCGCCGACATCGTGATCCCCAAGAGCTGGGCTCCGTTTGCCGCCATGGAGAAGCGCACCAACCTGTACGCCGAGGGCGACGACGCCGGCATCGCAGCGCTCGAGAAGGAGCTGCTCGCCCAGAACGCCACCCATCAGGACTGGTGCTCCACGACCGAGCTCATGGAGAAGACCGCCAACGGCCAGGACACCATCTTTATGCACCCGCTGCCCGCCGACATCTCCGGTGTCTCCTGCGAGCACGGCGAGGTTAACGCCGACGTCTTCGACATGCACCGCGTGGGCATGTACAAGGAGGCCAGCTACAAGCCGTACGCCATCGCAGCCATGATGTTCCTGCAGAAGGTTGCCGATCCCGCCGCTACCCTCAAGGCCCTCGACGAGCGCAACACCGCCCGTTGGCTCCAGGCCTAAAGCCGGGTTGAGGTAAGCCATGTAAAGGGGGCGCTCTGCCAACCGGCGGGGTGCCCCTTTTTGCATCGCGGGCGTGCGGGATAAGCGCTTTCGATGTAGATGCCCGCGGCGCGAGTTATGGGTACGATGGTTTCAGGGGAGGTATCACCATGAAACTTGGATGCGTCATTATGGCTTCGGGCGAGGGCAAGCGGTTTGGCTCTAACAAGATGCTTGCCGATATCTATGGCGAGCCGCTGATTGCCCGGACCATCGATTCGGTTCCCTGGGGCTTTGACGTTGTGGTTTCGACGCGTTGGCCCGAGGTCGCTCAGATTTGCGAGGACAAGCATTGCCCGTGCGTGCTGCACGATGGCGAGCTGCGCAGCGAAAGCGTCCGTGCGGGCCTTTCGTGGGGAGTCGAACGCAACTGGAAAGGTTGCCTCTTTTTGCCGGGCGACCAGCCGCTCGTGAGTTCGGATTCTTTTGAGGCCATGGTTCGCACGTTTGATGAGCGTGGCCGCAAGCATCCGGTGCGTCTTGCGTGCAACGGTGAGCCTTCGAGCCCGGTGCTCTTTCCGGCGGAACTGTTCGATGCACTCATGTGTCTTGAGGGCAAGGACGGCGGCGGTTCGATCCTCAAGGACCGTACCGACGTGGTGCTGGTCGAGGCGCGTGCCTACGAGCTGTGGGACGTCGATACCGCCAAGGGACAGCAACGCATAACGGAGCATATCGCCGCCTGCTCGTATTTTGATCGCGTGGCCAACTGCATCAATCAATAAGGAGCAATTATGATCATCATCAAAAACGGCGCGCTCGTGACGCCCCAGGGGCTTCGCCGCGCCGATCTTGCCATGGAGGGCGATAAGATTGTGCGGATTGCCGCGGCAATCGAGCCGGGCGAGGGCGATACCGTCCAGGACGCCGTGGGCTGCTGGGTGTTTCCCGGCTTTATCGACGGCCACACGCACATGCAGTGCTGGACTGGCATGGATTGGACGGCAGATAGCTTTGAGACCGGTGCGCGTGCGGCTGCCTGCGGCGGTACGACGACCATTGTGGACTACGCGACGGCCGATCGCGGCGTGACCATGCCCGATGCCCTTGCCGAGTGGCATCGCCGCGCCGACGGAACCTGCACGGCAAACTACGCTTTTCATATGGCGCTCGCCGAGTGGAATGAGCGCAACCGCGCCGATCTTTCGGCCATGCGTGAGGCGGGCGTATCGTCGTTTAAGACCTACTTTGCCTACGACCACCTGCGCCTGGACGATGCCGAGACGCTCGAGGTGCTCGAGGAGCTCAAGCGTATTGGCGGCATACTGTGCGTGCATTGCGAGAACGGCACGTTGGTCAACGCGCTGCAGAAGCGCGTGTTTGAGCAGGGTATCCACGGGCCCGAGGGCCATGCGCTCAGCCGTCCGGACGTGTGTGAGGCCGAGGCCGTGAGCCGCCTGCTGTATCTGGCTCACTTGGCCGGGGACGCTCCGGTCAACGTGGTGCACCTTTCGACCAAGCTGGGGCTCGAGGCCATCCGTGCTGCCAAAGCGCGCGGGCAGAAGAATATCTATGTCGAGACCTGCCCTCAGTATCTGATGCTCGACGACACCTGCTATCTGGAGCAGGGCGAGGACGGCTTTGCGGGCGCCAAGTACGTGATGAGCCCGCCGCTGCGCCATGCCGGTGACCGTGCCGCGCTGCGCGAGGCGCTTGTGGCCGGCGAGATCGATACTATTGCAACCGATCATTGCAGCTTTAACCTGCACGGGCAAAAGGACCGCGGGCGCGACGATTTCCGCGCGATTCCCAACGGCGGGCCCGGCGTGGAGCATCGTCCCGTCGCGATTGCCACGAGCTTTGAGGGCCAGCTGGGCCCCGAGGACCTCTGCCGCTTGATGAGCGAGAACCCGGCGCGCGTTTTTGGCATGTATCCGCGCAAGGGCTGTCTTGCCGAGGGCTCCGATGCCGATGTGTGCGTGTGGGATCCTTGCGCGCGTTGGACGATCAGCGCCGCGACGCAGCATCAGGCCGTGGACTACACGCCGCTCGAGGGTTTTGAGGCACATGGCCGCGCCAAGGCCGTGTTTGTGAACGGCGTGCTGGTGGCGCGCGACGGCGAGCCCACCGGAGCCCAACCCGGCCGCTACGTCCCCCGCTAACAGGAAGATCACCGGATTCCCCTCCGCAGTTGCGGTGAAATACGGACTGTTTGCGGCCGTTTGGCGGCCAAACAGTCCGTATTTCACCGCAACTGACGAGATGGGGCCGGCTACTTGAGGCTGGTGGCGATGAGGGGGCGGCCGAGGGCTGCCTCGAAGCGGTCGGCCATCGTGGGGTCGCTGAGCGTGTCGACTTGGTTGAGCATGACGCGGGCATTGTTGAGGTTCAGCATCCGCAGCTCGGCATTGAGCACCTGGGCGACGCGCTCTGGGGTGGCAGTGTCGGTGAGCTCGCAGCCGCAACGCTCGCAAAAGAGCTCGGGGCGGTGGACAACCTCGGCGACGGGTTTGCCCAGTCCCGAGGCGCCGACGACCCAGACAACGTTTGCCGTGGCGGCGGGAATTACCGGCTCCCAGGCGGCATGCGCCTTGAGCGGGAGTCGCTTGCTGCCATCTGCCTCGGCCAACACATAGTCAAAGCGCTGCGCCAGCTCGTTGAGCGGCTCGGCGGGGGCGGAGAGCTTGCCTGTCTCCGGGTCCAAGATGCCTGCCTGGCAGATGCCTCCGCGTGCAAGGCCCGCGCAGGCCTCGCAGGTGCAACCGGGGACATGCGAGGCGCCCGGCTTCCAAGGCACGGCGTCCAGGCGACGATTCGACCCGTCCCATGGCACGCCGGCAACGGGAAGCATATGCGTGGTGGTGCAGAGGAGCACGCGGCCGCCAGCGCGCATGAGCTCAAGACCCAGCGTTTTGAGCAACGTCGACTTGCCGCCGCTGCCGATAATCGCGGTAATGTCCGGCTCGATCCTGAGCGCCGAGGCAAGATTGCCGCTAACCGTTTCCATCTGTTCACCGCCGTATAATACTGTGATAATAAATAATCATCAGAGTAGCGGTCGAGCCGCTTTTGCTCTGCTCAAACCGTAGCACAGGGAGGTGCCTCGGGAATGCTCGTTTATGTTCGCGGCGCCGGCGATATCGCCACGGGTGTCGCCGCTCGCTTGGTGCGCGCCGGCGTGTCGGTCGTTATGGCCGATATCGCGGTTCCCACGTGCATCCGCCGCACAATCAGTTTTTGCGAGGCTATTCGCCTGGGCGAGGTCCAGGTCGAGGGCATTCGCGCTCGCTTGGCGCAGACGCCGGCAGAGGCGCTCGAGATTACCCAAGCAGGGGATGTTGCCGTCGTGGTGGACCCTCAGGCCAAGATGCTCGATGAGCTTAAACCCGCGGCTGTGGTCGACGCGATTTTGGCCAAGCGCAACCTGGGCACCACGCGCGACATGGCGCCTACCGTCATCGCCGTGGGGCCGGGCTTTACCGCGCCGGTCGATTGCGACGCCGTGGTCGAGACCATGCGCGGGCATTTTTTGGGCCGCGTCATTACCCAGGGCTCGCCCCAGCCCAACACGGGCGTGCCGGGCGTGATCGCCGGCTATGGCAAGGAGCGCGTTATCCACAGCCCCGCCGCCGGCGTGTTTCGGTCCGACCGCGCAATCGGCGACATCGTGAGCGCCGGAGACGTGATTGGCTACGCGGACGATACGCCCATGTGCACGCAGATCGATGGCTGCCTGCGCGGGCTTTTGGCGAACGGCGTGCAGGTGACTGAGGGCTTTAAATGCGCCGATGTCGATCCGCGTGGCGATGCCAGCTATATCAACTACATTTCGGACAAGGCGACGTCGGTCGGCGGCGGCGTGCTCGAGGCACTCGCTATGCTCACCGATATCTTTAGAGGCTGTCTCTTATACACATCTCCGAGCCC
>CABSMS010000069.1 GCA_902478885.1 uncultured Collinsella sp. | reverse complement strand
AGGGGTATCTCCCTGGCCATCAACCGTGAGGCCATCTGCAAGACCATCTTCAAGGGTACCCGTACCCCCGCCGACGGCATTGTTCCTCCGGGCATCGATGGCTACAAGGAGGGCGCATGGGAGTTCTGCGCCTACGACGTCGACAAGGCTAACGAGTACCTCGACAAGGTTGCTCCCGCTGACGCTAACGGCGATCGTGGCATTAACGTGACCCTTTCCTACAACCAGGACGGTGGCCATAAGGAGATTATGGAGTCCATCATCGGCGACCTCGCCAAGGTCGGCGTTACCGCCGTCTCCGATACTCCTGAGTGGTCTGCGCTGCTCGAGCAGTACCAGAACTTCAACTATCAGTTCGGTCGTCTGGGCTGGATTGCCGACTACCCGATCATGGACAACTTCCTGTATCCGCTGTTCCACTCCGACTCCCTCGGTGGCGACAACCGCTCCGGTTACAACAACCCCGAGTTCGACGCCAAGGTCAACGAGGCTCGCACCACGGTTGACGACGAAGAGCGCGTTGCTAAGATGCAGGAGGCCGACGCTATGGTCGCTGCCGACTGCCCGGTCATCCCGGTGATGTTCTACACGCACACCATCGTCGGCTCCGATCGCATCAAGCACCTCTATGTCGATCCGCAGAAGCACGCCGAGCTGGGTACCGCTGAGCTCGCCTAAGAGTTTGCAGCTTCCGTGAGGGTCAAGTATTTACGTAGACCTCATGGGAAACATACAGTTCTCCCTAACCTGGGGTAAACTGGCTGATGGTAATTTTGGGATGCCGGTCTGGCGATCGGCATCCCATTTAGGTTAATCCCTAGATAGGGGAGTGGTATGGGTAAGTACATCGTTAAACGTGTGCTTCAGTTCATCCCGGTATTTTTGGGCGTTACGCTGATTCTGTTCGCCCTTCAGAATATCGTGCCGGGAGATCCGATCAAGCTGATCGGTGGAGACAAGGCTCTGTCCCCCGAGGTGGAGCTTCAGCTTCGCGTCCGCTATCACCTGGTCCAGTCGGACGAGGACGGCAACGCGATCCTTGACGAGAACGGCGACCCCGTTCAAACGTCGCTCGTGGACCGTTACTTGTATTACATGAACGGCCTGCTTCATGGCGATCTGGGCAATTCGTATCAGCGCAAGCTGCCGGTTACGGAAATCTTTGCCCAGAAGTATCCGTATACGGTCAAACTTGCCGCGTGCGCCATCGTGCTCGAGGCAATCATGGGTATCGGTGCGGGTATCATTTCGGCGGTAAAACGTTATTCCTTCTGGGATATTTTGGTAACGCTCACCACGTCGATCCTCGTTGCGGTCCCGGCCTTCTGGCTCGGTATGTTGCTGCAGCTGTTCTTTGGCGTCATCCTCAAGGACGCTACGGGCGGTGCAATCTCCATGCCGATCTCGGGTGCCGGCGGTTCCAGTTCTCAGTATCAGGATTGGATGCACTATGTGCTTCCGACCATTACGCTGGCTTCGGTTTCGACTGCTTATGCCGCCCGCATTATGCGCTCGCAGCTGCTTGACGTCATGAACCAGGATTACATCCGTACGGCAAAGGCCAAGGGTCTCTCCAATCGCGCGATCATCGTCAAGCATGCGCTTAAGAATGCACTCATCCCCGTCGTTACCTATATTGGTGTCGACTTTGGTGGCATGCTTTCGGGTGCCATCCTGACCGAGACGGTTTTTAACTGGCCCGGTATCGGCTATGAGGTCTATCGCGCCATTAGCATGCGTGACTGGCCCATCGTTATGGGCGGCGTTACGCTCATCGTCGTCGTCGTCATGGTGATTAACCTGCTCGTCGACATTAGCTATGCATTCCTCGACCCGCGCATCCGCCTTGGCGGTCCGTCGGATAAGGCCTAAGGGAGGTACGTCTCATGCAGGAAACTGATTCTCAGTCTCAGGAGCAGGCTACCGCCACCAAGGCCGCATCTGCTCCCGCCAAGTCCCGCACGCTGTGGGGCGACGCTTTTAAGCGTCTTCGCAAGAACAAGCTCGCCGTTATCGGTGTCTGCTGGATCATCATCGTCGTTTTGGTTGCCCTGACCGCAGATCTGTGGGCTAAGCCCTGGCTCGGTTCGCCGACGGCTTCCGACTCGACCACCATGGCCGAGACGTCGCTGTTGGCTCCGTGTGCAGAGCACCCGTTTGGCACCGACGCCCTTGGTCGCGACATTCTCGTCCGCGTTATCTACGGTGCACGCGTTTCGCTGTCCGTCGGCATTATGGCCACCGCGATCTCCACGGTGATCGGTCTGGTCATGGGTGCTCTGGCCGGTTTCTACGGCGGGATCTGGGATACGATCATCATGCGCTGTGCGGACATCTTCCTGGCGTTCCCGTACGTGCTGTTCGTTGTCGCCATGATCGCCGTTATCGGCCGTGGTCTTCAGAACGTCTTTATCGCCATCGGTATTCTCGGCTGGCCTTCGATTGCGCGCGTCTTCCGCTCTGCAATCTTGACGGTCAAAGAAAACGACTATGTTGACGCTGCGCGCGCGATGGGTGCATCTGATGCTCGTATCGTAGTGCGTCACATCTTCCCGAACTCCGTCGCCTCCATCGTGGTCTACGCGACCATGAACATTGGTGGCGCCATCCTGACCGAGTCCGCTCTGTCCTTCCTCGGCATGGGCGTTATTCCGCCTACGCCTTCGTGGGGCTCCATGATTCAGGACGGTCAGCAGTATCTTCTGACTGCTCCCTGGATGATGATCATGCCCGGTCTGGCAATTCTCTCGACGGTGCTCGCCTTCACCCTGCTGGGTGACGGTCTGCGCGACGCCCTCGACGTCAAGATGAAGGACGCATAAGGATGAAGAAGAACAAGAACTATGTGGACCTGAAGGACCAGCCGGTTCCCGAGGGCCAGCATCTGCTCGAGGTCGATGACCTAAAGATGTATTTCCACACCGAGGATGGCGTCGTTCGCGCTGTCGACGGTGTCTCCTACACGCTCGATCGCGGCGAGACCCTCGGTGTCGTCGGCGAGTCCGGCTCCGGTAAGTCCGTGACCGCCATGACCATCATGGGCCTTATCTCGATGCCTCCGGGAAAGATTGAGGGCGGCGACGTTCGCTATCGCGGTCGTTCCATCCTCGAGATGACCGAGGAAGAGATGCAGCACATTCGCGGTAACGATATCGCGATGATCTTCCAGGATCCTATGACCTCCCTGAACCCGGTCTATAAGATCGGTAAGCAGGTGGGCGAGGGCCTTCGTCTGCACCGTGGCTACTCCAAGCAGGAGGCACTCAAGCGCGCTACCGAGCTTTTGGACCTCGTTGGCATTCCCGAGCCCGAGAAGCGCGTCAATGAGTATCCGCACCAGTTCTCTGGCGGTATGCGTCAGCGCGTCATGATCGCTATGGCTCTCGCCTGCGACCCCGATATTCTGATTGCCGACGAGCCCACGACTGCCTTGGACGTTACCATTCAGGCTCAGATTATTGAGCTTATGCAGGAAATGCAGGAGAAGAACGGCAACGCCATCATCATGATCACCCATGACCTGGGTGTCGTCGCTGATATGGCCGACAAGATCATGGTTATGTACGCCGGCCGTCCCGTCGAGTTCGGTACTGCTGAGGAAATCTTCTACGAGAGCCGCCACCCCTACACCTGGGGCCTTATCCGCTCCATCCCGGAGCAGGCCATCGATGAGAAGAAGCCGCTTACGCCGATTCACGGCAACCCGCCTTCGCTCATGAACCTGCCCGAGGGCTGCGTGTTCTCGCCTCGTTGCCCCTATGCAACCGATAAGTGCCGCAAGCAGCGCCCCGAGCGCGTTGTCACCGAGTCCGGCCACTATTCTGCGTGCCATTATTCCGGTGACCCCGAGTTCCTCAAGAACGCCCCTGAGACGTCCCGTACGCGCAGGGATTCCAAGAAGGGAGGCGAGGCGTAAATGGCAGACAATAACGAGCGCACTCCGTTGCTGAAGGTCGAGCACCTCTCTAAGGAGTTCCCCGCAGAGTCCGGCATGTTCGCCAAGCGTTTTTCCAAGCGTGTCGTCTCTGCTGTAAATGACATCTCTTTTGAGATTTATCCTGGCGAGACCTTTGGTCTGGTTGGCGAGTCTGGTTGTGGTAAGTCCACCACTGGCCGCACTATCATGCGTCTGACCAAGCCGACTGCCGGTAAGGTGTTCTTCCAGGGCAAAGACGTTGCCGAGATGAGCAAGCACGAGATCAAGGACATGCGTCGCGAGATGCAGTTCATCTTCCAGGACCCCTATGCTTCGCTCAACCCTCGTATGACCATCGGTGAGATCGTCTCCGAGCCCATGACCATTCATGGCGTGGGCACCAAGGAGGAGCGCATTGAGCGCGTCCGCGAGCTTCTCGACGTTGTCGGACTGAACCCCGAGCACATCAACCGCTATCCTCATGAGTTCTCCGGCGGTCAGCGTCAGCGTGTCGGTATTGCCCGCGCTTTTGCGCTGAAGCCCAAGCTGATTATCTGCGACGAGCCAGTTTCTGCTCTGGATGTGTCCATTCAGGCCCAGGTTCTGAACCTGCTCAAGGAACTGCAGGACAAGTTCGGTACCGCATATCTGTTTATCGCCCACGACCTGTCCGTCGTGCAGCACATCTCCGATCGCGTTGCCGTTATGTATCTGGGTAAGATGGTCGAGGTTTCGGACTGGAAGACGCTCTACAGCGAGCCCCACCATCCGTACACGCAGTCGCTGCTGTCTGCCGTGCCGGTTCCCGATCCGGATATCCAGAAGACTCGTAAGCGCATCATCCTTGCCGGCGATCCGCCGTCGCCGCTGGATCCGCCGACCGGCTGCCGTTTCCACACTCGCTGCCCGATCGCTCAGGGTATCTGCTCTGAGAAGCTTCCCGAGTTTAAGGAAGTCGCACCGGGCCACTGCTGCGCCTGCCACTTCGCGGAGCCGTTCCCGATCAAGGAATCGCACATCGACCTGTAGTCGGTTGTTATCGTCCGGGCCCGTGCTGGACTTAGTTTTCAGAACGTCCTCGACCATGGAAACCCCCTTATCCTGCTCCTTCGGAGCCGCGGATAAGGGGGTTTCCTGGTCTGCGGAATGTTCTGAAAACTAAGTCCAGCACGGGCCCTGCGGCAACGCGGCAGGGAGGGGTGCGATTCCTTGATCGCTCACTTAATCTAATAGGAAAGTTAGTGAGGCCGGAGCTTTAGCTCCGGCCTCTTTATATAAGGGCTCGGCAAAGCCGAGCCGCCAAATTTGCATCAGCCCCCAGAACATGTTTGAGAACTGTGCCTGAAGTATGTATCTGCAGGCCCCGAATCGGTGTTGCTTCCCGGCGCATTCCGCAGGGGGAGCGATATTTTGCAGCAGGAAGTGCGTAGCAAAATATCGCTCATGCCCGAGGACGCGCCGGGAGGCAACACCGATTCGGGGCCGGACACACGGATCTACCTGCGCATTTACAAATTCGTAAACTTTTTTGAAAAAAGTGCTTGCACAGTTCTCAAATCATAGGTTATTATCTTCCTCGTTGAACGCGCGGGTCCAACAAAACGAACCGTGCATCAACAACATAGCATGTCGGAGTGGCGGAATTGGCAGACGCGCTAGCTTGAGGTGCTAGTGACCGCTTTTTGGTCATGCGGGTTCAAGTCCCGCCTCCGACACCATCGCATTTGAGAAGCCTCTTCGGAGGCTTTTTTGTTACCGATAGACGGTGGGGTCCACGATGGAAACGCTTGAACGCAACGAGTGGGCAGACGTTGCCCAACTAGTCGAGATCACGAGCGATGCTGTCATCATCTGTGAGCTCGACGGAACCATTCTGCATGTGAATAATCGCTTACTTGGTTTGATGTGCGAGGAACGCGCCGACGTCATCGGTGGAGATGTTAAAGACGTCCTGTACTCGTCCGCTTTTGAACGTGCGACGGAACATCGTCTGCCATTTGAAACTGATGGCTCCGAGAGCGAACTGATGCTCAAGCTGAGTGATGGCTCTTTTATCCCCGTCTTGGTTCGCGCGGGCTCCGTAACGCCTCCACGCATCTTTGGGCGCCGCGCACCACGTGTCCTAGTGGCGCTTCACAGTATCGAGGAACAGTATTCTCACGACCGTCAACTCAAGCGTGCGTTATCGGAGCTTAGAGTTGCGAACAAGCGTCTCTCTGGCACGCTCTCGGTCATTATGAGTACCGTGGGCTCCGATGAGCTACCCAGCCTGCTTGATACCGTTTTGAACCAGCTTGTAGGAACGCTCGATGCTTCGGGTGCCGCTATCTATTTTTCTGAGAGCGGCGGTTTTAAGCTTCGCGGTGTTTCCAAGGAGCTGTACGACAGCTACCTGCCCGAGTTCTTGCCGTATGGCGCTGGTATTCCGACGTATGTTCTTCGGGAGTCGCGTGCCTGTCGCTTGTCGATTCAACAGGACCTTGAGGGCGATAGGGCCGCCTCCGGTATGTTCATGGACCTGGACAATCGTTCTAAGCACCTGTTGCGCGTGCAAGATATGCCTCCGTACCGCAGCGAGATTTGTCTTCCCGTTTTTTACGGTACGCAGATCCTTGGCGTGCTGGAAGTTGGTTGGAAACGCCCCCAGGCACCGCTCGCCTATGACGTTAATGTACTCGAGGTCATTTGCGATTACCTGTCTATCCAGCTGGTCGGCATGGCATCGAGCCTTCGCTCCCGTCGCACGGCCGAGCTTGGCCGCTCGCTCAATGTCTTGCGTGATGAGTTGTTTACCTTTCTAGACGATTCCGCCGCGGCTACCCAGGCGGTATCGTGCGAGATCTGCAATATGCTTAACTGCCATTTTTGCCCTGTTGAGTATGACGCCAGTCTGGATTCCTACGTCATAGATTTTGAAGGCGGCAGTCGCGTTGCTTTGCCGGACGATCCCGAGAAGCTATTCTTCTCCACGACGGCGCCAGCGGCACGTCTGGGGGCTGGCCCTGATGGCTTTGAGGCATCTGTTTTGGGCGGCACGAGTGCCGAGGACCTTAAACACGTACGTATAACTCGCGTTGACGAATCGATGCCCATGGGAGGCTGGCTTAGGGCGCATGGTCTGCCTTGCCAGGGCCTCTACATCGACACCGGCATCGAGGCGGGGCGCCCGCGCTCTGAGGGCGATGGCAAGCACAGTAACGACGCGATTGTTCCTGCTTCTGTTGCGAAGGGCCCGACGACGCGCGCGCTGCTGCTTCGTGATGGCAGCCAAGAGCCGATTGATGACCTTGAATATGACTACTTGGTGCACTTGGCGCATGACTTTGAACTGATCTATGAGGGAGAGTCTCAAAAGCGCGAAGAGCGCCATATCGCTCAGACCCTTCAGATTGGCATGAGAAATTCCCTGGGGGATGTTCCGGGTATCGCAACCGATTCGGTGTACCTGTCGGCCACGAACTCGGCGTTGGTCGGCGGCGATTTCTATACGCTTATCCGTCTTCCCGACGACTGCGCCGTCATGATTCTGGGCGATGTGTCTGGCAAAGGCATTGAGGCTGCATCGATGTCCGCGCTCGTCAAGACGGCCCTGACGGCATATGCCTGGGAGGGCGCTGGACCGGCCCGCATGGCACGCTCCCTTAACAGCATGCTCATGGGCTTTTCGAGGGTCGAGACGTTCGTGACAGCCTTTATCGCCAAGATTGACCTTAAAGCCGGACGCGCAACGTATTGTTCGGCGGGCCATCCTCCGACCATGGTCATCAGACCAGAGTCGATGCCGCTGGGTGGCGGCGAGGCTCGTGGGGGAGAGGTCGAGCTACTTGGATGCCAATCGGGTGTAATCGGTGCCTTTGAGAGCATGGTGTACGAGACAGGCGTGTTTACGTTCGCCCCCGGCGACATGCTCTTCATGTATACGGATGGAACGATTGAGGCCCGTGACCGCACCGGGGCGTTCTTTGGCGAGCAGCGTTTGCGCGATCTTCTGCTTTCTGTTTCGGGGGAGGGCGTATCGGGAATCTGCGGCAAGGTCTTGGGCGAGCTTGACCGATTTACCGAATCGGCGCTGGACGATGACATTGCATTGGTGTCCCTTGAGTTTTTACGGGGTCGTTCATAGACGACGCTGGGCGGGCTGAATCCGTACGGTTGGGGAAACGAATGCATCGAGTGGGCTTTTTTGGGGAACCATGGTCGTATGAATGAGTGGAATGACATAGCGGTTTTGACGCCACCAGGCGATATCGACATCGCCACGGTGCCTGCGCTGCGTCGGCGGTTGGATGCTTTGATTGGCCGCGGCGTGCGTCGCGTCGTCATCAACTGTCAGGCTGTTGGCTTTATTGATTCGACGGGCTTGGCATTCCTGCTTACGCGCGCTCGTGAGCTCATGAGGCGAGAAGGCCTTCTTTCGCTCGTCAATGCATCAGGTGAAGTTGTTCGCTTTTTGGAGATTGCTCGTCTTGTCGATATCCTTCATGTCGCGGGGCCGGCACGGGAGTCTATTCCCGCTATTCCGGTGGGGGAGCTGCCTCGCTGGAGTAAGAGCGTCGAGGTCCGTCAGGGTATCGAGAATCTTCCATACTACCGACATCGCATCGCCGAACTCCTTGAATCGCTTCCGTTGCGCCGTGACGAGCGCTACGATGTCGCATTGGCGTCGGGGGAGGCGCTGGGTAATGCCTATGACCATGCGGGCGGTATCGGGTGCGTCCTGACGGTTCAAGCCTATGGCGATCGCGTTGTGGTTGAGGTGCTTGATCGAGGTGTTGGCTATTCTATCGATGAAACGAGCGAGCCGGTCGCATCTGAGGAACGCGGCCGTGGTATCAAGCTTATGCGTATGCTCGTCGATAACGTGGAGGTTGCTCGTCGTACGGACGGCGCCGGCACGCGCGTGCAGATGGTGAAGCTGTTTAGCGGAGCGCTGGAATCGTGTGCCTAGCCAATCGCTTTAGCGCGTTTGGCTATTAAGAACATGCGGCAGACAAGTTTTTTGAAAAAAGTACTTGCGTCTTTTGGACAACTCGCGTAAATTAATAACCCGCAAGCGGACATGGCTCAGTTGGTAGAGCACAACCTTGCCAAGGTTGGGGTCGCGGGTTCGAGCCCCGTTGTCCGCTCCATTGCATTTCCGGACCGTTTAGGCGGTCCTTTTTCGGCGAAGTGGCCAAGTGGTAAGGCAGAGGCCTGCAAAGCCTTTACCCCCGGTTCGAATCCGGGCTTCGCCTCCAGGCAACATCCGGGCGCTCCGGCGCCCGTTTTGTTTTACATATGCGGACATGGCTCAGTTGGTAGAGCACAACCTTGCCAAGGTTGGGGTCGCGGGTTCGAGCCCCGTTGTCCGCTCCAAACGCAACAGCCCGACTACTACGGTAGCCGGGCTTTTTCGTACCCATCGCCTGGGCTCGAACCCGAGAGGGAGCGAGCGTTTTGGGTCGTGGCTGTGGCGTTGTTTGCTGCGAATGTCAGCTTTGGGCGTATCATCGTGGGCATCTCACAAAACCTCGTTGCAAGGGAGGCACGCCCCATGGTTACAGAAAAGTCTTCTTCGCGTTCATGGATGTCCGATGCCGCGATCTATCAGATCTACCCGCGCTCGTTTAAGGATTCGACTGGTTCGGGCCTGGGCGATATCGCGGGCGTTACCCAGCAGATGGACTATCTTGAGCAGCTGGGTATCGAGGCCATCTGGCTGAGCCCGTTTTACCCATCGCCTCTTGTCGATGGTGGCTATGATGTGGCGGACTACTGCGATGTCGACCCACGTCTCGGCTCGCTTGACGACTTCGATGACATGATCGCTGCGGCTCACGTGCGCGGCATCAAGGTCATTGTCGACATCGTGCCTAACCATTCATCCAACCAGCACCCCTGGTTCAAAGCCGCTCTTGCCGCCGGCCCCGGATCGCCCGAGCGCGCCCGCTATATCTTCCGCGATGGTCGCGGCGAACATGGCGAGCTGCCTCCCACCAATTGGAATGCCAACTTTGGCGGCCCCGCCTGGACGCGTGTCGCGGACGGTCAGTGGTATCTGCACATGTTTACGCCCGAGCAGCCGGACTTTGACTGGTCGTGCCCCGAGGTTCATGCGTTCTTTTGCGACGTCCTGGCGTTTTGGAGCGATCGAGGCGTCGATGGTTTTCGCATTGATGTGGCGCACGGCCTTGCCAAGGACCTCGACCGCGATGACCTCGACCAGTGGCATCTCGCCGAGGGCGATGACATGGTTGACGACGGCACCCATCCGCTGTGGGACCGCAACGAGGTCCACGAGATCTATCGCGAGTGGCGCCGCGTGTTCGACCGCTATAATCCGCCGCGCTGCGCCGTTGCCGAGGCGTGGGTGCTGCCCGAGCGCCAGTATCTCTATGCGCGCCCCAACGAGCTTGGCCAGACATTCAACTTTGAGTTCGCCAAGGCCACTTGGACCTATGATGACATGCGCGTTGCAATCGAGGAGGGCTTGAAGGCGGCCATCGAATCCGATTCCGCCTCGACCTGGGTACTCTCCAACCACGACGTGCCGCGCGTGGCGACACGCTATGCCCTGCCGCAAATCAAGGCGACGCGCTACCACCAGATTGCGCTCGACTGGCTCTTACGCGACGGGTCGTCTTATGACGAGGACCGTGAACTCGGCGAGCGCCGCGCGCGGGCGGCCCTTTTGCTTGAGCTGGCGCTTCCGGGCTCGGCATACGTGTATCAGGGTGAGGAGCTCGGCCTTTTTGAGGTGGCTGACATTCCGTGGGCTGCACTCGAAGATCCCACTGCGACCAATACGCACGGATCGAAGCGCGAGAAGGGGCGCGACGGCTGTCGTGTGCCCCTGCCGTGGGTGGCGGCGGACGATCCCGCGCAGGGCGGATCGTTTGGGTTTTCACCGGCGGACGCCGATACGGCGCCCCATCTGCCGCAGCCTGCATGGTTTTCCGATTACGCTGCCGATAGGGAAGAAGCGGACCCGACATCGATGCTTGCGCTCTATCGTGACGCCCTCTGGCTGCGGCGCAAGCTGCGCCGGTGCGCCAACGATCTTGCGTGGCTCGATCTTGACGGGCGCACCGGCCTTGCGGATGGTGCCGAGGGCGCTGAGGGCGGCGTCATCGCCTATCGCCGCGACAACGGCTGGGCGTGTGTGACGAACTTCGGTGCAGCACCCGTGGAGCTGCCGGCGGGCAGGGTCCTGCTCACCTCATCACCGCTTGCAGACGGCAGGCTCGCGCAGGACAGCTCTGCCTGGATTATGCTCGGTGAGATGTAGGGGCCTCTTGCGGCGAGTTTGCGTTTGCCTGCGCCTTCCGTGGTGGCTGATGTCTTTGCGAGGTTCGCGAGGGCGTCGCAAAACTTTTCAAAAAAAGTTCTTGCATAGGATGCGGACATCACGTAAGATTAATCCTCGTAAGCGGACATGGCTCAGTTGGTAGAGCACAACCTTGCCAAGGTTGGGGTCGCGGGTTCGAGCCCCGTTGTCCGCTCCATTTGGGCGTTTAGCTCAGGGGGAGAGCGCTTCCCTGACACGGAAGAGGTCAGAAGTTC
>CABSMS010000068.1 GCA_902478885.1 uncultured Collinsella sp. | reverse complement strand
GCTATTCGTCGGCAGCGTCAGATGTGTATAAGAGACAGCCTTGGGGACTGTGGGGGCGCGGCCGGCAGCTGCGGCGCGTCGCGCCTGCTGCCTTGGGTGACTTTGGGGTCGATTGGGGTTGTCTGCACAATTCGCGGTATTATGGTGCGGAGTTTTGAAAGGAGCCGCTGGTGGTCACGACGACGTTTGCTTCGCCTTTGGGCGAGATTCTGCTTGCCGCTGATGGCCGCGGTCTGACGGGACTTTGGTTTGAGGGGCAGGAGCATTTTGGCTCCACGCTTCTACGGGAAGACTCCGAACATGTTGAAGGCGCCGACGCGGTTTCTGGTACCGGTGGGATGTCTTCGGGGAGTCCGGCAAATGGCGCGGCTTCTTCGGTGCTTGAGCGTTCTTGGGCTTGGTTGAATGCTTATTTTGCAGGGCAGGAACCTCGGTTTACGCCGCCGTTGCATATGATTGGTACGTCGTTTCAGCGCGAGGTCTGGTTTGAGCTGCTTTCTATCCCGCGTGGCGAGGTCGCCACTTATGGCGAAATTGCGGCTCGTGTCGCCGCCCGCCATCGTGTACCGGGAAACGAGGCGCCCGTTGTGTCCCCCCGTGCGGTGGGGGCTGCGGTCGCTCGCAACCCTGTTTCGATTATCGTGCCGTGCCATCGCGTGGTGGCGGCCGATGGTTCGCTCAACGGATATGCCGGCGGGCTCGATCGCAAGGAGTGGCTACTTCGGCTCGAGGGTGCGTACGAGGAGTAACGCTCGAGTACTTTGCCTGTAGTAGCCGACTTCGACCAAAGCTCGCTCGAGTTCGCTTTGATCAGAGCACTTAAGACCCCTGTATTCTGTCAATAGTGCTATTTGTTCGTTGATGGATATCCGCGACTTCCGGTATTTCATTTAAGCCTCTTGATAGAAAAAGAGCTGGAGTTGCGCATCGTTGAGAGGCTTTCCAGCTTTAGCAAAACAAACTTATAAGATGCGACGGGCCGCGTCAAGATAATTACCGGACGGCCTAGGAGGCGGCTGGTTGGCTGGCTTAAAACCTAGCGCGTGAGATGACGCTCCACGCTATTCAGCGCGCTTGATAGGATGACGAACCACAGTCTTAAGTTTCTCCGGTGCACATTTGCGTGGATCGGAGAGATAGATTTCGTGATGGAAACGGGTGTCTGAGAAGTCGGGGACATAGCCCTGCTCGGTCGTGTATTCATTCATAGCGCCTACGGTCGCCGGTTCGTTGTCGTAGGGCCCGGTGTGCATGCATTGAACGCAGAGGCCCTCGTCAACTTTAAGCAGCTCGACGGCAGAAAAGTCAAGTTTCTTTTTGGTCGTGGCTTCCGCGACTGCCCAGTCAAAGTCATCTCGGGTGACGAAATCGGGCAGGCGAATGCACGAGATAAAGTTGAAATCGTCCTTGCGTACATAATCGATGTCGCCGCTCGGGGAGTCTTGCCACCAGAAACCCTCGAGCGGCGGTACCGCAAAGTCGAAATAGCCCTTGATACTCCTTGAGCCTTTCTTCGACATCTTGACGGTATAGGCGATGCCGTAAAGCAGCGGCAGGGCGTTTTGATACTCGCCACCTTCGGTATTTGGGTCGCCCTTTCCGCGAACGGCAACGTAGCTCATAGGCGGGACAGTTACGATGCTCGGCTTGCTTGCAGGTTTGTAGAGCTCCTTGCATTCCTTCTTAAAGTCGAACGCCATGTTGGCCGCCTTTCTGCGTATTGGCCTGCTTAGATAACGGAATCATATCATAGAAACGAACAGCTGTTCGAATGATTTTGCTGACAGATAGAGATGCGTGCGTTGTGTTTGGCGGTCGGCCTGACCCCGTCGATGATTTCTCTGCCTTCCCGGCGCTTGCCTGCGCTCCCCGTTTCCCCATATAAAACCTGCCAAAATGAACCTGTCCCTTTTTGGTCGGCGTGAAATGGGTAATACTAAAGAGTTATCCGACCAGATGGGAATTAATCGATGGCTTATATCGAATTCAAAGACGTCATCAAGGCGTACGGCGAGGGCGATGCCCGCATTCACGCGCTCGACGGCGCGAGCTTTACCGTTGAGCGCGGCGAGCTCGCCATTATCCTGGGCGCCTCGGGTGCCGGCAAGACTACGGCGCTCAACATCCTGGGTGGCATGGATACGGTAACCTCCGGCACTGTGACGGTGGACGGGCGCGACGTGAGCTCCGCCAACGAGGCACAGCTCGTGGAATACCGCCGTGCCGACGTCGGCTTTGTCTTCCAGTTCTACAATCTGGTCCCCAACCTGACGGCGCTCGAAAATGTCGAGCTTGCGGCGCAGATTTGCCCCGATTCGCTCGATGCCGAGCAAACGCTTCGTCAGGTTGGCCTGGGCGACCGTCTTGCTAACTTTCCGGCGCAGCTTTCGGGCGGCGAGCAGCAGCGTGTGTCCATCGCCCGCGCGCTGGCCAAAAACCCCAAGTTGCTCCTGTGCGACGAGCCCACGGGCGCACTCGACTATAAAACCGGCAAGCAGATCTTGCAGCTGCTGCAGGATACCTGCCGCAAGCAGGGCATTACGGTCATCATCATCACGCACAACTCCGCGCTCGCGCCCATGGCCGATCGCCTGATCCGCTTTAAGAGTGGTCGCGTGGAGAGCGAGACGGTCCAGCAAAATCCCGTGCCGATCGAGACAATCGAGTGGTAGTGCCCATGAATCAGGATCGCCAAAACAGCCTACGCCGCGACGCGCAGAACACGGAGCGCGAGCAGGATTTTACGACCTACCGCACTGCCCAAAGCTCAAACGATATGGTGCCGGCGGTGTTTCGCCGTGGCATCTACCGCACAATCCGAGGCAGTCTTAAGCGCTTCTTGTCCATCGTGGTCATCACCGCGCTCGGCGTGAGTGTGATGTGCGGTCTTAAGGCGGGTTGCGAGGATCTGTGCGATTCGGTCGACGCTTACTTTGACCAGCAGAATGTTTATGACATCAACGTGCAGTCGACCTATGGTCTTACGCGCGACGATCTTGCTGCGATCCAAGAGGTCGATGGCGTCGAGACGGCCGAGGGCATCTATACCGAGACTGCCTATACCGCCGTTGGTACCACGCGCGAGCGCGTAGTCGTGCAGAGCCTTTCCAAAGAGAATATCGATCAACCGGTGCTGGTGAGCGGCGATTTGCCCGAGAGCGCCGGCGAGGTCGCGGTGACTTCGAAATTCCTGAAGGCTTCGGGCAAAAAGCTCGGCGATACGGTGAGTTTTGCCGCCAATGATGCGAGCTCGTCGAACCAAAGCGCCAAGGACCAGTTTGCTGCGGGCGATTACACCATTACGGCCGAGGTTCTCGATCCTACTGATGTGAGCTCCGACTCGACCGTCAACGCCTTTCGCGCTGCTTCGACTGCGGACTATAAGTTCTATGTGAGCGAGGATGCCGCGGCATCTTCTTCCTACTCCGCGGTCCACGTGATCGTCGAGGGGGCCAAGAGCCTCAACTCCTATTCGGATGCCTACGCGGCAAAGATTAATGAGGCCAAGGGCAATATCGAGAAGATCCGCGAGGAGCGTGAGAAGGCGCGCGCTCAGGAGCTGACGGTCGACACGCCGGCAAGCTTGGATGCGGCCGAGCGCCAGGCCGCCATGCTCTTTGGGATCGAGCAGGATAACATCAACCGCATGACAGAGGGCAGCGAGGAGCGTGTGCAGGCGCAAGCCGACCTGGACCAGCGCCGCGCCGCCGCCGACCAGCATTTTGCCGATGCCCGCGCCGAGCTTTCCGACCTAGGCGAATGCACCTGGTACATCCAGGACCGCGGCAATATCGCAAGCTACTCGAGCGTGGAAAGCGATAGCTCGTCAATTGAGGCCATCGCCACGGTGTTCCCGTTCATCTTCTTTATCGTCGCCGTGCTCATCAGCCTTACCACCGCCACACGTATGGTCGAGGAGGAGCGCACGCTCATTGGCCTGTACAAGGCGCTCGGCTATTCGCGCGGACGTATCCTGTCCAAATACGTGGACTATGCGCTGTGGGCTTGTCTGATCGGCGGCGTGCTCGGCAACATCATCGGCTTTGTGGGGCTGCCGCTGTTCCTGTTTACGGTGTTCGATGACATGTACTCTCTGCCCCAGATGCTGCTTTCGTACGACATCGTGTCGTCGCTCGTGTCGGTTGCGCTGTTTGCCGTGGGCGTGGTGGGCGCCACGATTATCGCCTGCCGCCACGAGATGGCCGAGACGCCGGCTTCGCTCATGCGCCCCAAGGCGCCGCGTGCCGGCTCGCGCATCTTGCTTGAGCGCATCGGCTTTATCTGGCACCGCATGGGCTTTTTGAACAAGGTGGCAGCGCGTAACCTGTTCCGCTACAAAAAGCGTGCCCTTATGACCATCTTCGGTATCGCCGGCTGCACGGCGCTCGTGATCTGCGGCATGGGCATCCGCGATACGTCGGTGGCGCTTTCGCCCAAACAGTACGGGCATATCACGCGCTATGACCTGCTGGCGGTTGCCAATCCCGATGACTTTACGCAGACGTGCGCGGCGCTCGACGAGCGAAGCGCGGCCAAGGATTCCGACGTGACCGTGACTTCGACGCTGCCGATCATGACCGACAACGTCACTTTTACGTTTGGCGGCAAGAGCGAGACCGTACAGCTCATTGTGATTCCCGACGACCGCACGGGTGACTTGGGTGACTACGTGCGCCTGGAGGATGAGTCCAAAGAACCGCTCGCCTTGCGTGACGGGGACGTGTACTTGAGCAAGAGCTCGCAACTGGTGCTGGGGATTCAGCCGGGCGACACAGCGCACGTCCAGGATTCGTCGCTCAACGTCGCCAAGGTCAAGGTTAGCGACATTTCGCTCAACTATCTGGGCAACACGCTCTATATGACGCAGAGCACCTATGAGCGCGCGTTCGACCGAAGCGCGCGTCTTAACGGCATCTTTGCGCTGCTTAAGGGCTCATCTTCTGACCAGATTGCGTTTAGCAAGAAGCTTAAGAGCGACGGTTGGCTCACCATCTCGAGCACGGCCGAGCATTGGGAAAATTATGAGGCGAACTTCACTATCATCAATTCCGTCGTGGTACTTGTGACCTTTATGGCGGCGTGCCTGTCGTTTGTGGTGGTGTTTACGCTGTCCAACACCAACATCTCCGAGCGCGAGCGCGAGCTGGCGACCATCAAGGTGCTGGGCTTCCGCCGTGGCGAGGTGCACCACTACGTCAACAAGGAGACGTTGATCCTCACGGCGATTGGCGCCGCGCTGGGCGTGCCGCTGGGTAGCCTGCTGGCCGAGAGCTTTACGTACATTCTGCAGATGCCGTCGCTCTACTTTGACGTTGAGGTCGAGCCGCTGAGTTATGTGCTCGCCGTAGTGCTTTCCTTTGTCTTTACGTTTATCGTCAACCTCGTCACCAACCGAACGCTCAACAAGATCGACATGGTCGGCGCCCTCAAGAGCGCCGAGTAGCCTGCCAAAAAGGGACAGGTTTATTTTGGCAGGTTTTATCTGGGCAAACGCCGGGCAGCCTATAGGTGGCCCGGCGTTTGCCCCGTTTTGCTGGGGATGTTTGTCGTTCGGTGCTCTTACTGGCCAATCCAGTGCTGCGCATAGCTCTTAATGTCCTCGGTAAAACCGTCAAGGTCGTCAAGGGTGATCACGCTGTCGATAAGCAAATTGGCTATCTCGCGGTGCATTGTGCTGCGGCGAATGTCGTTTGCAATTACGCCTGAGGACAGCTTGTCTCTATTGAGGCTCTCTTCTAGTGCCCAAAATCTACTGGACGCTTCGCTGTCGCCATTCAGTATCTCAACGTACTGGCCGATGAGCTTTTCCATATAACGTTCTTGCCATTGAGGAAGCGTTTTCTTAAACAGCTTCCAGTCGCTTTCGGCTACGTCGCGCATATGTCCTCCGCTCGTCAAACGGGCTTTTCATTTGCCTTTTATTCTATTTGCTTTTCGCTCTCAGGCGTGGATGAGAGGCGCTCTTTAGCCTTCGAGATTGGGCTTGAATGGGTTGTATGCCACAAAACGGGCCTATCTACTACGTTTAATTGGATACCCTCAACCATACCGGGAAAACAAAAAACAAAACCGCAGGTAGAAGGCCTGTCGATTTTCGAAAAGGCGGTCATGGTTGGCCCCATCGAGTTAAACGTAGTAGATGGCCCCATTTCGTGGCGGACCATCAAACGAACGCCGATGCTTGTGCTGTAGCCGCTCCGATCATACGTAAGTTGCGGTGGAATAGTTCCTAGATTCAGCCATTTGCGGGCTAAGCAGGAACTATTTCACCGCAACTGAATTTCAGGCCAGGCACCCGCAGCAAGAAGACGAATAACCTCGGCGAGTATGTAAACGCAGGGCCCTCCGACCCCGCCCGACGATTTCGATTGGCGACCTTTGACGGAGTCAAGGGAGGAGCCAAATCGAAATACGTCGGGCGGGGTCGGAGGGCCCGATGGGATGAATTTCGGCTGAGGCTATTCGTCGCCGAAGCTGATGCCCAACGCCTTGGCCTCGCGCACCAGGTCGCTCTGGGGATTGACATACTTGAGCTTGCCGGCGACCTCCTCGAGCGGCATGTGGCACATCTTGCCGTCGCGCAGGGCGATCATGTAGCCAAACTCGCCGCGTAGGCAGCCAAGTGCCGCCTCGACGCCGCACTGGGTCGCAAAGATGCGGTCCTGAGCGTCGGGTTGGCCGCCGCGCTGCGTGTGGCCGGGGATGGCGACGCGGGTCTCGCGACCGGTCTTGGTCTCAATCTCCTTGGCGATGTCGTAGACGATCGACGGACTCGTACGCTCGGCGAGCTTCTTCTTGTACTCCTTCTTGGACAGCGCCGCGTCCTCCTTGGAGATAGCGCCCTCGGCGACGGCTACAATCGTAAAGCGGCTGCCGGTCTCCATGCGATGCTCGATGGTCTTGATGACGTTATCCATGTCGTAGGGGATCTCGGGGATCAGGATGACGTCCGCACCGCCTGCGACGCCGGCGTACAGCGGGATCCAGCCAACCTTGTGGCCCATGATCTCGATGACAAACACGCGGCCGTGGCTCGACGCAGTGGTGTGGATGTCGTCGATGCACTTGGTGGCGACGTCGATGGCGCTCGTAAAGCCAAACGTCAGCTCGGTGCCCCAGGTGTCGTTATCGATGGTCTTGGGCAGGGCGATAACGTTGAGGCCCTCTTCGCGCAGGCGGTTGGCGGTCTTGGTGGAGCCGTTTCCGCCCAGCATAAACAGGCAGTCGAGCTGTAGCTTGTGATAGGTGTGGACCATCGCCGGCACCTTCTCGACACCATCGGCCTCGGGGGTATCCAGACGCTTGAACGGTGTACGGCTCGTGCCTAGGATGGTGCCGCCGCGGGTGAGGATGCCGCTAAAATCGGCGGGCGTCATGACGCGGAACCTGCTGTAGATAAGGCCCTGGTAGCCGTCCTCAAAACCGTAGATCTCGATAGGTTCTTTGCTATTGGTCATGAGCGTTTTGACGATGCCGCGCATGGTGGCGTTGAGCGCCTGGCAGTCGCCGCCACTAGTAAGAAGACCGATTCTAAGCATGGTGAATCCTTCCGGGCAAGTTATAACATGCGCATAAGTTTACCCCCGCACACTGTTGATACGGGGATAAACGTGTTAGCTCAAATGTATGGAAATGTAAGCAACGTCAGGCCAGCGTAAGGACGACGGTGCCAGCTCCTTACAGCGCGAAGGCATCGATGTCGCCCCAGTGGCGGCGCAGCGTGATAGCGGCAGCGGGTTCGGTATTGTCAAAGACGACCGACCATTGCGTATTGCTGGTGATGTCTTCCGGATTGGGCTCTTGCGCTGCGGCGCGCAGGGCCTTCCAAGTGACTGCCTCGTCCTGAGCACCGACATGGGCGTCAAGGACATCGGCGATTGCGACGGCGCGCTCTTTACCATGGCCCAGCTCGCCATTCTTTTGGTTGGGCAGCACTTCGTCGCCATAGCAGGCGTAGAAGTTCGTAACCTGGCGTACAGGAGTCGCTTTGAAAGCGCGGTCCGGATCGCGCGGGTCCCACTCTACTACGCGCGCGTCACCGGCGGCGTCGTTGATAAAGAAGTGGTAATCGCGTCCTGCCATAGCGTGCATGTCGTAGGCGGAAAGCAGGTCGACAGCTTCTTGCGTGGTGGCGGCACGGTCGAGCACCAGGCGGATGGCGAGCGAGGTATTGATGGCGGGGCGTTGCGTGTCCTGGTCACAGGGCTTGGAATCCAGGGTGAGTACGGCAATGGACACGCCGCATTCGTTAACACCGTCGAGCTGGGCAAACGGGCCCATCAACGCCGCGGCGCGTCCGGTGATGGAGTCAAGCGGAGTGTTGGCGCCCAGGTTATTGAGGGCGGCAAACCCGATGGAAGCATAGCCGCCGCGTGGGTGATTGCGCACCAGCAGCGCCGAGGTGTCGTCCTTAAAGTCGTAATTGCGACCGGTGCGCACGCGGCCTTCGGCATCTACGGCGACAAAAGCGCTGCAGGCAAACTGGGGCGCCTGGACATGTGCCGGCACACCGGGCAGCACCTGCGCCACCACGGCATCGATGTAGGCCTGGTCGTCGCGCACGCCAGCGGCGATGATGCGATCAAGATCGTAGTCGTAGGCGATGTCGATTGCGTACAGGTCATAGCTATCCGCGTAGCCGGTCAAGCGTTTGAGCGACGCGGCGGACTTGATTTGCTTGCGGTAAACGATACCGGTGGCAGCGGCAAGGCCGACGGCGACTCCCGCGACACCGCAGGCGATGGCAATGTTACGTGGCTTCATGACGGCTCCTCTCGTCCTGTTAGCGTAATTGTCGCAAAAGGAGCGCGGGCATGATGGCTCAACTTGGTGAGCGGCGCGGGATTAAACATGGAATGAAGAGTGCGGCGCTGGCGTGGCGGGGTATGCTGGAGGGGACCATCAACCCAGCGAAAGGGGAGAGCATGACGGATCAGGAAACGCCCGAGCGCGCGCACGTGACGGCCGACGATATCGAGGCCGCCAACGACCTTATCGACTTTATCGAGGCGTGCCCCAGCATGTTCCATACGGCGGCGACCATTATGGCCGAGCTCGACGAGGCGGGCTTTACCTACCTGCCCGAGAATGCGGCGTGGGACATCGAGCCGGGCGGGCGTTATTACACGCAGCGCAACACCTCGAGCGTTGTTGCCTTTAAGGTGGGCGAGGACCTGGCTGCTACGTGGGGCGAGGACGGCGTTGCCGGCGACTATCATTTTCAGCTCACGGCGTCGCACAGCGATTCGCCGACGTTTAAGGTCAAGGCCGTGCCCGAGCTCGACGGCGCAGGCGAGACGCTGCGCCTGAACACCGAGGCCTACGGCGGCATGATCGACTACACCTGGTTCGACCGCCCGCTGGCGCTCGCGGGCCGCGTGTTGGTACGCGAAGGCGACCGTATTGAAAGCCGCCTGCTTGCCACCGAGCGCGAAGTCGCGATTATCCCGAGCCTTGCCATCCATATGAATCGTGGCGTTAACGAGGGCTTTGCGCCCAACCGCGCCGTCGACCTGTGCCCGCTCATCAGCGCCGGTGAGCTTAAGCAGGGCGATTTTGATGCCCTGGTTGCCGACGAACTGGACGTTGAGCCCGAGCAGATCCTGGGTCGCGACCTGTTCCTGGTCAATCGTCAGGATGCGCGCATTTGGGGCTGGGCCGACGAGTTTATCTCGACGCCCAAGCTTGACGACCTGGCCTGCGCCTACACCTCGCTGCAGGCATTTTTGGGTGCCGAGAACGCGCACGATGTTTCGGTCTTCTGCTGCTTTGATAACGAGGAGGTTGGCTCCGAGACCAAGCAAGGCGCCATGTCGACGTTCTTGGCCGACGCACTGCGCCGCATCAACGGATCGCTGGGCTTTGACGACGAGTCGTACCATCGTGCACTTGCTGCCTCGATGCTTGTGAGCTGCGACAATGCGCATGCCGTGCACCCCAACCACGCCGAGAAGTGCGATGCCCGCAATCAGGTTGTGCTCAACGGCGGTATCGTTATCAAGGAAGCCGCCAACCAGCATTACTGCACCGATGCCTTTAGCCGCGCAGTGTTCCAGGCTATTTGCGATGACGCCGACGTGCCCACGCAGGCCTTCGCCAACAAGAGCGATATGGCGGGTGGCTCCACGCTCGGCAACCTGTCGAACATGCAGGCGAGCATGCATGCCGTGGACGTGGGCCTGCCGCAGCTGGCCATGCACTCAAGCTACGAGACCGGCGGCGTACGCGACGTGATGTACGCCATTCGCGCCCTCACGGCTTTCTACGAGCGAAACCTAACCATCAACGGCGCCGAAAGCGTGGAGCTCTAAAACCTGCTAAAAGGGACAGGTTTATTATGCAGGTTTTATCTGGGCAAATGCCGCAAAGCCAACAGCTGGACAGAATTGTTATGACACCGCAGGTTGAGCAAGCGTCAGCGAGCGATGTCCAGAGCGAACAAGTTGGCATGAAAAGGGCGAGGCATTGACCTTCTGGTCATGCCTCGCCTTTTGAATGACAAATTGTTGTTCTGGACGTCGCGCAGCGTCGACCGGTCCGCCGTTCGTTAGAACGGCGGAACCCATGGGGCTCGCAGCGTCGAGGGGTTCCGGCGTTTGGTAAAACGCCGGAACAACCTAATGTTCGATCCAGCAACGCAGGGTCTCGCCGGCTTGCAGGTGACGCAGATTCTCTGCGGCAATGTCGACCACATTGTTGAGCGTGGCGGCCAGATGGAACCAGCCCGAGATATGCGGCGTAATGAGCATGTTAGGCGCATCCCACAGTGGGCTTGTCTCAGGCAGCGGCTCGGGGTCGGTGACGTCGACCGCGGCGCCGGCGAGATGACCCGACTCCAGGGCGGCAACCAAGTCGTCGGCGACCACAAGGTCGCCGCGGCCGCCGTTGGCAAAGAAGGCGCCCGGTTTCATCGCGGCGATGAACTCGGCGTTCGCCAGGCCGCGGTCTCGGGTGTGCTGGGCATAAAGGATGCGACGATGTCGGCCTCCGCCAGGCGCTCAGACAGGGCATCCATGCCGTCCATGTCCTCAAACACAATGGGGTAGACGAGCGGATGGCGCTTGATGCCGCGGACGTGCGCGCCCATGCTGCGGCAGAGCGTGGCAAAGTGGCCGCCAATGTCGCCCGCGCCCAACACCAGCACATTGGCATTTTTGAGCGAGGTGACCGGGCCTAAGTCCTCCCAGCGATGCTCGCGCTGCAAGTCGTGATAGCCGGGCAGGTGCTTCATCATGGAAAGGACCATGGCAAACATGTGCTCGCTCACGGCCTGGCCGTAGGCGCCGATTGAGCAAGATAGCTTGGCTTCAGCCGGCACGGTGCCGGCGGCGAGATAGTCGTCATAGCCGGCGGTCTGCAGTTGCAGCAGCTGGAGGTGCTCGCATGCGGTCAGCAGGGAAGGGTCGATGTTGCCCAAGATCACGTCGGCATCGGCGACCTGCTCACGCGTGATGGCGTCGGCACTCGTGTAGATAAAGTCCTCGCCCGGAGCGCTCGACTCAAGAATTGCGCGATGACGG
>CABSMS010000067.1 GCA_902478885.1 uncultured Collinsella sp. | reverse complement strand
CGCTAGTCTCGTGGGCTCGGAGATGTGTATAAGAGACAGGGCGAGCGTCATGTGGTAGTCATAGACGATACCGCCGTCGGAGCACACGGGCACGTAGACACCGGTCTCCTCGTAGTACTCGTCGCGAGCGCGGCAGACGTCGATCAGCGCGGTGGCCTGGCCACGGCCGATACCCTTGGTCTCACGGGTAATGCAGATGGAACCGCCGCCGATACCGACCTTGATGAAGTCGGCACCGCAGTCTGCCAGGAAGCGGAAGCCCTCGGCGTCGACGACGTTACCGGCACCGACCTTGACGTCCTCGCCGTAGTTGGCGCGAATCCACTCGATGGTGCGCTTCTGCCACTCGCTGAAGCCCTCGGAGGAATCGATGCACAGAACGTCGGCACCGGCCTCGATGAGCAGCGGCACGCGCTCGGCATAGTCGCGGGTGTTGATACCGGCGCCGACCATGTAGCGCTTGTCGTTATCGAGCAGCTCGTTGGGGTTGGTCTTGTGGCTGTCGTAGTCCTTGCGGAAGACAATGCCCATGAGGTGATCGTTGTCGTCGACGATCGGCAGGGCGTTAAGCTTGTTGTCCCAGATGACGTCGTTGGCAACCTTGAGGCTGATGTTCTTGTCGCCCACGATGAGCTGCTCACGCGGGGTCATGAACTCGGAGACCTTCGTCTGGTGGTCATCGCGACTGGGGCGATAGTCACGGCTGGTGACGATGCCCAGGAGCTTACCCTTGGGAGTGCCGTCGTCGGTAACCGGCATGGTGGAGTGACCGGTCTTCTCCTTGAGCTCGATGACCTGCTCCATGGTCATGTCGGGGGTCAGCGTAGAATCGGACTGAACGAAACCGGCCTTGTGATCCTTGACGGCCTTGACCATAGCGGCCTCGGACTCGGCGCTCTGGGAACCGTAAATGAAGGACAGGCCACCCTCGGTAGCGAGCGCGACACCCATATCGACGCCCGAGACGGACTGCATGATGGCGGAAACCATGGGGATGTTCAGGGTGATTGCCGGCTTCTCACCGCGCTTAAAGCGGGTCAGCGGCGTCTTAAGAGAGACGTTGTTGGGGATGCACTGCGAGGACGAGTAACCAGGGACCAGCAGATACTCCGAAAACGTGTGGGACTCACCGGGAAAGAACGTAGCCATGTTTCTCCTTTTTCCATGCGACCGGTCGGCTGCAGGCCTCGTAGGACCCAGCCCAACCTTGGGCGCCCAATACTGGGGAAGTATCTTAACGCACTTTGACTGCTACAATGCATGATTTAAGAAGAGCACACGAGGGTTTGACGCAGGCTTTGCGTTTGCCCAGCAAACACTTTAGCGGAGAGACGTGGAGCGCATGGAGTACAAGACGACGGCAAAACTGGTCATTCAGTCGTGCGACAAAGATCTGCCGGGCGTGTTCGGCCACGGCTGCGTCTTGCTGCTGCAGGGTATCGCCCGCGAGCACTCGCTCAACCGCGCCGCCAAGAGCATGGAAATGGCGTATTCCAAGGCCTGGCGCATTGTGAACGAGGCGGAAGGACAGCTGGGCTGCAAGCTCATCGAGCGCGACGGCGCCCGCGGGTCCACCCTGACCCCCGCCGGCGAGCGAGCCATAGCGGTCTACGAGGAGCTGCAGGCCGACATCAACAACGTCATTGCCACCAAAGCAAACGACCTCATCGCCAGCATCAAAGAGTAACTAATTTGGGACGGGGCTTTATAGCCACACAGCCCCTTCTCATAAGTTGCGGTGAAATAGGGACTGTTTATGCGGTTAAAGCCGTAAATCAATCCCTATTTCACCGCAACTTATGGAGTCGAGGATGATTTAGCTAGTTGCGGAGGGCGTTGTCTAGGGTGGCGGCCACGATCAAGGGGTCGTCGGTGCCGGCGAAGAGGCAGATGGTGCTCCCCTGCTTGCCGCGTGGGGCCGAAAGGCGCGTCGTTGCGCCGCCGGCGGGCGATGTGCGAAACTCCCCCGGCAAAGCATCGAACAGCTCCCCCGCGCTAAGCTCGATAAGGTCAAATTCAACTGCCGGGCCAAAGCCATGCTCGAGGATTCCCGTGGCAACCGCATGATCGGGATGCGAGCTCAGTCCGGGATAGCGCACGTTGCGCACCATCTCGTTGGCGGCCAGATACTCGGCCAGCGCACGGGCGCGGTCGAAGTGTGCCTGCATGCGGGCATCGAGCGAGTCCAGCCCGCGCTCCAGCACACCGGCCTCGTCAGCAGGCATATCAAGCTTGGCCAAGCCACAGCCCTCAAGCAGGGCATGCGCGCACTCGGCAGCAGCATCCACACGATGGCGCTTGAGCTGCGAGCGCGCCACCGAAGCGGCAACGAGCTTGCGCGGCGCCTTACCAGCACACACGCGGTCGAGCGCCTCGAGCGACAGCACGGCACCCAGCCGCAGCGGATCGCAGCCAAAAGCCGACGCCACGGTGTTGTCAACAACCAGCAGCGCATGGGCCTCACGCGACGCCCGACCCAGCGCACGCAGATCGGGCACACGCAGACCAAACCCGCCGATGGAGTTAACGAACCACCACAGGTGCGGTCCCTCGGCATCAAACGAAGCATCAAAGCCCTCGGACGCAGCGGCAAACGCCTCGGCGGACGGCGAGCCCACCAGCGCAACATCGCAGCAATCAAAGCCGCTCGCAAACGCATCGACAAAGTCGTCCGCAAAGGCCACCAGGCGGTCGCAAGGACGCACAATCCCCAGCTGCGACAGCCCTGCCGGCACATGCGGGGCCGCAAGCAACTGCGCCTCACGCGCGCCGGTCCTCAAAGCCCAAGCCTCTTCTAGCTGCTGTACGCCCACACGGCACCATCCCTTCATAAGCAAAAACCCACGATGCGGATGTTTCCCGCATCGTGGGCAACGGCTGCAGTATAGCGCCGATATGCGACGAAACGCCTAGATGTTGAGCGTGTGATAGTTCACGCTCGCACCCGGAGCGTCAACGGTCACGCCATAGGCCTCGGGATAGATGCGCGTCGAAAACGCAAGCGCGCCATCGTTCACAAACACCTCGACCGACGAGACATCGCCAACAATGCGCACGTTACGAACCTCGTCGACGGGCTCCCAGCGCACGGTACGACCGCAGCCGGCAGAAGCGCGACCCTCATCGGTAAATCGCATCTCAAAGCGCGAAGGCAGTTCGGCCTCAGCGGCCACAAACGCCAGCTTCAGCTCGCCATCAACGGTTGCGGCAAACGCGCCGTCGACACCGTCGGCAACAACGTCAAAGCAAGTATCGCCAGCAACCTCCAACGAGCCCTCCCCCACACGCACCGAGGCATAATGGAGCTCGATCTCGCGCACCGGCTGCTGCAGCACCACGCCGCCATCACCGGCCGTAAGCTCGCGCGGCACCGTCATGCAGTGCTGCCAGCCGCACGCCACGGTAGGCGCGTTGCCATAGGTCGGCTCATCGGGCATGCCCATCCAGCCAATCAGAATGTGGCGACCATCCTCGGACATGAACTCCTGCGGAGCATAGAAGTCAAAACCGGCGTCCCACAGGCGGAACTCGCCCAGCTCATAAGCGTCATTGCCGCCCGTAATGTCGCCCGTTACAGGCATGTAGCCCGCTGCATACACATTGCCGCGGTCCCAACGACCGCCCTCAAGCCCCTGGGGCGAGAAGGACAACCACTTCGCCGGCACACCGCCATCCGCCTCAAGCTCCAGATACCCCGGGCACTCCCACATAAAGCCAAAACGCTCGGGCGTAGACACGCGGCTCTCGAACTCCCAGCTCAGCATGTCGGCCGAGCCATACACCAAGATCTCGCCCACATCGCGCCCGGCACCCTCGCCGTGCATGGCGCAAAATCGACTATCGACATGCGGACCATCCACGCGACGACGGGCGCCCAGCACCATGTGATAACGCCCGTCCGCGTCACGCCACGCCTTGGGATCGCGCACATGGCAGGTCAAATCCTCGGGATAATCCTCGGACGCCAGCACCACGCGCTTTTGGCTGAACTCCCGACCGGCAAGGCCATCAACGCTCTCCACATAGACGGTATCAGCGCGTCGACCGGTATTGACGTAATCGTACGTTCCGTCCGCATCGGAAAGCTTAACGTTGCCCGTATACAGCACGCGAATGCGGCCGTCCTCGACAAGCGCCGAGCCCGAGTACACACCGTGGCAGTCGAACGGCTCGTCGGGCAGCAGCGGAGCGCCCACGTAATCCCAGGTCATCAGATCGCGGCTGGTCGTATGACCCCACGCCTTAACGCCACCGTCCACATCAAACGGCGCATACTGAAAGTAGGCATGGAACACGCCGTCAGCCTGGCACAGACCATTGGGGTCGTTGAGCCAACCCGCCGGCGGCATAAGGTGAAAGTGCTGACCATACGCGCCATGACCGCACTCAGAGGCGGCAGCGTCAACAGCGGCAACCAGCTTTGCAAGGTCGCGACCAAGTGCATTAGACATATCAAAGTCCTAACGGATCGAAAGTAACAAGGCACCAGAAATCGGCACCAGATACGGGAAGCGCCCGCGAGCATACAACCCGCGGGTACCCCTCAATCAAAAGCTCTTAGGCCTGCTCGGAAGCCTTGGGCTCGTCCTTGTACAGGACAAACGAGACGGCAAAGGAAACCAGCGCGGCGACCGCAAACATAATCGCGTACTGCACGGGCTGGGCCAGACACAGCAGGATACCGAAGATGCCCGTAACGCCCGTGCCGGAAGCGGCAAGCGAAGTGAGCGCGCAGACCAGGGCACCGCAACCGCCGCCGATGCAGCCGGCGATGAAGGGTTTAAAGAAGCGCAGGTTCACACCAAAGATGGCAGGCTCGGTGATGCCCATGAAGGCGGACAGGGCCGAAGGAAGCGCCAGGCCCTTGATCTTGGCATCGCGGGTCTTAAAGACAACGGCGAGCGCGGCACCACCCTGGGCGATATTGGCAGCGCTGGCGATGGGCAGCCAATAGGTCACGCCGTACTGGGCGAGCTGGCCCAGGTCGATGGCGGTGCACATCTGGTGGATACCGGTAACGACCGTGGGGGCATAGAACAGGCCGACGATAAAGGAACCGATGCCGAAGGGCAGGGTTAGCAGGGCCTGGATCAGACCGAGGATGGCGTTCTCGGCCCAGACGAAGATGGGGCCGACGGCAACGAGCGTCACGAGCACGGTCACGAACACCGAGACGAGCGGAGTCACAAAGAGGTCGAACATCTCGGGAACGATCTTGTGCAGGCGCTTCTCGAGGAAGGCCAGAATGGCGCAGGCGATAACGATGGGGATAACGTGGCCCTGATAACCGACCCACTCAATGCTGTAGACGCCGGGGATGACGGTGACCATGGTCTGAACGCCCTCGGAGGCAACCGTGTAGGCGCTCTGCAGCGAGGAGTTGATGAACGCACCTCCGACGACGGCACCCAGGTACGGGTTGGCGCCAAAGGCCTTAGCGGCGGAGTAACCGATCAGGATCTGCAGAATACCAAAGGACGTGCCCGAAACCAGGTCGGCAATCTTGTAGATAAAGTTATTGGTGTCGAGCGCGATAAAGCCGTTGGAGGCCATAAAGTTGAGGGCGCTCATAATGCCCAGCAGCAGGCCCGAAGCCACGATGGCGGGGATGATGGGGACAAAGACGTCGCCGAGCACCTTAATGGCACGCATAAAGATGTTCTGCTGCTGCGCCGCGGCCTCCTTGACCTCGGCCTTGGTGGCAGCCTCGACGCCACTGAGCGCGATGAACTCCTCGTAGACCTTGTTGATGGTGCCGGTGCCAAAAATAATCTGGAGCTGGCCCTGGGCCTCAAAGACGCCCTTGGCGCCGTCGATTTTCTCAAGGGCCTCCTTGTCGACCTTGGCGTTATCGGCAATCACCAGGCGCAGACGCGTGGCGCAGTGCGCGGCCGAAACAACGTTGTCGGCGCCACCGATGTTGTCGAGCACCTCTTGGGCTGATTTGCGGTAGTCCATGACTTCCCTTTCCTCCAACGGGCGCATGTGCACCCGGCCATCTTTGACACTTACACTGTAATCGTTTTCAGTTTCATATGTCTGTAATCGTTTTCATAGTAGGGTGAACGGTAGGATAAAGCCGGCGAAAGGTAGTTTTAAGGCAAAAACAGGCGACTCAAAGGCAGGCAGACGTGCCCAAAATCTAGACATTCATAAGCTGATGGCCGAGCTTGAGCGTCTTTAGACCGCGCTCCCCCTCCACGCCATCGAGCGTGTTGAGCAACATATTGGTCGCCTCGACGCCACTGGTCAGGTAGCCATAATGCACGGTGGGAATGCCGCCCGTCAGCGCACGCAAAAATGCGTTGTCGCCGAAACCGCTCACACGGTGCACGCCCTCGCCCATACCGCGCACCTCATCGATGGCACGCAGCGCGCCCGCCGCCATGGTGTCAGTCGCGCAGGCGATAAACGAAACATCGGGAGCGACGGAAAGCAGCTCACGCGCCGCACCATAGCCCGAGTCGAGCGTAAACGAGCCCAGACGAATCAAGGCGGCATCGAGCGGGTTACCCGCTGCGCGCAGGCCGGCCTCAAAACCGCGACGGCGATCAAAACCGGCCGCGCGGTCCTCCTCGGTAACCCCAATGTAGGCAATCTTGCCGTCCACGCGGGCTGCAAGCGCATGGCCCAGCTCAAAAGCGGCCTCGTAATCGTCGTGATAGACGCACGCCGCGCCCTCAACATTCTGGCCGATCAGTACGATGGGCACGCGGCAAGACTCAATCGCCCGGCGATGTTCGTCGGTGATCATAGTTGCCACCAGCACAATGCCGTCAACCGGGTGGTTCTGGAACAGGTCGAGGTATTCGAGCTCGCGATCAGGGACGTTGTCAGTATTGGCAAGCAGCATCTGGTACCCGCGGCGGCTAAGCACCTGGCCAATACCGGCGGTAATGCGGCTCACGGATTCCGAGTTAATCTTGGGCACGATGACGCCGATGAGCTTGGTGGAGCCGGTTCGCAGCGCGCGGGCCTGGCTGGATCGCACGTATCCGGTCAGCTCGATCGCCTTCTTAATGCGCTCGGCCTTGTCCGCCGAGATATATCCACCGTTGAGGTAGCGAGAGACGGCGGCGCTCGAAACGCCGGCCAGCTCGGCCACATCTTTCATCTTTACCACGAGCACCCCTGTCATTGAAATCGCTTTCACCATGATACCCGTGAAGACGGCATCCGAACAAAATCGGCCCACCCAGGTCGAGCAAACGTCAGCGAGCGGGCAGCTGCCGTGGCGAGGTGCCGCGAAAGAGGAGCGAAGCGTACTTTATGTACGCGAGCGACGGTTTGAGCGGCAGATCGCCCGGCAGATGCCCGCGCAGCGTCGAGCGGTCCGGCGTTTGTTAAAACGCCGGAACATAGTTAGCCGTGGTACTCGCCGTTGTACTGGATGAGCGTGAGGTCCTCAACGCCGTCGAGCGCGCGAATGGCGTCAGCATAGGGCATATCCACACCATCCGAGAACACCTCGGCGGCCATTTCGACCTTGTCGCCGCGCATCGTCTTGGACTTGACGGTGAACTTGGTGCGCCCAAATGCACGCACGATATCGTCGCCGGTGGTCTGGCCCGTGTAGTGAATGACCATCATGTACACGCGCGCCTTGTCCTGGTGGCTCGCAAAGCCGGCAATCATCACCACGATCACCACCGCCGTGAGCCCCACGAGCGCATACATGCCGGCTCCGGCCGTAATGCCCGTGGTAATGGCCCAAAACAGATACAGCAGGTCGAGCGGGTCCTTGACCGCCGTACGGTAGCGGACGATGGACAGAGCACCGACCATACCGAGCGAGATGACCACGTTGGTCGAGATCGCGAGCGTGACCATGCAGGTGAGCACGCACATGCCCACGAGCGTCACGGCAAAGCTGCGCGAATACACCACGCCGGTAAAAAAGCGCTTGTACACGTAATAGATCAGGATGCCCATGGCGAGCGCCACGAGCAGCGAAAGGCCAATCTTGGCAGGGTCGACCTGGCCAAACGCCTCCAAGACGGAGTTCTTAAAAAAGTCCCTGGTGCTCATGGTCTAAATATCCCCTCGGTTCTCAAAATCCGATTCCCAGTAATTAAATCCGCGCAGGTAGGCGGTCTTGTCGTAGCACAGGCAGTACTTGGAGACCGCCGTAAGCTCGACCGCGCCCGGCGGCACCAAATCGCGCACCAGCTGCGGGCAAAACTCCGTAAACTTGACCTCCATCACCAGCTTGCCGGGCTCCAGGACCGGCAGCGCGGGCAGCGTCGCGTCAAAGATATCGAAGCTTCCCACCGCGGCACGCACGTTCATGTCAAACGTAATGCGCACGGTGCCCTCATCCATCACCCACGGCTCGCGCTCGTAGTCCACAATGGTCCGCGGGCGCATCATGTTGCAGATGCACTCGATGTAGAACTCGCGACAGAGCGGATAGGGGCTCCTCAGCAAAAAGCCGTAGTCGCCAGCCAAAATCTGCTCAAACTCGCCGCGAGTAAGCGGCGCGTCCTCCTTGTGGATCCAGCTGCCGTACTTCTTTTTGCGCTCGAGCTTAATCACCTTGTCGCTGCCGTTATAGATGCGTACGCGATACTTTTTGCGCATGAGAATGCCGGCGTCTTTTTCCTCGTAGGCCGAGTTGCAGTAGTCGTCAAAATACAGGCTGCGAATGGTGTAACCACCCGCCCGCGCATGCTTGTCCAGTTTAAAAACCGGCGCCATGCGACAGGCAAGCGCGGCGTGCTCGCCCTCGTTAATGAGATATTTGAGCTCGTGGCGGTAACGCTCCTGCGTGGTACGCACAGGCGGAGCCGCCAAGCGCTCAAGCAGCGCGCTAGCCCTCCTCATACGTGTCCTCCACGACCTTACCGCCATCTTGCACGTAGAAGCACTTCATGCCGTATTGCTTGCCGTCGTCGGTCACATAATAGTCAAACGCATCCTGCGTATAGCCATCGGAGTTGGTGGCACGCACGCGCACAAAATACTGGCCGGCATCGGGCGCATCGCAGGTCACCTCGGGAAGCAGCACGTCCTCGGCCTTAAAGACCACGTCGCTTATGGCATAGTCACGCGCAAGCTCTACGGTGTAGCGAATGTCGCGCGCCTCAAAGTCGTAGGACGCATCCCAGTTAATGCGCAGCTTACCGTTATCGATCCGCGGCACGCCGATGTAGAACGGCATGGGCTTTTTAAAACTCTCGCGAAAGCTCTTGTAGTTCTCCTCGATCTCGGAGGGAATCGACGCGGCGATCTGCTCGTATTGGTCCTTGGTGACAGGCAGATTGTCGATATCGGGCGAAGCAAAGACCAGGGATTCAGTCACCTCGCGGTAGTGCTTGATCATCTTGGTCAGGCGAGTCTCGGTCAAATACGAGCGCAAGTCCTTGACGGCACGGTCGAGCTCGCTGCGAAACGATTTGCTGCGCAGCGCACGATTGAACAGCACGTTGCCCCAGTAGTTGCTTGCACCGCGCTCCCAGCTCGCGTAGTCCGAAAACCCGGTAAGAGAAAGCTCCAGCTTACGCAGCATGCCGTCGTTATCCCAATCTAAAAAGTACCAGGTATTTGAGTTAAGCGGGCTGTACAGATAGCAGTTACGGTTCTGCGTATCGCAATTTCCCGTCAAGATCTGAAACGCCAGCCAATAGACCAGATTCTCGGTATCAAAGTAGGTATCGAGCACATCATCGATCTTTTGTGATTCGTCGTTGAGCGCATCGAGCATCTCGATGAGCTTGGTGTGGTCCGAATCGCCCTTAATCTCGAGCATGCCCTCAAAGTTTGCCTGGTTGTAGTCGGGATCGTCGGCAAGCTTAATGGTGTCCTCGTAGCGATGGAAATCGAAGTTGTTCACCTTGTACAGATGCCCGTTCTTATCCAGGCCATGTGCCTTAAGCGCCGTCTTGTTGAGCTGCTCCACCTGCGTAAACAGGCCGTAGTCCTCAAAGGTGTCGTTGAACTTTTCGGTCTGGTCGCACACCCACAGATGCACAAACTGCGTACGCAGGCCCATCATCTGGGGTATCCCGCGGATAAGGTCATAGGCCATCTTGTTGCGAAAACGCATACCCTCGCCCATGTGCTTGTTAAGCGCAATCGCGCGCTGTTGGCGCCAAGTACCCTTGCCCTTTTTGAGCTCCACCTTGTAATTCTTTTGCGAGTTGTTGCTCGATGTCTGACCGCGCACCTGCACGGTGGCATTGGGCGCTTCCTCGCCATAGCCAACCTCGCCGGCCACCGGGCCGTCTTCGTCGCCCGCCTGCAAAAGCCCCATTACCTGATAGCGCGTCACGCCCATGTCGGCGTAGTCATACACCGAGTACGTATTGATCTCGGCCCAGCTATGATCGGTGTTCTCGGAGCTGTTACCGCGCGAGACCGTCAGGTACATGGTCACAATGCCCGAGTCGTCGTAGACCTCGTACAGCTCGTCCTTATCGCGCAGGTGCTTGGGCTGGTCGGAGGCCTCGGCCTTTTTAATCTTGCCCTGCTTTTTGACATTTTTGGTCGAGGAGTCTTCCTGCACCGAGCAGCCCGAAAGCAACAGCGCACCGGCAGCCGCCTCAAACAGGCGACGACGAGACATCATCCTATCGGTCATCAGAACCTCCCCAATGCTTGCGATACACGCGAACTACTGCGCGCTCAAACGCGCCGTGCGGCACGCCCTTATGTCGGTCTTCCTCATAGCGCCGTTCGGCACGGTCGAGCAAGCGGCCCAGCTGTGTAAAGCGACCCGTTTTGACGGTCGCCACAATAGGCTGCTGACTCAAGATACGATACGGCAAGTTGGCGGTATAGGTATCGAGCCGCAGCAGCGCCACGATAAAAAACACCGCTGCACCCAACAAAAAGCCAAAGCCGTAAAACTGCTGCGACAAAAGCAACGACACGGCAGTCGCCAGCCCGGCCACACCGGCAAACAGCCCCGAGGCCAGCACGGCCCCCTTGTAGTCGGTAAAGTACAGCAAGATGAGCAACAACGTATTGCCCACGGCATACAGGCCATAGCCCACGCATAACGTGCGGAAATACCCGTGCATCAGGTTGTTGAAGCCGAGTGGCAGGGCCGAGAGCACCGTGGTCTCGAGTGAGATGACCGCTGCCGTCACAAATAGCTGCTTGAGCGCGCAAAACCGCAGCTCCCGGTTGAGCGTGGCGAGCATTTCCTCCTCGGCCACCACGATGTCGCCCACCACGCCGCCGTCGTTAAACAGGCTGTAGTAGTCGCGGTAGCGCGGATAGAAGTTGACCTCGACCGACACCACAAAGTTGACGGTCGTGACCAGAATGGTCAAAAACGCAAGCAACGCCGGCACATCATGATAGGGCGCGCCGTAAAACAGGCCTTTGACCTGCACGCCAATGGGACCGACCCAAATGATCACCAGGTGCGCAAAGAGCCCCAGGTTGGTAAACAGGCCCGTGAGCGCGAGCGGCATAAATTGGTCGAGCCAGCGCAAAAAGAGCCAGGGGCTGCGGTCACTCTGCGGAAAATACCGGTACAGCAGCACCACGTCCCATGCGAGCATCACGCCATAGCCCAGGGCGATCGAAGCCAGCAGGCCCTCGACCGGCGGCAGTCCCAGCGCCAGCGCGGCCAAAGCACACAGGCAAGTCACGCCAATGGCCGCGGCAAAGCTGCACAGAATACCGCGGTAATCCTTAATGGCCGTGAGGTAACTCATGCCGTTCCAGTTGACGATCATAATGTTGAACAGCCACAGGCACAGCAGCCCCTGCAACAGCGTGGCGCCCGAGAACAGCAAAAAGACGCCGTAGAGCACGGTGCCCACAACGAGCATGATGGCATTGGAGCCCCAAAACGAGGGCAGGATCTCTGCTGTCTCTTATACACATCTGACGCTGCCGACGAATAGCCTTGTGTAGA
>CABSMS010000066.1 GCA_902478885.1 uncultured Collinsella sp. | reverse complement strand
GATGGTGGACAGTTAGTTCAGATTTGTATTTTTTGGCCGGGTCCTTACGTGCAAACGTATCGTTTTGAAGCCGTTTTAGACCCAATAACGCCCTTTTCTCATTCCTGACTGCGCATCCTTGTCGCATCAGACCGCCAAGAACGACTCATTTGAGCTCAAATCGGCCTTTTCCACCCTCACAAAAATACAAATCTGAACTAACTGTCCAGCGGCACTCTCAGCCAGCCACAAAAAGGTCCTCCGGTGAATGCAATTCACCGGAGGACCCCATACAAAACGTGGGCTCTGCCCACACTCACTTTTTATTCAGCCCTAGTCATCGCGCAAAGCCCCTTCGGCAGCACACGGTGCAACCGAGTCACCGTAGGCCGGGGCGGAGGGGCTGAGTTTCCCCCTTCGCTCCGGCTGCAAGCAGAGTCGCTCAGTGAGAAACTCAGCCCCCTCCGCCCCGGCCGGCCAGCTCAATCTACACCGTGTACTGCGGCAGGTCCTGCAGGGCGATGACGTCCATGCCCATGTCGTTGGCGCTGCCGTGACCCTGCTGGTCCTCGCGCACCGCCTCGATGGCACTCACATACGTGTTGGCGGCAGACATCGCGGTCACGCAGGTCACACCGCGTCGCACCGCCTCGGTGCGCAGCAGATAGCCGTCGCCGCGCGAGCCCGGACCGTACGGCGTGTTGATGATCACCGCGATCTTGCCATCGGCGATGAGGTCGCCGATGTTGGGGCGCTCGCCGTCGTGCGGGCCGCTAATCTTCTCCACGATCTCGCACGTCACGTTGCCTCCACGCAGCACGCGCGCCGTACCCTCGGTGGAGCAGATGTCAAAGCCCAGGTAACGCAGGATACGCGCGACCGAAAGGATGTGGCGCTTGTCGCGGTCGCACACGCTGATGAATACCTTGCCGGCGCTCGGGTCGGGCAGCCTGTAGTCGATCGCCAGCTGCGTCTTGGCGTATGCCTCGGGATAGCTCTTAGCGATACCCATGACCTCGCCCGTCGACTTCATCTCGGGCCCCAGGATGACGTCGGCGCCCGGGAAACGACCCCAGGGCATAACGGCTTCCTTCATGCAGAACCAGTCCAGCTGACGTTCGTCGCTCGGCAGGCCCAAGCTCGCGATGGAATCGCCTGCCATGATGCGCGCCGCGCATTTGGCCAGCGGCACGCCGGTGGCCTTGGAGATAAACGGCACGGTACGGCTGGCGCGCGGGTTGGCCTCGATCACGTAAACGGTCTCGCCCTTAATGGCGTACTGCACGTTGACCAGACCGCGCACGCCCAGCGCCATCGCGATGCGGCGCGTGGTCTCGCGGAGCTTCGCCTGCAGGCTCTCGCTAAAGCTGAACGGCGGGATGCAGGTCGCGGAGTCGCCGGAGTGAATACCGGCTTCCTCGATATGCTCCAGGATGCCGCCGATGTATACCTCTTCGCCATCGCACAGGGCGTCGACGTCGGACTCGATCGCACCCTCCAGGAAGCGGTCCAGGTACACCGGGTAGTCGGGGCTAATGCGCGCAGCCTCGGCCATGTAATCGCGCAGATGCTCGGCATCGTAGGCGATCATCATGCCGCGGCCGCCCAGCACATAGCTCGGGCGCACCAGCAGCGGATAGCCGATGTGCGCGGCCACGGCCTCGGCCTCCTCAAACGAGGTGGCCTGGCCCGCCGGCGGGTACATGATGCCCAGCTTGTCGAGCAGAGCGGCGAAGCGCTCGCGGTCCTCGGCAAAGTCGATGGCATCGGGCTTGGTGCCCATAATGTTCACGCCGCTCTCCTCGAGCATGCGCGCCAGCTTAAGCGGGGTCTGGCCACCGAGCGTCACCACGACGCCGTCGGGGCGCTCGACATCGATAACGTCCATGACGTCCTCGTAGGTGAGCGGCTCAAAGTACAAGCGGTCCGAGGTGTCGTAGTCAGTCGAAACGGTCTCGGGGTTGCAGTTGACTATGATGGTCTCGAAGCCGCGAGCCGCCAGTGCGTAGCTCGCGTGCACGCAGCAGTAATCGAACTCGATACCTTGGCCAATGCGGTTGGGGCCGGCGCCCAGGATCATCGCCTTGGGCTTGTCCGCCGGCGTGGTCTCGTCGGGAGCCACGCACTTCTTGGCATCCGGGCTCGTGCGGTAGATGTTCTCGTACGTCTTGTAGTGGTACTCCGTGGCGCTCGAAAACTCCGCAGCGCAGGTATCGACCGTCTTCATGCTGGGAACCACGCCCAGACCCTTGCGATAGGCGCGCACAAAGCGCTCGTCCGAGCCGGTCAGCGCGGCAATCTCGGCGTCGCTCGTGCCGTACTGCTTGAGCAGGCGCATCGCGTCGGCGTCGATATCCTCCACACGCAGGCCGCGGATGCTCTCCTGGACCTGCACCATGTCGTTGATGCGGTTGAGATACCACGGGTCGATGCCGCAAATGGCATGGATACGCGCAACGTCCCAGCTGCGGCGCAGGGCCTCGACCACAAAGAAGATGCGATGCTCGGTCGGGGTTGCCACGGCCTGAGCGAGCTCATCGTCGCTCAGCTTGTCGGCACCTTCCTTGCCACCGGCACAAATGCCCTGATGCCCGTCCTCCAGTGAGCGCATGGCCTTGCCGAAGGCCTCCTCAAAGGTGCGGCCGATCGCCATAATCTCGCCCACGGCCTTCATGCGCGTGGTGAGCGTGGGGTCGGTGCCCTTGAACTTCTCAAAGGCAAAGCGCGGCACCTTGACCACACAGTAGTCGATCGTGGGCTCAAAGCAGGCGGGCGTAGCCTTGGTGATGTCGTTGACGATCTCGTCGAGCGTATAGCCCACGGCCAGACGCGCGGCGGCCTTGGCAATGGGGAAACCCGTGGCCTTGGAGGCCAGCGCGGACGAGCGGCTCACGCGCGGGTTCATCTCGATGACGATCAGGCGGCCGGTGTTGGGGTTCACGGCAAACTGCACGTTGGAGCCACCGGTCTCGACGCCGATCTTCTCAAGAATGGCGAGCGAGGCCACGCGCATGCGCTGATACTCAAGGTCGGAGAGCGTCTGCGCCGGCGCCACGGTGATGGAGTCGCCGGTATGCACGCCCATGGGGTCGAGGTTCTCGATGGAGCACACGATGATGCCGTTGCCGGCGTGGTCACGCATGACCTCCATCTCATACTCTTTCCAGCCCTCGATAGACTCCTCGACCAGCACCTCGTGGGCGGGCGAGAGCTCGAGGCCCTGGCTCACGATGGAGACGAGCTCCTCGTGGGTGTGAGCGATGCCGCCGCCGGCGCCGCCGAGGGTAAAGCTCGGGCGCAGTACGCAGGGATAGCCCACGCGCTCGGCGATAGTCTCGGCGTCGGCCACGCTGTAGGCATAGCCCGAGCGCGCGACCTCCAGGCCAATCTCGGCCATGGCCTCGTTAAAGAGTTTGCGGTCCTCGCCGCGCTCGATAGCGGCCAGGTCGCAGCCGATCATCTCGACGCCGTACTTGTCGAGCGTGCCGTCCTTTGCCAGCTCGACGGCGGCGTTCAGACCGGTCTGGCCGCCCAGCGTGGGCAGCAGCGCGTCCGGGCGCTCTTTCTTGATCACGCGCTCGATAAACTCGGCGGTGATAGGCTCAACATAGGTGCGGTCGGCCAAGCCCGGGTCGGTCATGATGGTCGCCGGATTGGAGTTGACCAGGATGACCTCAAAGCCATCCTCCTTGAGCACCTTGCAGGCCTGGGCGCCGGAGTAGTCGAACTCGCAGGCCTGGCCAATAACGATGGGGCCCGAACCAATAACGAGGATGCGCTTGATGTCAGTACGTTTAGGCATGTTAGTTCTCCTCGGTCGCAGCGTTCTCGGACTCGGCGAAATTCCAGCCGGCGAGGCGGTCCTTCGCGGTGTCGATGTCCAGGTAGTTCTCCTCGCCGTCCATGAGTCGCGTAAAGGCGGTAAAGAGATAGTGGGCATCGGTGGGGCCGGGCGAAGCCTCGGGGTGGTACTGGACCGAGAAACACGGGGCGTCGAGCAGCTGGATGCCCTCGGCGGTGCCGTCGTTGAGGTTCACATGTGTCAGGCGAATGCGACCAAAGCGCTCGTTCATCACGACCGGCGCGACGCCGCGACGCACCCAGGCGCGCAGGTCGCCATCGGCCGCATGCTCGGTTTCGCCGCCGGAAAGCTCCGGAATCAGTTTGCCCAGACTGGGGAACAGCAGGCCAAAGCCGTGGTTTTGCGCGGTGATCTCCACGCGACGGCTCACCAGATTCATAACCGGCTGGTTACCGCCACGGTGACCGAATTTAAGCTTTTCCATTTGGGCGCCGCAGGCCAAGCTGATCATCTGGTGACCCAGGCAAATACCAAAGACCGGCACCTTGCCGATCAGCTGCTGCACCTGCTCGTAGGTCTCCACCACGGCATCGGGGTCGCCGGGGCCGTTGGACAAAAAGACGCCATCAGGATTCATGTCGAGCACCTCACTCGCGGGCGTATCCCACGGCACGACGGTGAGGTTGCAGCCGGCACGGACCAGGCCCTCCAGGATGCCGCGCTTGACACCGCAGTCGTAGGCGACCACTTTGTGGCGGGCAGGAGCGACAGGGGCAAGCGCAAAGTCATGCGTAGCGGGCAGGTCGCTCGCGGCAAAGATATGGGGCTCAGGGCAGCTCACGGTCTTGACCAGGTTCTCGCCGACCAGCGTAGGCGCGGCGGACAGGCGCTCGGCAAGCTCGTCAACGTCAAAGATCTCCGTCGAGATTATGCCCATCTTGGAACCGTTGTCGCGCAGGTGGCGCACGAGAGCGCGGGTGTCGACGCCCTCGATAGCGACGATGCCGTGTGCACGCAGGTACTCCGGCACGCTGACGGTCGAGCGCCAGTTAGAAGGCGTGGCGCACATGTCGTGGACGACCATGCCGCGCATGGCGGGAGCGCTCGCGGGGCGAGCGGTATCGCCGGGGAAGGCCGACTGGACATCGGTCTCGTCAATGCCGTAGTTGCCGATTTGCGGATAGGTCATGGTTACGATTTGGCCGGCATAGCTCGGGTCGGTCATGACCTCAAAGTAGCCTTCGAGCGACGTGTTAAAGCAGACCTCGCCGGTTGCGGTACCCTCGGCACCGCATGCACGGCCATAAAAAATGGTCCCATCCTCAAGATACAGGATGCAGGGACCGCAGGTGCCCTTGCTGGTTTTAGCCAGCATACGCTGGCACAGCTCGCTGGGCGCGATGGTGCGGGCGGCAGCGCCCGCAATATGGTTGTTCGCCATAGTTCTCCTTCCCGGTCTCACAGGACCGGCTTAAAGGTGTGTAGTTAGGCCTCGCGGTATTCTAACCGCAAGCATCGCCCATGGCATTAATTACATAGAATTGTTTACAAAATGATAATTATGACTTCCTGTGCATAATGATTTTTCTGGGACAGGGATTAAAAAATCATTCTGAGAGCAGAGATTTGTCGCCAACTGCATACATGACAGAATGATTTTTTAATCCCCGTCCCAGAAAAATCATCCCGCGTGGGCTTGCGGCTCACGCGGGATGACATCGTTCTATGTGGCTGCGGGCTACTTTTGCTTGTCCTGCTCCAGCAGCTCGGACGGCGTGCGATCGGGCTTTCCGCCGCGGAAGATCTCTCGACCGTGCAGACGATGCTCAAGATCGCGCTCGGCCTGCTCCTCCGTGATCTTGGTCTGGCTCACCACCGGGTCCTCGATAAGCGACGAAACCGAGTTGACCTGTTTTTGAATGCGCTCGGCAATGGTGTCGTCCATGCTTACGATGCGCATCTTCCAGTCGATACTCGTGGCGTTGGACGAGCTCTTGGTCCAAACGAACGTCAGGATGGCGCTTTGGTGCCCCTGAGCAGGAAACATGCCAAAGAAGGAATCGTGCTGGATCCTGCTGTCCTCGTCGATATAGGCGTGAACGTTATACACTACGCGGTCGATCTTGTCGTTGAGCAGGGCATTGGTTGCGAGCGCCGCCGCCTGAATCTGACCGTTGGACAGCAGCTCGAGTTCATTGGCAGAAGACGTGTCCAGCACCGTCACCTCAACCGTGCCCGTGCGCTCATCTGCCTCGTCGACGGTAAAATCGAGCGGGAACTGCGTAAAGCCATTGCCCCATTCAAGTCCACCCTTGAGCGCGGTCGAAACGGTATCCACCGAAACACTTTCGGAAAGGTTCGCGGTATTCAGACGTCGCATCACGCCGTAGCCAATCTGCATGCCAACAATCAGCACCAAAATGCCGATAACCACGGCCATGGCGGTCTTCGTAATGGTATGGCTCACCTGCGAACCCGAAGGGTCGTCCTCGGACAGTGGGTCGATATGTTTTGCCTGGCTCGCGCGATCCTCGCTGCGCAGCCGCGCCAGCGTCGCCTTGTCACCGCGCTTGACGGCGGCCTCTTTCTCGCGCATGCGCTCGGTACGCTTTTTGGCGAGCGTAGGATCCAAGACGCCGGATGCATCGATTTCGGAGAATAACTCCGTCACTTCTTCCGGAGTCAAAGGGTTCTTATCAGCCATGATCTTCCTGTCATATCAATCAGTCGAGCTCGTGCGCACGCGCACCTTCGAACTGCATTCGATAGTAACGGGCATAGGTGCCGCCACGGGCGAGAAGCTCCTCGTGCGTGCCACGTTCCACAACGCGACCATGCTCAACGGTCGCAATCTCGTCAGCATGCTTAATAGTCGAGAGACGGTGGGCGATGATGATCGTGGTACGGCCGCGTGCCAGCTCTTCGAGCGACTCCTGCACCGCTTCCTCGCTCTCGTTATCCAGGGCACTCGTCGCCTCATCCAAAATAAGAATCTTGGGATTCTTGAGAAACACGCGCGCAATGGCGACGCGCTGCTTTTGACCACCCGAAAGACGGCTGCCGCGCTCGCCCACCACGGTGTCGTAGCCTTGCGGCAGCGACTCGATAAAGGCATCGATATTGGCACGGCGGGCCGCCTCGGCGATCTCTTCCGCTGTGGCGCCCGGCTTGCCGTAGGCGATGTTCTCGCCGATCGTTCCATCGAACAGGTACACATCTTGCTGCACCAGGCCGATGGCACGGCGCAGACTATGTTGCGTCACGTCGCGCACATCCTGGCCGTCGATGCTAATGGAACCGGCGGCAACGTCGTAAAAGCGCGGCAACAGCGAACAAGTCGTCGATTTGCCGCCGCCCGAGGGACCAACCAAAGCGATGGTCTGACCGGGCTTGATGGACAGGTCCATATGGTCGATAACGGGACGTGCGCCATCGCCCGCGAGCTCAACATCCTCGTAGTTAAAGCACACGTCGTGATACTCCACGGCGCCGGCAGTCACCTGCAGATCCGTAGCGCCCGGCTTGTCCTGGATATCCGGCGCGGTCGAGAGCACCTCGTCCATACGCTTAAAGCCGGCGATAGCCTTCTGATACGTTTCGGCCGAATTGACGAGTGTCTCGAGCGGCGTGCAGAACAGCGAAATATAGAGTGCAAAGGTCGCCATATCGACCGCCTGCAGCTGCCCCTGGGCGACCAGCCAGCCGCCCAGCAGCACCACGATCACATAGAGCACACCCGAAAGCAGGCCATACGTCGCGGTATAGACGCCCATGGCGTGATACATGTTCTCCTTGGACGAAAGATAGCGATTGTTTGAGGCGCGGAACTTGAAGCGTTCGGTCTCCTCATTGGCAAAGCTCTTGACCACGCGCATGCCCGCCAGCGAATCCTGCAGCTGCGCATTGATGCCGCTGATCTTTTTGCGGTTGTCGCTAAAGACCTCGCGCATGCGCATGTTCTGCCAAAACATGATGGCCGAAAACGCCGCCGTCACCACGGCCATGGCGAGCGCCAGCACCGGGGCGATGGTAAAGAGGATCACAAACGAGCCGATAATCTCGATGCCGCAGATGATGATCCACTCGGGCACGTGATGCGCCGCCTCGCAGATATCGAACAGGTCGTTGACCACGCGGCTCATCATGTCGCCCGAGCTGTTGCGGTCGAAGTACGCAAAGCTGAAGCGCTCATACTGGTCGAACAGGTCCTCGCGCATCTTGGACTCCATGCGCGCGCCCATCACGTGACCCCAATAGCTCACAAAGTAGCGGCAGGCGCAGCGGATGGCATACATCAGCACCAGTCCCACCGCAATCATACCGAGCGCCTGCATAATGGCAGCCTGACCCTGGGTAAACAACCCGCCGGTCAGATTGCGCAGAATAATAGGAAACGCAAGGTCAATGGCAGCAAGCACCAGAGCACAAACAGTATCGGCAACAAAAAGCCCCGTCTGGGGCTCGTAATACGAGAGAAACCTTTTAAACATGCAATCCTCGAAGAGAAATAAATAGCGTGAGAAATCCGGTTGAACCGGTCAGGCTGAAAACAAAGCGTCCCAACAAGCATAACACCGATGTTCTGGCAGCGTCAGCGAAAACGTCCCTAAGCGAGCAAGGTGCCTTGAAAGAGGAGCGACGCGTACTTCGGTACGCGAGCGACGATTGAAAGGCAGATTGCCGCTTAGGGGCGTTTGCAGCGTCGACTCGTTACGCGGTTTGGTAAAACCGCGTAACCTAGAGCTCGGCCCCACCCAAGCGGTGCGCGATGCTGTCGCAGGCAAGCGCGCCTACGACGGTCTTGGCGTCTTCGATCTTGCCGTCGAGCACGGCGTCGATCAGCTCGTGCAGCGGCACCAGGTCCACGTTGACAAACTCGTCATCATCGGGGTTGGGCGCATCAAACTCGAGCTTGGTAGCCAAGTAGATGCGGATGATCTCATCGCAAAAACCGCAGGACGTGACAATCGACGTCAAAAAGCGAATACGACCAGCCCTAAAGCCCGTCTCCTCATGCAGTTCGCGCTTGGCGCAATCGAGCGGATCCTCGCCTGGATCGAGCTTGCCGGCGGGAATCTCGACCGTCACGCGGTCGATGGCGGTGCGGTACTGACGCACCAGTACGATCTTGCCGCTCTCGGTCAGCGCCACGACGGCCGCCGCACCCGGATGGCGAACGATATCGCGGGCGCTGCGGCGACCGTTGGGCAGCTCAACCTCAAGACGGTGGACGTCGAGGATCTTGCCCTTCCAGGCGCACTCCTCCGAAAGAATCTTCTCGTGCAGCTCGGCATCGTGCGGGTCGTCGTCGCCCAGCACCAGCGCCGGCTCGTCAGCGACCTCGCCACCAGGCTCGCCCTCGGCGTGCCCATACATGCGGCTGTCCTCTTCGACGATCTGCGCGTCCACGAGCTCTTCGTTCTTCTCGTCCATCCGTCTCATTCCTCTCGGATTTTAGGCATCCCAGGCGTCGCGGCCGCGCAGCGCGCGCAGGCCGATGTCGTGACGCAGGGTCTTGCCCTCAAAATCAATCTTCTCGCAAGCCTCGTAGGCAAGGTTGCGAGCGTTCTCAAACGTGTCGCCCAGAGCGGTCACGGCAAGCACGCGGCCACCATTGGTCACGAGCTGGCCGTCCACCACGGCAGTACCCGCGTGGTACACGGTCACGTTCTCCATGGCCTCGGCATCCTCAATGCCAGTGATGACCTTGCCCTTCTCGTAGCTGCCGGGATAGCCCGCGCTCGTCAGGACAACGGCCACGGCCCACTCGTCACGCCAGTCGAGCTCAATCTGATCGAGCTCGCAGTTGGCGCAGGCGAGCATGACCTCGACCAGGTCGTTCTTAAGGCGCGGCAGCACAACCTGAGTCTCGGGATCACCAAAGCGGGCGTTGAACTCCAGCACCTTGGGGCCGGCGGGGGTGAGCATAAAGCCGCCATACAGGCAGCCGCGGTAGTCGATGCCCTCGGCAGCAAGCTCGGCCACGGTCTGCTCCATGACCGCCACCATCGTGGCGTGCTCTTCATCGGTCACGATGGGCACCGGGCTGTAGACGCCCATGCCACCGGTGTTGGGGCCCTTGTCGCCCTCGAGCGCGCGCTTGTGGTCCTGCGAAGTGGCCATGGGGCGCACGGTCTTGCCGTCGGTAAAGGCCAGCAGCGAGCACTCGGGACCGGTCAGCATCTCCTCGATGACCACGGTGCTGCCGGCATCGCCAAAGGTGCCGCCAAAGCACTCGCGCACGGCCTCCTCGGCCTGCTCAAGTTCGGTCGCCACGATAACGCCCTTGCCCGCGGCAAGGCCGTCGGCCTTGACGACCAGCGGGGCGCCCTGCTCGCGCACGTAGGCGAGAGCCGAAGCCTCGTCGGTAAACGAGCCGTAGGCTGCCGTCGGAATGCCCGCGCGCTCCATGAGCTGCTTGGAGAACAGCTTGGAGCCCTCCATCTGGGCGCCCTCGGCACCCGGGCCAAAGCAGAGAATACCCGCCGCGCGCACGGCGTCGGCCACACCCGCCACGAGCGGAGCCTCGGGGCCAATTACCACGAGTCCGCATCCGTGGCTCTGCGCAAACGCCGCCACGGCCGCAGGATCGCAGTCGTCGAGAACAACGTTCTCGCCGCAGCTCGCGGTGCCGCCGTTGCCCGGCGCGATGTAGAGCTTGCCGGCGCGCGGTGATGCTGCGAGCTTAGCTGCCAAAGCATGCTCACGGCCGCCGCTGCCCAACAACAGGATGTCGATGGTTTGAGTGTCCGCCTTCAAGGGTGCCTCCTCTATGGATGAATGGCCCGCTCCGCGCGAGCCCTTTGCAAGCAAATATACCCCTCGGCCGCCCGCTTGGGCTGCAAAGGGGTATATCGCAATAACCAAATAGTCCCGATTACTTCCAGAATCGGTTGATGATCTGCTCGCGACCGGCGCCGACGCCAATGAACGTCACGCGGGTGTGTGCCAGATCCTCGATAAACGTCACGTAGTCCTGAGCCTCCTGCGGCAGCTCATCAAAGCTGCGGCAACCGGTGATGTCGCACTTCCAGCCGGGGAGCTCCTCGTAGATGGGCTTGGCATGCTCAAAGCGCACCTGATGCTCGGGCACGCTGGTGTAGCGCTCGCCATCGACGTCGTAGGCCACGCACACCTTGATGGTGTCGAAAGCCGAAAGCACGTCGAGCTTGGTCAGGGCGATATCGGTGAGGCCGTTGACACGCGAGGCGTAGTTGGCGATGGGGCCGTCGAACCAGCCGCAGCGACGACGGCGACCGGTGGTCACGCCGTACTCATAGCCCTCCTCGGTCAGCGTGTGGCCGGCCTCGGACTCATAGGAAAGCTCGGTGGGCATGGGGCCCGAACCGACGCGGGTGATATAGGCCTTCATGACGCCCAGCACGCGGTCAACGTTCTTCATGCCCACGCCGGAGCCGGTAATGGCGCCGCCGGCGGTGCAGTTGGAAGACGTCACGTACGGATAGGTGCCGTGGTCGATGTCGAGCAGCGTGGCCTGGGCGCCCTCAAACAGCAGGTCCTTACCCTCGTCGATCATGTTGTTGAGCAGCAAGCTCGTCTCGGTGATGTAGGGGCGCAGGCGCTCGGCCATGGGCAGATACTCGTCGCAAATCTGGTCCACGGTGTAGGTGGGCAGGTTGTAGATGAGCTCAAGCTCGGGGTTCACGCGGGCAAGAGCGGTCTCCAGCTTGTCGCGGAACAGTGCCTCGTCCAGCATGTCCTGCATGCGCAGGCCGATGCGGGCCATCTTGTCCTGATAGCACGGACCGATGCCGCGCTTGGTGGTACCGATGTTCTTCTTGCCGAGCTTCTGCTCAAAGGCGCCATCCAGATCGATGTGGTACGGCATGATGACATGCGCGTTGCCACTAATCTTGAGGTTCTTGGTGGTGATGCCGTCGGCCTCGAACATGTCGATCTCCTCAAGGACGACCTTGGGGTTGACGACGCAGCCGTTACCGATCACCGACACGTGATCGGAATACATGATGCCGGAGGGCACCTGGTGCAGGCCGTACTTCTTGCCGTTGACGACGATGGTGTGACCGGCGTTGTTGCCGCCCGAATAGCGCACGACGGCATCGAAGTCGCCGGCGACCAGGTCGCAAATCTTACCCTTGCCCTCATCGCCCCACTGGGCACCGACCAAAACGGTTGACGGCATGTTTACTCCTTACATTCATGGACTGTCTACGCGCCACGCCGGCACGCAGAAGCACAAAACATTCCCAGT